>NZ_AP012322.1:336995-673991 GCF_001025155.1 Bifidobacterium angulatum DSM 20098 = JCM 7096 | reverse complement strand
CCAACCGACGTGGTTCGCGCATTGCGGCGAGGATTCTCATCGCGCTGCTGATCGTGGCCGGAGGCATTGGCATTGCCGGCCGCGGGCAGATTTCCAGCGGCGAGCTGGCAGACATTCGCGCCGTGATCGAATCCGCGAAATCCACACGCGCCACCGCAGCGGCAAGTATGGATTTCGCGCAAGGCACCATGCATGCCAACGATTTCCAAAGCGCCATCACGTCCACTCGCCAAGCCGTTGCCGATTATGACCAGTTGGCCGCGAGCGCCAGTCTCACGCGTTTCACTTCGGATTCGCCATTCGCCCAGTTCGTCTTCACCCCGCGAACCACCCTGCTGGGCACCGTCGACAGGCTCAACAACGCCGCGAATACCATGCAAACGCAAACAGCCGCGCTTATCGACGCCATGGAAACCAGTTTCGCCAACGATTTCCGCACCGATGGCGGGCATTGGATGGTACAGGTCGACGACCCAGCCGCCATCAACGAACTCGTTTCCCGCTATGGCAAGCAGCGTTCATACCAGACCTTGCAGGAGCATCTCGATGATCTGAAAAGCCTGTACAACCTGGAGCAGCGGGTGCGCCAACAGGTGGCGGATTCCATAGCCAGCCTGCACACGGAAGAGACGAACGCGGCGCAGATTGCCGTGCCGACCGAAGCGGGCGCGATGGATGCCGCCGGGTGGCTGGGCACGGCGCAATCGGTGGCGTCCACCTTGGGCGTGCAGGTCAAACAGACCAGCGTATACGGCTGCCCCGGCGCCGACGACAACGGAGACGACAACGCCGACATGGTGATCGGCTTCTTCTGTGGCGGCTCGCAAGCCAGCCGCAACGAGGTGAACATGCTGACCACACACCCGGAGTGGCCCACGGTGGAGCGCAGTCCGCTGCTGGTCGACTACACGAAGCATGAGCTGGCGCATCGTTCGATCATGATCGTGTGCGGCACCACCGAGCCTGAGATCGCCGCGAACCGGACGGAGGCGGTGACCAATTCGTATGCGGTGCAGTTCCTCGGCGCCAGCCGCGAGCGCATCGCAGGCAGTCAGCAGGGTTTGGCCGCGTATGCGATGGACGCGCAGAGCGACCAGATCGCGCAGTCCATTCACAACGGCACCTGTGCGTAAGCCACGCGGTGTCAATGCTTTTACCAGCATCGCGCCGCCATGTCAATACCCTTGGTCAATACCCTTGTATACGTTGAAAACCGTATTTGTACATGCAGGGGGGCTTCCCGCACGCGCGGGAGGCTGAGATAGGCGAACGCCTGACCCTTTGAACCTGTTGGTTAGGACCAACGTAGGGAGCAGCGCAATGAGTGACAGCTCATACACTGACGGCACAGCAGCCGTTTCCGCGATTTCCGCAGCAGACCCGATTCGCGAGCGCATCGCACAGGCGGTGAGCGACGTACGTTCCACCACGCCGCTGGCGCAGTCGTTCACGAATTTCGTCACCATCAACCTGGTGGCGAACGCCCAGCTTGCCGCTGGCGGCACCGCGGCCATGAGCTTTCTGCCGGACGATATCGTGGATACCGCGAAGATCGCCGGTTCGACATACATCAACGTGGGCACGCTGCTGCCGTTCTACAAGGACGCGCTGGCGGACATCGCCCCGAAACTGCAGTATTTGGGCAAGCCGTGGGTGCTTGACCCGGTGGCCGCTGGCATCGGCAAGACCCGCACCGCCATCCTGCAGTCCTTCAAGACTGCTCCCCCGACGGTGATTCGCGGCAACGCCAGCGAGATCATCGCCTTGGACGCCATGTGGGAGCTTGGCGCGAACGACGGCGCTGAAGGCGAGACCACCCGCCCTGCCGGCGTGGAAGCCGTGGACGAGGTGGAAGCCGCCGTGGATGCCGCCAAACGACTGGCACGCTATCTTGCACAGCATGCCGCTGGCGGCAAAGGCGCGGTCGCCGTATCCGGCGCATCCGATCTGGTGACCGATGGCGAGACCGTATACCGTTTGCCCGGCGGCAGCGCGATGATGACGAAGATCACCGGAGCCGGCTGCTCGCTTGGCGGCGTGACCGCCACCTACCTGGCCGTGGCGGAACCACTGACCGCCTCCATCGCGGCATCGCTGCTGTACAACCGTGCCAGCGAAATCGCCGAACGTGAGTCCAACGGCCCGGGCTCCTTCCAGGTCGCGTTCCTCGACGCATTGTGGAACGTCACCGCAGAACAGGTGGCTCAGTCCGAGATTCTGATCGGCTGACCGTCGAAGCGGCTTCCACACGTATCAAGCCGCTTGCCAGACGGGTATGCACGCAGCATTTGGCGCATACCGTCATGCTCCGTGCCGACACACGCGCAAGCCCGTGGACCGGCTTTCCGTGCAGCAGCACGACGCATACAGATACCCGTAACGCGCGGCGAAATCCATCCACACTTTCCTTCCATATCAAGCTATAAGGGGACACCAATGAGCAATAATTTCCCATACGCATCCATGCGCGGCTGTTTCGATCTGAGCGCCTACTTCGTCGTAGGCCCGGAAGATTGCAAAGGCCGACCGGTCACCGACGTGGTGGACGACGCCCTGCGTGGCGGCGCCACCTTCATCCAGCTGCGCGCCAAGAAGATGGACGCCAAGGAACTTACCGAAACCGCACGCGACATCGCGCAGATCATCGAGGACAACAATAAGTCCGACACGGTGCCGTTCGTAATCGACGACCGCGTGGACGTGGTCTGGCAGGCTCGCAACAAGGGCATCAAAGTGGACGGCGTGCATATCGGCCAGACCGATATGGAACCGCGCGAAGCCCGCGCGCTGCTCGGCGAGGACGCCATCGTCGGCCTGTCCGCGGAAACCGAAAGCCTGGTCAAGCTCATCAACGAACTGCCGGCAGGCTGCATCGACTACATCGGCGCCGGCCCGCTGCACGTCTCCACCACCAAGCCCGAAGCCTCCGTGGGCGGCAACGACGGCTCCGGCCACACGCTTGACGAGGAACAGATCAACACCATCTGCGCGGCAAGCGATTTCCCCGTCGTGGTCGGCGGCGGCGTGCACGCCGACGATATGGAGATGCTGGCCTCCACTGACGCTGCCGGCTGGTTCGTGGTGTCCGCCATTGCAGGCGCGGACGATCCGGAAGCCGCCACCCGTGAGATGGTGACGCGCTGGAAGGCCGTGCGCGGCGACAGGAGGCACGGCTACGCGCAACGCCCGGCAGCCGTTGCGGAGAACGCCAGCCAGCAGCCGGCACAGCCCGCCGCAAAGAAGTTCACCAACGCCAAGGAGGCCAAGGCCGCCTCCAAGCTGGCCAAGCAGCAGCGCGTGGACATCGCGGCCCGCGGCTGCACCCAGCGCGACAAGGCGCATATCCGCAAGACCACGCCGATTCATTTCGAAAACCAGTTCGGCACCTACGATCTGGAAGTGCCGTACACCGAGATCAAACTGTCCGACACCCCCGGCGTCGGCCCGAACCCGCCGTTCAAGGATTACAACACGGAAGGTCCCAAGTGCGATCCGAAGGAAGGCCTGGCGCCGCTTCGTCTCGACTGGATCCGCGACCGTGGCGACGTGGAGGAATACGAAGGTCGCCGCCGCAATCTTGAGGATGACGGCAAGCGTGCCATCAAGCGCGGCAAGGCATCCAAGGAGTGGCGCGGCCGCCAGCACAAGCCCATGCGCGCCAAGGACCATCCGGTGACGCAGATGTGGTATGCACGCCACAACATCATCACCCCGGAAATGCGCTACGTGGCCGAACGCGAGCATTGCAGCGTGGAGCTTGTGCGCTCCGAACTGGCCGCGGGCCGCGCGGTAATGCCGTGCAACATCAACCACCCCGAAGCCGAGCCGATGATCATCGGCGCCAAGTTCCTCACCAAGCTCAACGCGAACATGGGCAATTCGGCCGTCACCTCGTCCATCGACGAAGAGGTGGAGAAACTCACCTGGGCGACCAAGTGGGGTGCCGACACCGTGATGGACCTTTCGACCGGCAACGACATCCACACCACGCGTGAGTGGATTCTGCGCAACTCCCCCGTCCCGATCGGCACTGTGCCGATGTACCAGGCGCTGGAAAAGGTGGAGGACGACGCGTCCAAGCTGAGCTGGGAGCTGTTCCGCGACACCGTGATCGAACAGTGCGAGCAGGGCGTGGACTATATGACGATCCATGCCGGCGTGCTCATGCGCTACGTGCCGCTGACCGCCAACCGCATGACCGGCATCGTCTCGCGCGGCGGTTCGATCATGGCCGAATGGTGCCTGCAGCATCATCAGGAAAGCTTCCTGTACACGCATTTCGACGAACTGTGCGACATCTTCGCCAAATACGATGTGGCGTTCTCACTGGGCGACGGCCTGCGCCCCGGTTCACTCGCGGACGCGAACGACCAGGCGCAGCTGGCCGAACTCATGACGCTGGGCGAACTCACCAAGCGCGCCTGGGCCAAGGACGTGCAGGTCATGATCGAAGGACCGGGCCATATTCCGTTCGACACCGTGCGCATGAACATCGAGATGGAAAAGGCCATCTGCAACGATGCGCCGTTCTACACGCTCGGCCCGCTCACCACCGACACCGCCCCCGGCTACGACCACATCACCTCCGCCATCGGCGGCGTGGAGATCGCACGCTACGGCACCGCCATGCTGTGCTACGTCACACCGAAGGAACACCTCGGCCTGCCGAACAAGGACGATGTGAAACAGGGCGTGATCGCCTACAAGATCGCCTGCCATGCGGCCGACATCGCCAAGCACCACCCGCACGCCATGGACCGCGACAACGCGATGAGCAAGGCACGCTTCGAATTCCGCTGGCTCGACCAGTTCAACCTGAGCTACGACCCGGACACCGCCATCGCCTACCATGACGAGACGCTGCCCGCCGAGCCCGCGAAGATGGCGCATTTCTGCTCCATGTGCGGCCCGAAGTTCTGCTCCATGGCCATCTCGCAGAATATTCGCAAAAAGTTCGGCGACGCGGCCGCGCAGGAAAGGCTCGTGGCCGAAGCCCGGCAGGACTGAACGACTGCGAGTAGGCTGAAAGCAGAGAACCACACACCAAGGAGACATGAATGGAACACACGACATTGCAACCGGTACTCGCCATCGCCGGATCGGATTCCTCCGGCGGCGCAGGCATTCAGGCCGATCTGAAGACCATGCTGGCCAACGGCGTATTCGGCATGAGCGCCATCACCGCGCTCACCGCGCAGAACACCACCGGCGTGCGTTCCATTCAAGACACCGAACCGTCGATCCTCGCCGATCAGATCGATGCAGTATTCGACGATATTCCACCGGTCGCGGTGAAGATCGGCATGGTCTCCTCGGTGGATCTCATCAACGCCATCGCCGATCGCCTCACCGCCCATCACGCCACCAACGTGGTGCTCGACCCGGTTATGGTGGCCACCTCGGGCGCAAAGCTCATCAGCGACGACGCCATCGACGCGCTCACAAGCCGCCTGTTCCCCCTCGCCACGGTGATCACACCGAACATTCCGGAAACCTGTGCGCTGACCGGACTGGATATCGACGATGCGGCAGGCATGGAACGTGCCGCGCTGGCGCTCACCCGGCAGTATGGCTGCGCCTCGCTGGTCAAAGGCGGGCACGACACGAACGACGCGAACGACGTGCTGGCGCAGACCGACGGCACCATCACCTGGTTCAAGGGCAAGCGCGTGGACAATCCGAACACGCACGGCACCGGCTGCACGCTGAGCTCCGCCATCGCCTCGCACCTGGCGCTTGGCGAAACGCTGCCCGAAGCCATCCGCAGCGCCAAGACGTACCTGACCGGCGCGTTGAACGCGCAGCTTGACCTGGGCCACGGCTCCGGCCCGATGGATCACGCCTGGCATTGGCGCTGAGCGCCGGGGCCGACGAGACCCAAACGCACGCGCCAATACGCCGCTATCCGTACAAACCGTAAGCAACACCTACGAGAAACGAGGAACATCATGCCCCTTGACCGCAATGCCGAAAAGCAGGAAGTGCCGGTCGATCCGAAAACCGGCAAGCCGTACATCAACACGCTGGCGGCCGTCGCCATCAGCCCGGCCGGAGCAAGCCCGGAGAAATCCACCTACGTGTCGCAGGCGGTGGATGTGATTCGACAGTCCGGCCTGCCGAATGAGACGAACGCCATGTTCACCAACATCGAAGGCGACATCGACGATGTGCTCAAGGTGATTCGTGACGCGACGATGAAGCTCGCCGGCCAGGGCTACCGCACCGACGTGGTGATCCGCCTTGACATCCGCCCTGGATTCGAAGGACAGATCCACGCCAAGCAGGAGCTGGTGAACGAGATCCTGGGCGATAAGCAGGACTGACGCTCTCGAAGAATACGAATGCGCCGGCGAACGGAATCCATGCCGTTCGCCGGCGCATTCGTATATATGGCGCATCGATGCGGATGCATACGTGGGTGTGGGAAGAGATGGAATCTCAATGATTCCGTCCGACTTGACATGTCACCCGATCTGCCATGAGCATGCTGCCCACAGCCGCAGGCTTACCGCACATGGCTAGGAACGGCGGTATGGGGAAAGCCTCGGAGCGCACCGAAATGCGTATTTCCGGCACTCCCCTATCGCGCACTATTCGCTCAGGCCGTACTCTTCGGCGATCACCTTCCACAGGTCGTCCGCGGCCTTGTCCACGGTGTCGTTGACGATGACCACATCGAATTCATTCTCGGCCGCAAGCTCCACCTTGGCGGTTTCCAACCGCTTGGCCTGCTGTTCGGCGGTTTCGGTACCGCGACCGATCAGGCGACGCTTCAGCTCTTCGAACGACGGCGGCGCGATGAACACCGTCACCACGTCAAGCCCAAGCTCGGTGGCACGTTCGCGGACGCGCCTGGCGCCTTGCAGATCGATTTCCAGCAGCGTGGGAACGTTCCTGCTCAAATGCTCCTTCACCGGTTCCAGAGGCGTGCCGTAATGGGCCATACCGTGCACCACGGCGGTTTCCAGGAACTTGCCGTCGCGTTCGCCGGCCACAAACTCGTCTTCCGTCATGAACCAATAGTTCACGCCATCCTGCTCGCCGGGTCGCGGATCGCGGGTGGTGGCGGACACCGACACCCAGATTTCGGGATGGTCGGCCAGCAGCTTCTGCTCCACCGTGCCCTTGCCGACCGCGGTGGGCCCGCTGAGCACGATAAGACGTCCGTTCGTCACTGCTTATACCTCCATGGTTTCGTCTTCGGCTTCCATCATGGCCTGGCGCACGTCGAACGCAATGGCTTCGGTAGCCGCTGCAAGATCGGCGATGTCAGGCCCTTTGGTAGCGATGGAACGCGACACGGTGACCAGCACGTTGCCATGCGTTCCCTTGAACAGGGTTTTCAGATCCTGAGCCTCGGCCCCCTGCCAGCCGTAGCCCGGGGAAAGGATCGGACCGGTGAAATGCGCCGGATTGACACCGGTCTGCTCGATCCACTGCCCTACGGTCGCACCCACGATCAGACCAACGGACCCCATGCCCTCATGCTCGGCATTATGCTTCTGCGCGGCGGCGGCAATGCCATACGCCACGGTCTGCCCCTTGTAGGAGCCGCCTTGGCGAATGGCGCTTTGCACGCTGCGCCCCTCCTCGTTCGAGGTCAGCGAAGCGATGAACACACCACTGCCGTTATCAAGGGCATCATCGATCAGGCCACGTAGCGAACGCTCACCGTAATACGGCAGTAGCGTGATCGCATCGGCCTTCATCGGCGCACCAGGCTTGAAATACGCGTCGGCGATGGCGGAGATGGTGGTGGAAAGACCTCCATGCACGCAATCCACGATGGTGATCACACCCATCTGCCGTGCCGCGTAGAGCAGCCGTTCCAATACGACAAAGCCTTTGGAACCGTACCGTTCGAACATGGGCATCTGGAATTTGACGGCGGCGGCGCGGCCGTTCGCGGCCTGCAGCATGCGCATCGAGAACATCTCCGCGCCGTTCGCGTCAACGTTGTAGCCCCAGTCCGTCAGGAGTCTGCGATGCGGGTCAATGCCAACGCACAGCGGACCGTACTTGCTCATGGAGTTGTGCAGACGCAGGCCGAAATTGGAGCGTTCCGCACGAAGCTGATCCTCGTGGCTGCTGGCAATGACGTCGTTCATCTCAGTGTCCTTCGTTTTCCAGGGCGAACAACTGCTGTGCGTGTTCCTGAATGCTCATCACCTGGTAATCGTTGCGCTTGACCGCGTCGATGGCGAGCAGCACGGCGTTGAATTCGGTGATGGTGGTGAACTGCGGCAGATCCGCGGCGATGGCGGCGGCACGAATCGAATAGCCGTCCGCACGAGATCCGCGCGAGTTCGGGGTGTTGAGAATCATGTCGATCTCGCCCTCTTCGATGAGCTGAACCACGTTCTTGCCCACGGAGCCTTCGGCATGCTTGATGACCACCGGATCGTCCGGGGCGGAGTCGACACGGCCGGAGATCTTGTCCACGATCTTCGATTCGATGCCATAGCGGCGCAGCACGGAAGCGGTGCCCTCGGTCGCCCAGATCTTGAATCCGAGCTCTTCCAGGCGCACGGCGATCAGCGGCAGCTGGCGCTTGTCGGAGTCGTTCACGGAGACGAACACGTTGCCTTCGGTCGGCAGGCCGCCATCGTATGCGGCGAGCTGGCTCTTGGCGAAGGCGTGCGGAACGTCGCGGTCGAAGCCCATGACCTCGCCGGTGGAACGCATTTCGGGCCCGAGCAGCACGTCGACGGTCTTGCCCAGCGGCGTGCGGAAACGCTTGAACGGCAGCACGGATTCCTTGACCGCGATCTGCTGGCCGGGGTGGAAGTCGCCGCCGTCGCCCTTCGGCAGCAGCAGGCCGTTGGCACGCTGCTGGGCGATGGTCTCGCCGGCCATGATGCGTGCAGCGGCCTTGGCCAGCGGAACGCCGGTGGCCTTGGACGCGAACGGCACGGTACGGGAGGCGCGCGGATTGGCTTCGATCACATACAGCGTGTTGGCCATGAAAGCGTACTGCACGTTGATCAGACCCTGCACGTTGCAGCCCTTGGCGATGGCATAGGTGCCTTCGCGCAGGCGACGGATCTGGTCGACGGACAGCGTGTTCGGGGGCAGGGTGCAGGCGGCGTCGCCGGAATGCACGCCGGCCTCCTCGATATGCTCCATGATGCCGCCGATGTACAGTTCCTCGCCGTCGAACAGTGCGTCGACGTCGATTTCGATGGCGTCCTGCAGGAACTTGTCGATCAGCAGCGGGCTGGGCAGACGGCCGGAGACCACGGTATCGGCCTTGGCCTCGTCGAGCGCGCGCTCCACGTACTTCTCAAGCTGGGCGTTGTCGTACACGATCTCCATGCCGCGGCCGCCGAGCACGTAGCTCGGGCGCACAAGCACCGGGTAACCGATGGAATGCGCGGCCTCCTGGGCCTCTTCAAGGCTCAGCGCGGTGCCGTAGCGCGGCGCGTTCATCTTGGCCTTCTTGAGTACTTCGCCGAAGAGCTCACGGTTCTCGGCCAGATCGATGGCTTCCGGGGTGGTGCCCAGAATCGGCACGCCGGCGGCCTTCAGACGTGCGGCGAGCGACAGCGGGGTCTGACCGCCGAGCTGCACGATCACGCCCTTGACCGGGCCCATCTTCTTCTCGGCCTCGTAGATCTCGAGCACGTCTTCGAAGGTGAGCGGCTCGAAGTACAGACGGTCGGAGATGTCGTAATCGGTGGACACGGTCTCGGGGTTGCAGTTGACCATGATCGTGTCGTAGTCCTTGCCGAGCTCCTGCACCGCATGCACGCAGGTGTAGTCGAACTCGATGCCCTGGCCGATGCGGTTCGGGCCGGAGCCGAGGATGATGACGGCTTCGCGTTCGCGCGGCTTGACTTCGGTCTCGTCGGCGTAGCAGGAGTAGTAGTACGGCGTGGCGGCGTCGAATTCGGCGGCGCAGGTGTCGACGGTCTTGTAGACCGGACGCAGGCCGTAGGTCCAGCGCAGCTCGCGGATGGTGTTCTCGCCTTCGTCGCCCAGGTGGCGCAGGTGTGCGATCTGCAGATCGGACAGACCGGCGAGCTTGGCCTTCTTCAGCAGCTTCGGGGTCAGTGCCTCGGCGTCGCGCACGGTGAGCGCGGTCTGGTTGATCAGCGTGAACTGCTTGAGGAACCACGGGTCGATCTTGGTGGTGGCGTACAGCTGGTCGATGGTCGCGCCGCCCCAGATGGCGCGCATGAGCTGCAGGTAGCGGTTCTCGGTCGGCACCTTGATGGCTTCAAGCAGCTCGTTCACCTCATCGGCGGACGGCTTGTCGCCATCCCAGTTGAAGCCCATGTGACGCTTGTCGATGGAACGCATGGCCTTGCCCAGGGATTCCTGGAAGTTGCCGCCCAAAGCCATGGCCTCGCCCACGGACTTCATGGAGGTGGTCAGGGTGGGGTCGGCGCCCGGGAACTTTTCGAAGGCGAAACGCGGCACCTTGGTGACCACGTAGTCGATGGTCGGCTCGAAGGATGCCGGGGTGGACTGGGTGATGTCGTTCTGGATCTCGTCCAGCGTGTAGCCGAGAGCCAGCTTGGTGGCGATCTTGGCGATCGGGAAGCCGGTGGCCTTGGACGCCAGTGCGGAGGAACGGGATACACGCGGGTTCATCTCGATGACGATGATGCGGCCGGTCTTCGGGTGGATGGCGAACTGGATGTTGCAGCCGCCGGTGTCGACGCCCACGCCGCGGATGATGGCGATGCCGATGTCGCGCAGCTTCTGGTATTCGCGGTCGGTCAGGGTGAAGCACGGGGCCACGGTGATGGAGTCGCCGGTGTGCACGCCGACCGGATCGACGTTTTCGATCGGGCAGACGACCACGACGTTGTCGTTGCGGTCGCGCATGAGCTCAAGCTCGAATTCCTTCCAGCCTTCGATGCCCTCCTCGATCAGCACCTCGTCGGTCGGCGAATAGTGGATGCCGGCGCCGGCGATGCGGTGCAGCTCCTCCTCGTCGTGCGCGATGCCGGAACCTAGGCCGCCCATGGTGAAGCTCGGGCGAACGACCAGCGGGTAGCCGAATTCCTCGGCGATCTTGTCGACTTCGGCCAGGGAATGCGCGATCTGCGAGCGTGCGGACTCCGCGCCTGCCTTCTCGACGACCTTCTTGAACAGTTCACGGTCCTCGCCGCGGTCGATGGCGTCAAGGGACGCGCCGATCAGCTCGACGTTGTACTTCTTGAGCACGCCGGCCTCGCCCAGTGCCATGGCGGCGTTCAAAGCCGTCTGCCCGCCCAGTGTCGGCAGCAATGCGTCCGGGCGTTCCTTGGCGATGATGCGTTCAAGGATCGGCGTGGCGATCGGCTCGATGTAGGTGGCGTCGGCCATCTCCGGGTCGGTCATGATGGTGGCCGGGTTGGAGTTGACCAGGATGACGCGAATGCCTTCCTCGCGGAGAACGCGGCACGCCTGAGTACCTGAATAATCGAACTCCGCAGCCTGACCGATCACGATCGGGCCGGAACCGATTACCATCACGGATTTGATGTCGGTGCGCTTCGGCATGTCACTTACCTTCCTTGGAATTCTTCATCAGTTCAACGAAACGATCAAACAGGTATGCCGCGTCGTGCGGTCCGGCGGCGGCTTCGGGGTGGTACTGCACGGAGAACGCGGGAATGTCCACGCACTGCAGACCCTCCACCACATTGTCGTTCAGATCGATATGCGAGACGAACACCTTGCCGTACTTGCCGTTCTCGAACGGGGCGTCGACGGTCTGGCCGATCGGGGCGTCGACCGCGAAGCCGTGATTGTGCGCGGTGATCTCGATCTTGCCGGTAGTCATGTCCTTCACCGGCTGGTTGATGCCACGGTGGCCGAACTTCAGCTTGTAGGTGCCGAAGCCGAGTGCGCGGCCAAGCAGCTGGTTGCCGAAGCAGATGCCGAAGAACGGGTAACCGGCGTCGAGCACCTTGCGTAGCAGTTCGACTTCGGGGCCGGCCTGTTCCGGGTCGCCCGGGCCGTTGGAGAAGAACACGCCGTCGGGATTGAGCTCCTGCAGCTGTTCGAACGTGATGTTGGAGGGGACGACGTGCACACGGCAGCCGCGCTCCGCCATACGATGCGGAGTCATGGCCTTGATGCCCAGATCGACGGCGGCCACGGTGTACAGCGGCTCCTTGCCTTCGAACTCGCCGCACGGCTCGATGGTGTACGCCTCCTTGGTGCTGACCTCCTCATACAGGCTCAGCCCCTGCATCTGCGCGGTGGCCTTCACATCCGCCAGGAACTCATCCAGTTCCTTGACCTTGCCCTTGGCGTCCAGCAGCGCCTCACCGGAGAACACACCGGCGCGCATCACACCGGCGGAACGCAGGTGACGCACCAGCTTACGGGTGTCGATGCCGCTGATGCCCACAATGCCCTGCTTCGTCAGATCATCGTCGAGGCTGCCTTCGGCACGCCAGTTGCTCACGTTCGGGCTGGGATCGCGGACCACATAGCCGGCGACCCAGATGCGGGCGGATTCCGGATCCTCGCTGTTCACACCGGTATCGCCGATATGCGGGAAGGTCTGCACCACAATCTGACGGTCGTAGCTCGGATCGGTAAGAGTCTCCTGATAGCCGGTCATGGCAGTGGCGAACACGATCTCGCCGGTCGTCTTGCCTTCGGCCCCGTAAGGCTCGCCTACATATACCTGACCATCTTCCAGAACGAGAATGGCCTCATTCTGGTCACAGATTGGTTTGTCGCTCACCGCGCAACCCCCTTATTCTCATTCGGGTTATTCAAGCCAAGAGTAACGTTCATCACGAATTCACACGCCGACCGGGCGTATTACCTGACTACTTCGATTCTCTCACGCTTGTATCGTTCTATGCCCTGTGCGCCCATAGAACGGAACCCGATACCACATTTGTCACATCTCATAAGAACGCCCCCCGTGCAATAACGGGAGGCGTTCAACAAATATCAATCCAACGGCTTCTCGTGAGCCGTGCATACAGCGGACAGCAGTCCGTGAATGAAAGCAGGCGATTCGCCGTCGCACAATGTCTTCGCAAGGCCGAGAGCCTCATCGATGGCCACCCTGTCGGGCACCTCATCGTTATACATGATCTCCCATGCGGCAATGCGCAGAATATTGCGATCGACAACGCCCATACGACTGATCTTCCAACCAGTGGAGCATTCATCGAGCTTTTCGTCGATATCGCGACGATGCTCGGCAACGCCACGAACGATTTCGATGGCGTATTCCGGCAACGGCGTCTGTGCGCCGGGAACCGCAATGCGCTCCTCAAGAAGGGAAAGAATATCCTGCCCCTTCTCATCCGCTTCATACAACGTATTCAGAGCCCTCTTACGAGCAGTGGAACGTGCCATACAGCCGTCAGTCCTTTACCTTGGTCGTAACTTGGTGATCGATAATCCGATAACTCAGTTTTCGCGGCCGAGGTAGGAGCCGTCGGTGGTGTTGACCTTCACACGCTCACCCTCGTTGATGAACAGCGGGACCTGGATCTCGGCGCCGGTCTCGACGGTGGCGGGCTTGGTGCCGGCGTTGGAGCGGTTGCCCTGCAGGCCCGGCTCGGTGTGGGTGACGGTCAGGATGACGGAAGCCGGCAGTTCGACGGACAGCGGGGTACCGTCATGGAAGGACACGATGCAGTCGGTGCCCTCAAGCAGGAACTTGCTGTCGACCAGGGTCTTCGGAACCATGATCTGATCGTAGGTGGTCATATCCATGAACACGTAGTTGTCGCCGTCCTCATAGGAGTACTGGAGCGTACGGTTGTCCACGGTCTCGAACTCCATCTTCATGCCGGCGTTGAAGGTCTTATCGACGATCTTGCCGCTCAGCACGTTCTTGATGGTGGTACGCACGAAAGCGGGGCCCTTGCCCGGCTTGACGTGCTGGAACTTCAGGACGGTCCACAGCTGGCCGTCAAGGTTCAGAACAGAGCCGTTCTTGATGTCATTGGTAGTCTGTGCCACGTTTACTCACCTATACTGTTGGTCCTCAAGGGCAAAACCCTAAAAATTGCCTTGGCTATTATGCCACCACCCCTAGAACACCTTTGTTACGCCTCGTTATGCGATTCGCCGACCCCGTTCGACCCGCCGTGTTACTCCCCCTCTCCCTCACCTATCGTCGGCAGACCGAGGAACGTCCAAACCACCGACGGTGAGAGAGCCGCCAGCGTCAACAGTTTGGGAAAGAGACACCATCCTCCCAAACTGTCGACGGTGACTCCCCTCCCACCGTCAACAGCTTGAGGAATGTCCAAACTATCGATGGTGAGAGGACCATCAGCGTCGGCAGTTTGGGAACCGATGGGAGCAGGAAGCAAAGCGGCATTCTTCTCAGAGAACAATCAGCAAATACCATCGACACCCCCAGCAAGACCACACACAATCCGCGGGGTGATGCACGACGCTATTAGCGAACAATTGCTCAGACCAACGACGAGTCTGCTACCACTTGGACCACTGCGAAAGCGACCATTATGAGACCACTGCGACCGCATTCACGCGCAAACGCAACAGCGAATGCAACAGGCACCCCATTCACACGCAAACGCATCACCACCATCGCCGCCGCAGCCACGGCAGTGGCGATCATCATCACCATGTTCCCCCTTGGTGGCACCGCCAAGATCGGCGAAGCCATCGAACGCAATCGGATCGAACGCCTAAATGCCACAATCACCAACATCTACACCACCGCATACCAGCAGGACGCCGACGCCACGCTCATCACGAACCGAGACAAGGCCACCGCCACACTGGACGATCCGTTCACCGCAGTCAACCCCTACGGAACCAACACCACATCGATGTACGTGTACTTCACCACAAGCGAAGCCACCAGCGTCTCCTACACCGTGCACGCCGAAGGGTACCCGGATTTCACCGCAACCGCCAACCAGGGCAAGGACTACGCCACCACCCATGAGTTCATCGTGCTCGGTCTTATTCCAAAGACGACCAACACCATCACGCTGAAACTCACCGATGCCAGCGGCTCCACCGTGGCGACCGGGCAGCTCACCTGCAAAGGCCCGAAGCTCCTCGGCGACGAGGAAATCCAACTCGAACAGAAACGAACGCCCACTTCGGCCGCGGCACAAAGCGTGGGCAACGGATTGTATGCAATCCTCGGCAACGATTCCGACGACCAGGACTTCATGTACTACTACGACGTCAATGGCGTGATCCGCGGCGAGATCCCGGTGAAATACTACCGTTCGCACCGGTTGCTGTTCGACGATAACGGCCTGATGTGGTTCTCGGCATCCACGCACACCATGGTCGGCATGAACAGGCTCGGCAAGCTGGAGAAGATTCTCGACCTGGACGACCAGTTCATTCTCCACCACGATTACGTGCTCGACTCCGACGGCAATCTGGTGCTGCTCGCCACCGATCTGACGCGATCGGACCACGCGGTGCAGGATCAGGTGGTCAAGCTCGACACCACCACCGGTAAAACCACACTGCTGCTCGATCTGGGCACGATGTTCCCCGACTACAAATCCACGACCACGCATTCGGGCATCGACGAATCCGATACAAGCGCCATAGGCCGTTGGGATTGGATCCACTGCAACACCATCCAGCTGTTGGACGACGGTTCGGCGATTCTTTCGGCACGCGAAACGTCCACGATCATCAAAGTGGCGGATATTGAAGGAACACCGAAACTGCAATATATGATCGGCGAGCCGAGCGTGTGGAACGGCACGCAGTACACAGCATCCTTCCTCACCAGGAACGGTGATTTCGGCGATACCGGCGGCCAGCATTCCGTAACCTACAGCACCGATGATTCGCTGGAAAGCGGCAGCTACTATCTCACACTGTTCGACAACAGCTTCGGATATGCGATGACCCGCCCCGATTATGACTGGACCACGATCAAGGGGTTGAGCACTTCGCAAAGCGCCACCGATGCGGACTCGCGATCCCGCCTGCGTAAGTACCTGGTGAATGAGAACGACGGCACGTACACCGAGGTGAATTCCTTCAAGGTGCCCTATTCCCCCTACGTCAGCTCCGTGCAGGAGATCGACGACGACCTGAATCTGGTGGATTCGGGCATGCAGGGCCTGTTCGGCATCTACGATTCGGACGGCACCTTGCAGGCGCAGTATGCGATGAAGCTCGCCACCTCGTACATCTACCGCGTGTACCTGTACGATTTCCAAGACTTCTACTTCGCGTAGCGTGCGAGCCGGGCTGGCTTGGGTGGGTTTCCATTGCGCCCATTGCACCCAACCAGCCCGGCCTTCCTATGCCCGCGAATCAGCCCGACCAGCCCGATATGTCGCAAAACCGCATGGATCCCGGCGCATCTGCCGTAGCGGAGCACCGGGAATACAAGAAAAGCCGCCATTTCTGGCGGCTTTCATTCGTGGAGCTGCGGGGAATTGAACCCCGGTCCGATGACCGTACCCTCAGTCTTCTACGTGCGTAGTCTGCTGGCCAAGATGGCGATTTTTCTGCCCCCAACGATGTCGCAGACAACTGTTGGCGAGCATATCTACAGTACGAGTCCCCTACCAGCCCTGTGGCTCAACTGGTAGAGCAAGTCTTCTAAACGACGCTCAGCATCCTCCCAAAGACGAAGAGGAGTGAACGGAGCGGCTGCTCACTGGTTAATCCTGGCGCGAAGCTCAGGCAGCGAGAGCGAACTCAGTGCGGTTAGATTTAGCACTTATTCTTTTGCAGGGGGCATCGCGAGCGGACCCTGCGTTCTCGGCACGCTTCCCTGCGACGAACAGGTCACCGTCGAAACCGATCAGCCCCAATCTTGAATTATCAAGCTCCGGTTGTGAACCGGACTTTTTAGAGTACACCCGATCAGCGACTCATGCAATCCGCTGCAGGCATAACGGCGCATCCGGCAGATTCGGCAGTTCAACGGTTCAGCGCAGCACCGGATGATACGGCGACGACACATCGACCTGCTTCTTGTCGCCGATCACGTTCGGATCGGAAAGAATCTTATCGACATCCGCCTTCTTCAATTCGATATTCGACGAATCGCCCCACACCACGGAATGCTCGCCGTCGTTCAACTCGGTGGTCACCGAATCCTGGGTTTTCGCAGTCACCTTGGTGATCTGCCTGCGCATCGACTCCGGCAGGGAGTCAAGTACCTTCACCGCTTCCTTGACGGAACGGTTCCTCACACTGGATTCGATATCGCCGACTTCGATAACGGGAATGCCCACGCTGTCGCTTTTCGAAATGACGTTCAGCACACGGTATTGCGCATCGACCGCTGCAACGGTGCCGCTCGGGGTCTTTAGCATGGCCGCCGGGCGCTGGGTCGTCAACGATATGGCAAGCCCATGCGGGAATTCCCTCGACACTTTGGCATCGAAAACGCCAGGGATGCCCTTGGCCTGCGAGGCGATCTTCGATGTATCCACCAATAGCAGCGACCGGTCGACCTGTTCCACGGCAAGGCTGCGCACCTCCGCCTCGGACACCCAACCGTTAAGCCCGTCAACGCTGATCTGTGTGGCGTTGAGCTTCAGCACCGGTGAGAAGAACAGCAGCCAGCCGAGACCGATCACCGCGAGCACGCTTACCAACGCGATAAGAATCCGCACGATGATAATGCGCGCATTCACCCGCTTGCGCTCCTTGGCCCTGGCGGTGAAATCCACGACCTTCGGTCGGGCTGCCATGCCGAATGTGCCGGCGCTCTCCCGCAACGTCTTGGCGACAAGATCTTCGCTGGCGAGTTTTCTGGCATCGACGAAGGAGCCTGGCTCGCTTCGGCTTGCCCGGCCGTTCACCGTTCCGGTATGCGATTCCACCGTACGTTTGGCGACACCGCCTGAAACGCTACGCCGCTGGCCTGACGGCATTATGCCGCCTGACGACCGGGCGCTTCTTGACGTTCCGCCGTTCGCCGCCGACTTGTATGGGCTGCGTTTTCTCGGTTTGCTTACGGATCCGGGAACGATTCCGGCCGACGCTACGGCTTTTCTCGTAGTGCCCTTCGCGGCGACGTTCCGTGCCGCGCCCGCATTCGACGCTTTGCCGCCGGATTTCGCGTTCGACCGCTGCTTGGTGCCGCCGACCCTGCGCAACTGGGTACGGGTGCTCGGCTTGATGGGATGCTTGGGCTGTTGCCTGCCGTTTGCGGCATTCTCCGTCTTAGCGGTTTGCCGTTCCTTGCCCGTAAGGGTGCGTGGCTTGCGTCCCTGATGGTCGGGGCCCGAGCGAACCACCCTTCCCGTCATCACTCACACCCTTCGCGGTGCGCTTCCAGCGCATGCAGCATGACCGGCCCCATGTCGGTGATGTCGCCGGCGCCCACGGTGAAGATCACATCGCCATGATGCGCACGCATCACCATCATCTGGGCCGCCACACGCATGTCTTCCTGAGCGCTGAATTCGACGCCCTGCATGCCCTTGGCCTCGCGCACGATGCTCAGCGGGCCGACTCCGGGGAAATCCTCCTGCTTCTCGCGTGCGGGGAACACGCCGGTGACGATGACATCGTCGGCCTTGGCGAGCGCTTCGGCGAACTCATGGGCGAAGAACTTCGTACGGGAGAACAGGTGCGGTTGGAACAGCACACGAATGGTGCTTTCCGGGTAGCGGCGGCGAGCCGCATCCAGCAGGGCCGCGATCTCGGTGGGATGATGCGCGTAATCGTCGACCACCGTGACCTGCTTGACGGTGCCACGCACCTGGAAACGACGCGCGGCGCCAAGGAACCCGGTGATGGACTTGGCGGCTTCGTCCGCATCGACCCCCAGCAGCATGGCGGCGGTGAGTGCGGCGGCGGCATTACGCGCGTTATGGACGCCCGGCACGGACAGTTCCACCGGAATATCACGGGGCTGATCGCCTGCGATACCGGCCGGCATACGCAGTGTGAACCGTTCCACGCCGCTTCCGGCGCTCTCCTGTTCCGACACGATATGCACGTAGGCCGCACCGTTCAGGTTCAAACCGTTCGGATCGGCGGTTCCGTAAGCCACGGCCTTGGATGCCACCTCAGCCGGCATGGCGTCGAGCACGGCGAGCGCATCGGCGTCATCCGCGCAAAGCACCACATGGCCCACCGCGTGGCTTGCATGACGCACGAATGCGGCACGGTAATGGGCTTCGTCGCCGTAATGGTCGAGATGATCGGCCTCGCAATTGGTGATGATGGCGATCTGTGGACGGTATTTGTCGAAGCTACCGTCGGATTCGTCGGCTTCGGCCACCAGCACGTCGCCTGCGCCAACGTGGCCGCCGTCAAGGGTCGAACCGTCCGCGCCTTGGATGGAACCGCCGATGGCATAGCTTGGGTCCTTGCCTGTCTGCACGAGAACATGCGACAGCATCGAGCTGGTCGTGGTCTTGCCATGCGCACCGGCAACGGTTACCGCACGGCACCCGTTCATCAGCAGTGCGAGGATATCGCTGCGATGCACGATGCGGGCACCACGCTGGGCCGCTGCGACGATTTCGGGATTGCTTGGTTTGATGGCGCTGGAATACACGACGGTGTCCGCATCGTCCACGTTTTCGGCCTTCTGCCCGAACTGCACGGTGATGCCCAGGGATTCCAGGCGATCGGTTTTGGCGCTGCGCTCACGATCGGAGCCGTCGACCGCAACGCCTCGTTCATGAAGCATCTCGGCAAGAACGCTCATGCCTGCGCCTCCGATGCCGATGAAATGAGTACGTCCCAATACCTCGATGCGTTCATCGGCATCGAATGCTGCGGTGGCAGGGGTAAGGGTGATGGTTGCAGTCACGACAACGCTCCTTGTTGGATTGATTCGACTGTGTTTCATTATGAACCATGGCGCACCCGCCCGAGGCGAGCAGTCCACGGTTCATGCGGTAGGTTCACACGGTATGGCGATCCGCCAAGTCAAGAATGCGGCGTGCCATGGTATCGGCCGCGTCACGAATACCGTACTCCCATGCTTTGCCGCCCATCGCCAGCAGCGCATCCGTGTCGTTCAGCAGAGCGGGGATGTGCTTACGCACCCATGCGGGGGTCAGCTCGGCATCGTCGACCATCATGCCGCCGCCGGCTTCCACTACGGGCTGCGCGTTGAATCGCTGCTCGCCATTGCCAATGGGAAGCGGCACATATACGGCGGGCAGGCCGAGCGCGGTGAGTTCCGCAACGGTTCCCGCACCGGACCGGCAGATGATCAGATCGGCGCAGGCGAAGGCCAGGTCAATACGCTCCAGATATTCGGCGACATGATAATCGCCCTCGTCGGCGGACTGCGGTCCGATGCCGGCAAGATGCCCTTCGCCGGCGTTCACCTCCACCAGATTGCGCACCTCGTCGGCCTTGCCGCGGCCGGTCAGATGCACGATCTGTGCGACGGACAATATGTCTTTGGACGCCGCGGCCACCGCCCGGTTGAGGCTGACCGCACCCAGCGAACCGCCGGTCACCAGCACAAGCGGGCGCTTCGAATCAACGCCGAGCTCCTGAGCTGCGCGCTCACGTGCCTGTTCACGATTGGATTCGAGTTCGGCGGCCAGCTTGGCGATGACGGGGCGCAATGGCAGGCCGACCCGTTCGATGGTTCCTTGCTTGCCGACTTTCAGCCCCGTCGACTCGTATACGGTGCCGACAAAATCGGCATACCTGGCACCCAGTTTGTTGGCCATGCCAGCGCGGGCGTTCTGTTCATGGATCACCACGGGGATGCCCATCGTATGCGCCACGGAATATGCCGGCGCCGACGCATAGCCGCCGAATCCGACGACCACATCGGCCTCGCGACGTTCCAGAATCGCACGCGTCTTGGCGCATTCCCTACGCCAGCGTGCAGGGAATTGGAACGCCGCCTTGTTAAGCCGCCTGGGGAACGGCACCTTTTCTATGGTGTCGAGCTCATAGCCCGCGGCTGGAACAAGATCCTTCTCCAAGCCAACCTCGGTTCCAAGCGCACTTACCTTGGCCTCAGGATCAAGCCTGACAATGGCGTCGGCTACAGCAAGCAACGGGTTGACATGACCGGCGGTCCCACCGCCCGCAAGAACAATCTTTTTCATAATCTCCGAGCATAGTCCGTGAACTAAACGCGTTGCGACGCGGCCTTGACCTGCGGCTGCTGGCGCATCATGCTGATGGCCACGCCGGATATCATCAGGCACATGATCATGGACGAGCCACCCGCCGAAACGAATGGCATCGGTACGCCGAACACGGGGAACACGCCGACCACAACGCCGATATTGACCATGGCCTGCCCCACAAGCCATGTGGCGATGCACATCAGCACCACCGAACTGTAGCTTTGCCTGACCTGTATCGCGCTGAACACCAGGCACCAGCCGAGCACCATGAACACCAGAATCACCATGGCCGCGCCGATGAACCCGGTCTCCTCGCCGATGATGGCGAAAATGAAATCGTTATGCGCGGCAGGCAGATAATTCCACTTTTCACGGGAATTACCCAGGCCGACGCCGAACAGCCCACCGGATGCGATGGCGTAGCGGGCATGCGTGGACTGATAGCAGATGCCTTGCGCGTCCTCGGCGGAGCAGGTCGAATATGCCGCAAGAATACGGTCAAGACGATTGCGGCTCGTCATGACCAACATCAGCACCACCGCCCCCAATCCGCCGATCATGCCGAGCATCCATTTGCCCGGGAAGCCCGAGGTGAGGAACGCCACCAGACCGATGAACACCACGATAAGCGCCGTGCCCAGATCCTTGCCGGCAAGAATCAGCACCAGCAGCGCAATGTATACGATGCCCGAGGGGATGTATACCAGGATGCCCTTGTCCTTATAGCGTTTGTTCGCCACGGACAATGCCGACGGCAGCCATATGCATAATGCGAATTTCACGAATTCGGCAGGCTGCAGGGTAACCGGTCCGAGCTGGATCCAGCCGTTGTTGCCATATTGGCCCACGCCTAGGGACGACAGCGTCAACGCCTGCAGAAGACCCGATCCAAGCACCGCGAAAAAGCCGAGCTTACGATACCAGTTCACCGGCACGAACGAGCAGAATATGCCCGTTGCCAGGCCGATCACGCAGAACACGCCCTGGCTCATGGATGAGACGAAGGGTGATTTCCCGGCTGATGCCGCGGTGACCGCTGAACTGGAGAACACCATGATGACGCCGAATACGCTCAGCCCCAGCACCGCCATACGGAATCCGTGGTAGCACCACAACGGATTGAACAGGCTGTTGATACCGAAGCCCTGGCGTTTCGCATTGTCGACACCCGTCTTAGCCGTATTCGAGTCGAAGAAATCCACCGGTGCCGCATGCTGCGACACTTTGCCCGAGGACGACGCCCTACGTGATTGCTTCGGCTCGGGCTTTGACGATTCAGTGCGCGTCACGACCCACCACCCACTGCTGCGCAGCCTGAGCGAATTTGTCGCCACGATCCGCATACGACTTGAACTGGTCGAAGGATGCGCAGGCCGGCGCCATGAGCACCACGTCCCCAGGCTGAGCCATCCGACCGGCCTCCTGCACGGCACGTTCCATCACCTGTTCGTTCGGGGTCGAGGGGTCGATGACCGCCAATGGGATCTGCGGGGCCTGCGAGGCGAACGCCTCAAGCATAGGCGCCTGATCGGTGCCGATGATGACCGCGCCTCTCAACGCCTTGGATTGGGACGCCACCAGATCCTCGAAACGGCTGCCCTTGGCAAGACCGCCTGCGATCCATACCACGCTGCCCTGCGCGAAGCTGGAAATGGACGCCTTCACCGCATGGGCGTTGGTCGCTTTGGAATCGTCCACGAAGCGGATGACGTTGCCATGCTCATCGGGTGCCGTAGCGGCCACGGTGGCGATGCGATGGCCTCCGGGGGCGAAGGACTTCAATGCCTCCAACGCCTTGCCGCTATCCACACCAAGGCCCAAAGCCAGCGCAAGGGCGGTCAGCGCGTCGGCGAGCAGATGCGGGTAGATGGTGCCGTCCGGCTCCGCCAGATGGGTGAATTCGCCGACAGGGGCAAGACGATTCGGCTTGCCGAACTCGCCCGAGGCCACACCGCTCATATCCACGATCCAGCCGTCGGCCACACCGATCTGCCCGGCTTGCGGAACACCAAGAGTGAAGCCGATCCTACGGCAACCTTCCGCCGTTTCGGCCTCATTCGCCTTGGCTGTGACCACCGCATCGTCGGCGTTGTATACAAGTGCACGCTTCACACGATGGAAGACCTTGGCCTTGTCTGCGGCGTAGTTCTCGCGCCCGCCATGCCAGTCAAGATGATCGTCGGCGATATTGGTGATCGCGGCGCAGTCGAGTTCCAGCGAATCGGTGAAATGCATCTGGAAGGAGCTCAGCTCCACGCACAGCGCGTCATGCTTCGGATTGGTGACGCATCGCGACAGGCTCATGGACATGTTGCCGGAGGCGATGTTGCCCGCGGTCGGAGCGTCAAGCCCGCATGCGCTCAGCATGGCCGAGGTCATCTCCGTGGTGGAGGTTTTGCCGTTGGTGCCGGTGATGCCGATCCATGGCGCCGGCTTGCCGGTACGTTCGTTGGCCACACGCAGCTGCCAGGCGAATTCCACTTCGCTCATCACGGGGATGCCGCGCTTGGCTGCCTCGAGAATGAACGGGGTTCGGGGATTGAACACCGGCGACGCCATCACGTAATCGATCTCGTCCCAATTCACCTCGTCAAAGGAGTGCAGGTCGGCGGTCGGCTTTCGCTCGTCCACGCCGATCACGCGGGCTCCCCGCTCGGCAAGCACTTCGGCCAGCGAGGTGCCGGAAACCCCGAGACCGGCAATCAGCACTGTTGCATTGGTGAAATCCATTATCGCTCCTTCAAATACTCAAATACCCCTGATACGTGCGCTATTCAACGGTTTCAGCCGAACAGCAGGCCGGACCTGGAGGCCCAGTCACCGTAGAACAGCACCAGGGCGATCACCACGAATATCAATTCGATGATCCAGAACCGTACAACAACCTTTGATTCCTGCCATCCCAACAGTTCGAAATGGTGGTGGATCGGAGCCATCTTGAATACACGCTTGTGCGTCATCTTGAAGTAGCCCACCTGGATCACGTCGCTCATCGCCTCGATGACGAACAGGCCGCCAAGGATGACGGCAAGCACTTCGGTGTGCGTGGCGATGGACAGTGCCGCGAACAGGCCGCCCAATGCCAGGGACCCGGTGTCGCCCATGAAGATCGACGCGGGATTCGTGTTGTACCACAGGAATCCAAGGCAGGCCACCGCGGCGCATACCGCGATGATGGTCAGATCGAGCGGATCGGAAACAGCATAGGCGAATCCGCCATGATCGGCTCCCTTCAGATGGTAGCTTTCCCAGAAGGCGATGACGGCGAAGCCGACGAAGGCGATCATGGACGAGCCTGCAGCAAGACCATCCAGCCCATCGGTCAGGTTGACGGCATTGCTCCACGCCGCCATCAGGAAGTTCACCCAAATGACGAACAGGACAATGGCGATCACCCTACCGGCGAATTCGAAACTGATGAACGGCTTTTCCACGAAGCTGATGCCCGCCTGCGCACTGGCGAAGCCGGATTTGGTCGGGATCATCAAAGACAGCACCGCGTAGATGGTGGCGAGAATGAACTGCCCGATGAATTTGCCGCGAACGGTCAGGCCCTCGCTCTGCTTTTTACGCACCTTGGCGAAATCGTCGATGAACCCAAGCAGACCCATGGACAGCATGGCGAACAACACCAGCACCGCCGAAGGAGATGGCGTTTCGCCGCTCCGGCAGTAGCGATAGGTCGCGCTGGCAAGCCAGCCGAGCAGGATAGCCAGGTTGATGACCACACCGCCAAGCGTGGGCGTGCCGCGCTTGACCTGATGGGATTGCGGGCCGTCCTGGCGAATGTACTGACCGTAATGCAGGCGATGCACCAGTCGGATGAGCAGTGGGGTACCCACAATCGTGACGATGAACGATACCAGGATTCCAATGATGAGCGCGATCACGTAAACGTCTCTTTTCCCTCTATGTTCCTATTGCGTTATTTCTCGTCTGCCGACCAACGTTCGGCAAGCGTGCTCAGGCCGGATGCGTGCGAACCTTTCAGCAGCACCACCGTACCTTCATGTTCGCGGGCGATGCGCACGATCATGTCGTCCGCCTGCGCGGCACTATGCGCCCATTCCACGGCCATGGCGCCATCGGCGTTCTTCGCGCCTTGCGCCAGCTCACCTGCCAGGGCGTCGAGCGCCTGATCGGTTGGACTGCCCACGGCCACTACCTCGTCGATGCCATGTTCGGCCGCATAGGCGCCGATGGAACGATGCAGCTGTTTTTCGTCGCCGCCAAGCTCGAGCATCGCGCCGAGCACGGCCACACGGTACTGCGCCCCCTCGGACCAGCGCGCAAGCCCATCCAACCCGGCATGCATCGAATCGGGGTTCGCGTTGAAGGAGTCGTCGATCAACGTGAATCGCGCGCCGCCACGTTCGACGGTGGAGACCGCCATACGGTGGGGGCTGATATGACGCTGCTCCCCCAACACCCTGGCGATGTCCTCCAACGGCATGCCCAGCCGGTGAGCCACCATTGCGGCGGCTAACGCGTTCATCACGTTATGGGCGCCCGGAATCGCCAGAGCAACCTGTGACTGTTCGCCGTCGCCGGCGACCATGGTGAAGGACGCCCTGTCGAAGCTGTCGGTGACGATGTCGCACGCATGCAGAGCATCCCGCCCGGCATTGGACTCGTCGATGCCGAAACGCAGCACTTCGCCCGGAGCCACTGCCGACATGGCCTCCACATGCTCGTCGTCGGTGTTGAGCATGGCGATGCCGTTGGGCAGCAGGCCGCGCACGATTTCGGTCTTGGCCTGCGCGATGCGCTCCACGGAGCCGAACTCCCCCAAGTGCGCCACACCGACTTTGAGCACCACTGCGATATCGGGAGGTGCAATGGTGGTCAGATGCGCGATCTCGCCAACATGATTCGCACCCATTTCGGCTACGAAATAGCGCGTATGCTCGCCAACCGTCAAGGCGGTAAGCGGCAGCCCGATCTCGTTGTTGAACGATCCGACCGGGGCCACGGTCGGCCCCAACGTGGAGAGCAGGGCCTTGGTCAGATCCTTGGTGGTGGTTTTGCCTACCGATCCGGTGATGCCGATGATGGTGAACGGCTCGCCGCTGGCACGACGGCGCGCAATGTTGGCCTTGGCCAGATCGCCCAATGCCGTGACGGTGTTGTCCACCACGATCTGCGGCACTGCGGCGCCCGGAACCTCATGGTCCACAATCGCGGCGACCGCGCCCTGGTCCGCAACCGACGCCACGTAGTCATGGCCGTCGACGCGCTCCCCCTGAATCGCCACGAATACGCTGCCGTTCTCGACTTGCCGCGAATCGCTCACGGCATGCAGTGCAACAGCCCCCTCGGGCACGCCGTTGGCACCTTCCACCAGTCGGCCTGCAACGGCCTCGGCCACCTCGCCGATGGTCATCGGCATCATCATGCTTGTCACTTTCAGATCCTCGTCTTTCCGTGTTCTCGTCTGTATCGGCTCATAATCCGCTCATAGCGCAGGGCGAGTCATGCCCTAATGCAATTCCTTGGCCATGCGCAGGGCGCTGCGAATATTCGTACGGTGCACGCCGGCCGCCAGAACCATGGCTATGGCAAGCGACAGCCGCTGCTCGTCCTCCTGATCGAGCGTTCCGGCCGCCTGACGCGCCAACGCGTCCGATTCCAACGTTCGTACCGTCACCTTGATGGGGTTTTCGGTTTTGAATCCGTATTCGTCCTGCAGGCGTTCGATGAACGCCTGATCCGCATTGGGAGGCACCGGCTGCATGGAGCCGAGCACGTCCACGTTCACGGCCTGCATGCCGTGCGCCGCCACGGTAAGGTCGTCCAACGAGACCGCGACCGCGGCAACGCCGTCCTCGCTGCACACCGCAAGGGAACGTTGTACGTCAAGCATATTCAGCGGATAGTTGAGATTCAGATCCCGTTCCAGGGAATACGATCCGGCTACGCTCAGCATGCCCACGGGGTTGCCGAGCATATGCAGGAAACGCGTCAGCTGGGTGACGACCGCGGCGTTCTGCCGTGCCGTGCTGCCGCAGACCGCGAACACCGCCAGCATGGAGGAGGGATTGCCCGCCATACGCGACGTGAGCAATCCCAGCTGCTGCGGTGTGGGATTGGCATAGAGCACCGGCAGGTCGGCTTCCGTCAACAGGTTTTCTCTGGCGGAGGGGGGAACCAGTGCCGCGTAGGCGCCTCGGGCTCGGGCTCGGTGCAGCTTGTCGGCATCGATGTCGTCGCCGAAGATCACCAGCGCCCCCGGGGTCACCGATTCCACATCGTTTGCCAGCGAGGTGATGGTGACGCCGGATGCGAAGGCGGGCACAAGATCCCAACCGTAATGCTCCACTAATTGCCCGAGCGTGGTCCGTTGCATGATGGACTCATTTACCGCACTCATATTCTGGCCTTCCGATTCTCATCAAGCACATCACCATTCCACTGGAATAGCATCGGTGCGTGCCGGCGAATTCGGCACATCGTACTTCTGCATAAGGAATTCACCTATCTTCGCAAACAGCTTACCCGACGTGGTGCCGCCGTATGAACCGTCCGGATCCTGCATGACCACGGTGACGATGAACCTTGGGTCATTGGCGGGAATGATGCCGGCGAAATCGGCGATGATCGAGCTGAGGCTGCCGTCGCTTCCGACCACTTCGGCGGTACCCGACTTGACCGCCACACGATACCCGTTGACGCCGGCCACGCCCTTATATTCCTCCAATGCCGATTCCATGGCGTTCCTGACCTGGTTCGCGATCTTCTCATCCAGCACCCTGGCGGCGGAACGATTCAGCATGTCTACGGGCTTGCCGTTCTTGTCGGTGACGGATTTGATCAGCGACTGCTGCCGGTTCACGCCTTTGTTGGCGATGACGGAGACGACTCGGCTGAGCTGAAGCGCGTTCACCGTGTACCCCTGCCCGAACAGTACGGTGTTTTTGGTTCGTCCGTCCCACGAGCTCGGCGTGCCCAGCACACCGCGCGATTCACCGGGAAGGTTCAGCCCCGTGGCCTGGCCTATGCCGAATTTGGTGAGCATGTCGTAGCGCTGCTGGCTGGTCAGTTTCTCGGCCGCCATGACCATGCCGGAATTCGAGGAGTTCTGCAGAATGCCAGCCAATGTCCACCGCTTGTCCGGATGGTAGATGGCGTCATGGAACTTCTGCCCTTCCGACGTGTATTCGTAGGGCACGGTGAAATGGTCGTCGATCTTATGCACACCGTTCTGCAGGATTGCGGCCAGAGCCGGCACCTTACCGATCGATCCGGGTTCGAAGGTCTGGGATACGGCACGCGACGCGCTGGCTTTGGCCTCGCTGGACCCCGCCTGGATGGCGTCGCTGTCCTCCAAGGCGAGAATCTCGCCGGTAAGGGCGTCCTCGACCACCGCAATGCCCCATTTGGCATGGCTGGAGGCGACCCCTTCGGCCAGCACCCTCTTGACATACCAGTCCACATCCGAGTCGATGGTAAGGGTCACGTCGCTGCCGTCCTGCGCCGCCTTGGTCTTGCTGACGGTTCCGGGGATCACCTCGCCGCCGTTGCCGCGCTGGTACACGGTATAGCCGTCGGTGCCGCTGAGCTGTTTGTTCAGCGTAAGTTCAAGGCCGGAGGCGCCGCTGCCGTCATCGTTGACGCCGCCGAGCAACGCACCGATCAACGTGTTCTCCGCATACACGCGCTGGCTGCTCAACTCGCCGTAGACGATGCCGCCGAGGTTCAGTTTGTCGATGGCGCGCTTCACCTGGGGCGTAACGTCCTTTTTCAAAATCACGTACTGGTTGGTGCCGTTCAGATCGGCTCCCAGTTCCATCGCATCCATGTCCAGCAACGGCGCGAGCAGACGCGCAACGGCCGCCGCACCGCTCACACCGACCGGTTTTCCATCGATGGAATGGCAATACCCTAAAGCCTTGGCCTGTTTGGTGCCGCAGTCGACCGGCGTGAACGAAGTGGCTGCGTCGGGAACGCCGATGATGTTGTATCGTTCCACGCTCTGAGCGAGCACGGTCCCGTTGGAGGCGAGGATACGGCCGCGTTTGGCGCTGACGACCACTTTGGAGGTACGCGAATTCGTGGCAGCCTCGGCGGTGGCCTGACCGTCGAGCAGTTGCACCTGAATGAGTTTGCCGAAGCATGTGCACGCCACGATGACCAGAATCATGCCGACCGCTATGCAGCGGGCCGCAAACGCGTCGATGCCACGAGCACGAAACCAGTCGCGAACACGATGCGCCATTACTGCTGACCGCCCTTCTTATAGCCATTCAGATCGATCGATACCGACCCCTGCTGGGGAACCATGCCCATATCGGTCGCCTTCTGCGGCAATGAGGCTTGAAGCTGGTTCAGTTTGGCCTGATCGTCCTGCACGTCCTGCGTCAGATGACTGATGGAAACCTCCAGATTGGAGGATTCGAAGGAGTTCTGCACCATCTGCGTACGAAGCAACAAGGCGGCGACTAATGTGGCGGCCAGAAACACCACGGCCACCACCACATGCATGGCTGGCGCCCTGCGACTGCCGACCCATGCGATGATGCGGTCGAATCTGCGTTTCGCGCCAGCGCCCTGCTCGGAGCTTTTGCCGCCCTGCACGACACGAAGCTCAGGTCGGGCTGCCGGTCTGATGTCAGGCGACGCCTTCTTCGTGGATGGGGCAGATGAGGAACGAATCGTACGTGCTGCGGCCATCTCAGATGCCCTTCCCTTGAGCGTGACGGGCACGCAACGCCTTGCCTGGCAGCGCGACCCGTTCCACGAACTGATGACGAATATCCTCAGGCAGCGGCCTGGTGAGTTCCACGGCACGCAACCGTACGGAAGCCGAACGCGGATTGCTTGCGATCTCCTGCTCATCGGCCTTGACCGCGCCCCTGGTCAACTCCTTGAAGAACGGCATGGCTTCGGGCGGCACAATCGGCATATTCGCCGGCACACGAGCCGTAAGCCCTTGAGTCATAAAGGATTTGACGGTTTTATCCTCCAACGAGTGGTACGATTCGACCACGATGCGCCCGCCCTTATTCAGTTTCAGCGCGATCTGCGGCAACGTGCCGGCAAGCTTGTCGAGTTCGCCGTTCACTTCGATGCGCAACGCCTGGAATACGCGCTTGGCCGGGTTGCCGGCAGGGCGATGCGCCTTCGGAATCACCTCATCGACCAGCTCATTGAGTTCGGCGGACGTGGTAAGCGGCCCCTCCTGGGTGCGACGGGCCACAATGCGACGGGCGATGGGTCGGGCGAACCGTTCCTCGCCATACACCTTGAAGATGCGGGCCAAATCCCGTTCATCGTATTCCGCCAGCACCTGTTCGGCTGTCAACGCCTGGCTGACATCCATACGCATGTCCAGCGGAGCGTCATGGGAGTAGGAGAATCCACGTTCCGTCTCGTCGATCTGCAGACTCGACAATCCCAAATCCATGAACGCGGCATCGACATGGTGAATGCCGTTATCATCCAGGGCACGGGTGAACTCGTCGAACGGCGCATGCACGGGAATGAACCTGTCGGCAAGCCCTTCGGCTTTCATACGTTCCGTGGCGAGCGCCAAAGCCTCGGCGTCACGGTCGATGCCGACCAGACGCGCCTGCGGTGCCGCCTTCAGGAAAGCGGTGGCGTGACCGGCAAGCCCCAACGTGCAATCCACTATGATCGGCGACTGTTTGCGCGATAGACCGCCTGTGACCAGACGAACGCAGTCTTCGAGCAGCACCGGCTGATGGATGGTGGAAACGTCACGATTGTCCATTGTCATCAGAATTCCACCTCCGGCAGCACATCATCGGCAATATCCGCATAGTTCTGTTCCGTATTGGCCAAGTATTCTTCCCAAGCCCTTCGATTCCAGATTTCAGCGCGCGTTCCCACACCAATCACTACAATGTCGTCGCCAAGATCGGCATAATCGCGCAGTATCTGCGGCACGAGCACACGCCCCTGCCTGTCCGGCGTCTGATCGCTGGCACCGGATAGGAACACGCGCAGATATTCACGTGCGGCCTTGTTCACCATCGATGTCCGTTGAATCTGCATGGCGATACGGCGAAATTCCATTCCCGGCAGCAGGTACACGCAATGTTCCTGGCCACGCGCCATGACCAGGCCGTTACCGAACTGCGAGCGCATTTTCGCCGGCAGGGCCATTCGCCCTTTAGCGTCGATTTTCGGAGTGTACGTACCCAGCAGCAGTGGCGGAAGCCCTGCCGCCGTTTCGCCGGCCATAGGGGCGATCGGAGTGGCCTCCACTGATTCTTCAGCCACTACGCCCACCTCCCTGACAACGACATTGGATAGTTTCACTCACGCACTGTGCCCCACTTTACCCCACCTCTCCCCATTCCTCCCCACAGTGTTGCCCTTTTAGGACATTTCGACGCATAAAAGACACACTTGCCGTTTCCGCCTGCCGTAGACGGCGTTACCGGTATGCGACCAATCTCTTACGTATTCCTTATATATATGCAGGAAACCCCATATGACGCATGCGCACCGTGCGATGTTCCTGTCGTGGTCCCGCCTTGCCGGCAGTGAAAATGACCGAGGGGCGGAGTACATTGGAACGTCTGAGTTTTCACGCATCGTGAGGGGACGGAAACTAACAGATGTCGACCTATGCCTCGCAACTTGAGGAAGAACAGCGCGCGGTCACCCGCGCTTACAATCGTCTGGACGCATTGCGTGCGGAGACGAAACAGCGCCTTGATGTGGTCAGGGCGGCCGGTTCCCACGGCTCGCCCACACAGCGCACCGAACGGGATTCCTTCGCCACCATGTACGAGGATCGTCTCATACAGCTGCGCGGCGTGGAGGATCGCCTGGTGTTCGGGCGTCTTGATAACGCGAAGAACGACCGCCTGTACATCGGGCGCATCGGGTTGACCGACGAACAGCACACACCCATGCTGATCGATTGGCGAGCCGAGGCCGCCCGCCCGTTCTATGAGGCAACGCCGTCGCATCATGGCGATATCGTGATGCGACGCCACATCACCTTGCACCTGCGCGACGTGGTGGCGTTGGAGGATGAGGTGCTGGACATCCATTCACAGTCCGTCGACGAGGCCTCCACCTCCGGAACACTTACCGGCGAGGGCGCCTTGCTGGCTTCGCTCAGTTCCCGTCGTACCGGCAAGATGACCGATATCGTCGCCACGATTCAAGGCGAGCAGGACGCGATCATCCGTTCGCCTCTCAATCGTGCCGTAGTGGTGCAGGGCGGCCCGGGCACCGGTAAGACCGCCGTCGCATTGCATCGCGCCGCATACCTGCTGTACACGCACCGCCGCACGCTTTCCAGATCCGGTGTGCTTGTCGTCGGCCCGAGCTCGGCCTTCCTGCATTACATCGATCAGGTACTGCCTTCGCTTGGCGAGACGGGTGTGGTGAGCCGTACCATCGCCGATCTGATTCCCGGCGTGGTCGTCACCGCCGTGGATACGCCGCAGGTCGCCTATATCAAGGGCGACCGGCGTATGGTGGCAGCGATTCGCAACGCGGTGGCCGACCGCGAGCGCGTTCCCGCGAATCTGCCGGTCGTGCACATCAACGGCATCGACGTCCCCATGCTGCCTTCCGACGTCGAGCAGGCGCTCGGCGATGCCAAGCGCACTCATCAACCGCATAACAAGTCGCGTGAGACCTTTGTCAAATCCATGCTGTCCGCCATGCGCATGCGGTACGAGGAGCAGCTGGACTACACGCCAGACCAGGATGAGCTGTATCGCACGGTCTCGCTGCTGCGCATGAACGACAAGGTTCGTGTGGCGTTGAATCTGGCTTGGCTGCCGATGACCGCGCAATGGATGCTTGACGACATGTTCTCCAAGCCGCATAAGCTGCGTCGCTACGCCCCGTGGCTCAGCGACGAGCAGGTAAAGGCGCTGACCCGCGAGAAGGGCGCGCCGCTGACCCGTTCCGACATCGCCCTGCTGGACGAGGCGATGCAGCTGCTGGGCGAGGACCCGAAGGTGGAGGCACGCCGCAAGCGCCTCGAGGCGAAACATGACGAGGAAATCCAGTTCGCCAAGGATACGCTTGCCCAGAACGGCATCGGCAACGGCATCGTCACCTCGCAGATGCTGCTGGACAACATCAACGGCAGCTCCCCCGAAGACACCGCCCAGCGTGCGGCCAACGATCGCGAATGGACGTACGGACATATCGTGGTGGATGAGGCTCAGGAGCTGACCGCCATGGATTGGCGTATGCTGATGCGCCGCTGCCCGTCTCGTTCGTTCACCATCGTGGGCGATGTCGCGCAGACATCGGCATTGGGCGGCACACGCTCCTGGGCGAAGACCATGAATCGTCTGTTCGGGCATGGGCACTGGGATGTGAACGAGCTGACCATCGACTATCGCAATCCGCAGGAGGTTTCCCAGCTCGCTTCCGATTTCGCTGCCAAGCAGGGTCTGTACATCTCCACCGTGCACGCCGTGCGTGGCATTCCGGATTCCGTCCGGCGCATCACCGTGCAGGATCGGGACGCGCTGTTCGACGCCGTGGCCGATACCACCGCACGGTTCGCCGGCGAATTCGTCGCCCAGGACGGCACCGGCCGTGTGGCCGTTATCGGCCCGAAGCAGCTGTTGGGTCAATTGGAGGACCGTGTATATGCCAGGCTGGAGCATGAGCTTGGCACGGAGGAGGCCCGCCGTCTGCGCGCCCAGGATTCCTGGGATTGCCAGATCATGGTAAGCGATACCGAAACGGTGAAGGGTCTCGAATATGATGCCGTTGTAGTGGTTGAACCGGCGCTCATCGATCAGGAGGCGCCGAGTCGTCTGGTGTCGGCGGCCGACCTTTATGTGGCCATGACCCGTCCGACCCAGCGTCTGGCCATTGTTCGGACATCGCTGGACGAACGGGAACTCGAACTCTAAGGTGGGAAGCATGCCTCAAGCACTGTTATTGGAAAACATCCATCCCGACGCAGCCAAGTCGCTGCGCGATCACGGATTCACCGTCACCACCATGAAGGGCGCTTTGAGCGAGGATGAGCTCATCGAAGCGCTTGATGGCGTCGATCTGCTTGGCGTGAGATCCAAGACGACCGTCACGCGGAAGGTCATCGACGCACGACCGAACCTCAGCGCCATCGGATGCTTCTGCATCGGCACCAATCAGGTCGATCTCGACTATGCCGGCACGCATGGCATCGCCGTGTTCAACGCACCGTATTCGAACACCCGCTCCGTGGTGGAGCTGGTCATCGGTGACATCATCTGCCTGCTGCGCCGTATTCCGGCACATACGCATCATATGAAGCACGGCATGTGGGATAAGTCCGCCAACGGCTCCCACGAGGTCCGCGGCAAGACCTTGGGCATCATCGGCTACGGCAATATCGGCTCGCAGCTTTCGGTGCTGGCCGAGGCGCTCGGTATGCGCGTGATGTTCTACGATCTGGAGGAAAAGCTCGCCCTGGGCAACGCCCAGCGTTGCGAGACCCTGAACGAGCTGCTGGAACAGTCCGACATCGTGACGCTTCACGTGGACGGACGCAAGTCCAATACCGGTTTCTTCGGTGAGGACCAGTTCGCGCATATGAAGCAGGATTCCATCTTCCTGAACCTGTCCCGCGGCTTCGTCGCCGATCTGGGCGCGTTGAAGCAGCATCTGGATTCCGGCCATATCGCCGGCGCCGCCGTGGACGTGTTCCCCATCGAACCGAAGAAGACCGGCGACCCGTTCGAAACCGCCCTGGCCGACGAAGACAACATGATCCTGACCCCGCATATCGGCGGTTCCACGCTGGAGGCGCAGGAGTCCATCGGCCACTTCGTTTCGCAGCGGCTCGAAGACTACTGGGAGAAGGGTTCCACGTCCCTATCGGTGAATATGCCTCAGATCAATCTGAGCGAGAACCGCGGCGTGGCGCGCATCGCCCACCTGCATTCGAATCTGCCCGGCGTGCTGGCCCGCGTGAACCATGTGCTCGGCGAGGAGAACATCAATATCGCCGCACAGGCTCTGGGCACCGAGGGCGAACTCGGCTATGTGGTCACCGACGTGGCACAGCGCCCGAACCGCGAGACGCTTGAGGCCCTGCGCTCCATCGAAGGCACCATCCGCATGCGCGTGATCAGCTGACACGGCATCTATCGCACGGCAATGGCCCGTCTCCCCTACTGTGGGGAGACGGGCCATTTACTTTTGCCGACACGTGCGATTCTCCGTACCGGCATATCAGTTGCGCGGATTGCCGAACCAATAGCTGTAGATATTCGAGAAATTGCGGTTGCCGTAGCTGGAGCATTCGTCGCCCTCGCCGTCACCGGCCTCGAGCGCCGCCTTATTGGGCTGATACGGCGTGTAGATGTACAGCAGCGCCGTCGCCTTGTTACGGATGTAGACATCCGAGGTCCCGCATGCCTTGTTCGGATTGTAGAGAATCGGAGTGAGCTTTCCCGACTGGTATCCGTAGTCGTCCTCATGCTTGACGTAATACTGGTACCGTTTCGCCGCGCCGAACACCTGTTTGAAGAACCCGGCGTATTGCGGATCGCAGCTGTCGTCGTCGGGGCAGCTTAATCCCATGGCCGATTTGAGCTGGAAATCGCTCGGATCGGTGGCGGTGACAAGATGCTGTTCCTTCTGCAGTACGGTAAGCAGCACCTTCTGACTCACCTTGCAGGCACGCCCCGATTTCTCGATGATCGCGGCTGCGCTTTCCTTCGCCGCCCCCTGGTACTTGCCGCACAGATCGTCGGCCTTCTGCGTCTGCGTGTCGAACCGCATCGAGGCGATGGCCCCGCCCTTGGATTCCAGGAAGGCTTGGATTTCGGCCTCGCTCATGGCGTTGCCGTTGAAGAACTGGCCGTCCGAGATGATGTTGCCGGGATCGAAGTTGTATTGCTGCGACAGTTCCAGCTGACGCGCCTCGGCGACTTGCAGATCGTTGTACCAGCGCAGGAAGTGGACAAGCCCCGTCACCAGTGCCACCACCACGACCACTACGACCGTGCCGATGGAGACGATTCTGAAGCGTTTGGCGAAACCCGCTCTTTTCCAGCGCTGTGTCAGCGTGACCCTTTTTCTGCGTTTGCGTCCCTTCGGCGCCGATCCCCTGCCGCGTGCCGCACCCGTCTTCGAACCTGTCTTCTTCTTGCGTGTATCTGCCATCCGTTCCACCTTGGCACAAGACCGCTCCGAATCGGCGACCGTCTTGGATTCGGAACCGAATACTCACAAACAACGGGAAGCCTCCAGGGTGGGGGCTTCCCGTTGTTCTCTACTGCGGGGCCACCGCCATGCGTTTGCCTATACTCGCATGCTCACAGCTTCGGCAGGTACTTCTTCAGCTCGAACGGTGTGACCTGACGGTTGTATTCATGCCATTCCTGACGCTTGTTGGCCAGGAAATACTCGAATACGTGCTCGCCGAGCACATCGGCCACGAAGTCGGACTTCTCCATGATCTCCAGTGCTTCGCCGAGTGAAGTGGGCAACGGCTCGATGCCCATGGCCTGGCGTTCGGCGTCGGTGAACTCCCATACATCGTCGCTGGTGGGCTCGCCCAGCTGCATCTGCTTGTCGATGCCGTCGAGGCCGGCAGCCAGCAGCACCGAATACGCAAGATACGGATTGGCCACCGGGTCGAGCGCACGGAACTCCATACGCGCGGAGTTGCCCTTGCCCGGCTTGTACTGCGGGATGCGCAGCAATGCGGAACGGTTGTTATGGCCCCAGCAGATGTAGCTCGGCGCCTCGTTGCCGCCCCACAGACGCTTGTACGAGTTCACGTACTGGTCGGTCACCGCGCAGATCTCGGCGGCATGGGCGAGAATGCCGGCGGCGAACTGACGCGCCGTAAGGGACATGTTGAATTCCTGGCCGGCCTCGTAGAAGGCGTTGGAATCCCCCTCGAACAGGCTCAGATGCGTGTGCATGCCGGATCCCGGGGCGTCGGCTAGGGGCTTGGGCATGAAGCTGGCATGGATGCCGCGTTCCAGCGAGATCTCCTTGACGACGGTGCGGAAGGTCATGATGTTGTCGGCAGTGGTGAGTGCGTCCGCATAACGCAGATCGATCTCGTTCTGGCCTGGCCCACCCTCATGGTGGGAGTATTCCACCGAGATGCCCATCTGTTCGAGCATATTCACGGTGGCGCGGCGGAAGTCCATGCCTGGGCTGCGCGGCACATGGTCGAAGTAGCCGCCTTCGTCGATGGGCTTGGGTGTCTGCGACCAGTCGTTCTGGCTTTCGAACAGGTAGAATTCGATCTCCGGGTGAACGTAGAAGGTGAACCCCTTCTCCTTCGCCTTGGCGAGCGCACGTTTGAGCACGTGGCGCGGATCGCCGAGGCTTGGCTCCCCGTCAGGGGTCAGCACGTCGCAGAACATGCGGGCGGTGCCCTGTGGGCCTCCTCGCCACGGCAGAATCTGGAACGTCGAGGGATCGGGCTTGACGATCATGTCGTCTTCGGAGACACGGGTCATGCCCTCGATGGCAGAACCGTCGAAACCGAGCCCCTCCTCGAATGCCGCTTCAAGTTCCGCAGGTGCGATGGCCACTGATTTCAGTGTGCCGAGCACGTCGGTGAACCATAACCGAATGAAGCGCACGTCACGTTCTTCGACTGTGCGCAGAGCAAACTCCTGCTGCTTATCCATAGTGCCCTATGGTTCCATGTGCGTGTTACGAACATCGTTAACACAAGTCGTGTATTCGTTTCCTGCCACTACACCGGCGGCCACCCGACTCCCCCGTCTTCACCCCTTACGAATTGCCAACGATTGCATCGCAATCCGACTCGTCCACCGGGCCCGCACCGGCCATCAGGAGCGAAAAACTGATGTAGCATACTGGTCGTGAGCGATAACACCAGTGATAACACCGTAGTCAGATCAAGTGCCGACCATCCCGTTGTAGACGTCAGATCATGGAAGCAGGCAACGACGGCCGAGCAGCGGGCCCGGGCGGGGCTCGAAGCCCGCGGCCGTGTGCCGCTATCAAGCCATGCCAAATGGCAGGTCCGCGCCAACCGGCGCGGCGTCATCGGCCTGCTTGAGGAGCAGTCGCATCAACGTGTGCAATCGCTGATCCCATTGCGCTACTACCGCATGAGCGCCTCCGCGTTCACGTTCTACCGGGGAACCGCGCTTATCATGGCCAACGATCTGGCGTCAACGCCGGTGACCGGCATACCCGTGCAATGCGTGGGAGACGCGCATATCGGCAACTTCGGCATGTTCTACAGCCCGTCGCGCCGACTGGTGTTCGATATCAACGATTTCGACGAAACCACCACCGGCCCCTGGGAATGGGATATCAAGCGCCTCGCTGTTTCCGTCGAGATCTGCGGGCGTGCGAACAAGCTCAGCCCCACAGCCTGCCATAACGCGGTGGCACGATGCGTGCACACCTATCGCGAGCGCATCGAACAGTATTCCCACATGAACTATCTCGATATGTGGTACGACCATCTGGATGTTCAGGAGTCGCTGGATCGCTATGAATACACGCAAAACGGCAAACGTAATCGTACGCTGCGCGACGCCGCCGCGAAAGCGCTGATGAAGGATTCCAACAGCGCTGCGGCGAAACTGACCTACCTGGATGGCGACAAGCTGCGGTTTAAGTCGAAGCCGCCGGCATTGGTGCCGATCGCAGAATTGCAGGATTACGCCGATCTGGAAACCATGCAGTCCAGGCTGGAAGCGCTGATGAACGATTACCGGCATAGCCTCTACCAGGATCGCCGTCATGTGTTCGACCAATATCGCTACCACGACACCGCGCGCAAGGTGGTGGGGGTAGGCTCGGTCGGCACCCGGGCGTGGGTCTCGATTCTGACGGGGCGTGATCTTGACGATCCGCTGATGCTGCAGATGAAGGAGGCCACCGAATCGGTATTGGAACGCTTCGTGGGGTATTCCCCCTATGCGACCCACGGCGAACGTGTGGTGCAGGGCCAGAAGCTCATCCAATCGACCGCCGATGTGCTGCTCGGATGGGCAAAATTCAGCGAGGGAAACGCCAAACGACGCGACTACTACGTTCGCCAACTGTGGAATGGCAAGGGATCGATCGATATCGATCATCTCAACGAATTCACCTTGAGCGATCTGTCCCGTATGTGCGCTCGATGCCTGGCGCATGCCCATGCACGCACCGGCGATAGTATCGCGATCTCCAGTTACTTGGGGCGTACCGACGAATTCGACAGGGCCATCACCTCGTTCGCCGACTCGTATGCCGATCAGAACGACGAGGATTACGCCTTGTTCCGTTCGCTTATCGATTCGGGCGAGCTTCCCTGCAGCAAGAAATAGCCGCCCGTACCACCAGGTACCGCCGCAGCATGCGCGAAAAAGCGAAAGGCGTATCGCTTGGGTTCATGCCCCAGGCGATACGCCTTGTTCATGGCAACGGGAAGGATGCCGCTCAGCGCGCCACTTCAAGCGCCTCTTCAAGGGTGAAGGCGCGAGCGTACAGCGACTTGCCCAGAATGGCGGAGTCAACGCCGATTTCGGCAAGCTGCTTGATATTGCGCAGATCGTCGAGCTTGGAAATGCCGCCGGATGCAGTGACCTTCGCATCGGTGCGTTCGGCCACTTCGCGCAGCAGCTCGATATTCGGACCGCTCATCATGCCATCGCGGGAAACATCGGTGACCACATAACGCGAGCAGCCGACGGAATCAAGGAACGCCATGGTCTCGAACAGGTCGCCGCCTTCCTTCACCCAGCCGCGGGCGGCAAGCGTGTGCCCTCGCACATCAAGGCCGACCGCCACACGATCGCCGTACTTCTTGATGACCGAAGCGGTCCAGTCCGGATTCTCCAGAGCGGCGGTGCCGATGTTCACTCGGGCGGCGCCGGCCTCCAATGCGGCTTCCAGCGAGGCATCGTCACGCACGCCACCGGACATCTCGATGTTCACCGCGCTACCCAGCTCATGCACGATGGCACGCAGCTGATCACGGTTGTCACCGGTACCGAAGGCGGCGTCCAGATCGACCAGATGGATCCACTGCGCACCGGATTCGACCCACGTGCGAGCGGCTTCCAACGGGGAGCCGTAATCGGTTTCCGAACCGGACTCACCCTGACGCAGACGCACGGCCTTGCCGTCACGAACGTCCACCGCGGGCAGAAGAGTAAGCGACATGATGTTCTCCTTATATAGCATTTATAGCGTTATGTCCTATTGACGTTTCCGGCGATCAGAACGTGTCGATCCAGTTCTTCAGCAGCTGCGCGCCGGCATCACCCGACTTCTCAGGGTGGAACTGCGTGGCGGACAGAGCGCCACGCTCATATGCCGCGACGAAGTGACTCCGGCCGTATTCGCACCATGTCACCTGCTGATGAGCGCTCAACTCGATGTCGAAACCGGCCAGATCCAGCTCTCGCGCCTCATGCGCGGCGCAGGAATGCACGAAGTAGAATCGTTCCGATTCGATTCCCTTCAACAGCTGCGATCCCTCGGCGGCCTCAACCGTGTCCCAACCCATATGCGGCACCACATCGGCATCCAGCGGGTCGACACTGCCACCGATCAGGCCGATGCCGGGAGCATCGGCACCATGCTCGCGACCAAGCTCGAACATCACCTGTTCGCCGACGCACACGCCAAGCACCGGGCGGCCGGCACGAAGACGATCGAGAATCACCCTGTCGCCGTCCACCGCCTTCAGTCCTTCCATGCATGCGGCGAACGCGCCCACGCCAGGCACCACCAGACCGTCCGCCTCTATGGCCTGACGGTAATCGGATGTCAACGTGGTATCGACACCCAGACGGGCCATCGCACGAACCATGGAACGTACATTGCCGAAACCATAATCGAATACAACTGCCGTGGTCATTGTCTCCCCTTTGCTTGTCTTCTATTGGATGCTCGCGCCGCGAACGCTGCCGCCTTTGCCGGGGCGAGTGTGCTTGGCGATTACCTGCATGGCCGACGCATGGTCGAAACGCCCCGCATCGATCACTTCGAATCCCTGCTCCTTGAGCTGCGCCGCAGTGGTGATACCTAGCATCAGGTCCTCCACAAAACGCGGCGTGGAATTGAACAGGATAGGCGGAGCCAGCGTAGGACCGGCCTTGCCGCCGGCATACATGGTGACTTCAAGCTTGTCCGCACGGTTCACGCCGAGAATCACCGACATGCCGGAAACCACGGTGGTGATGTCCTTGGCGGCAGCCTCCGGCGAATCGCCGTCGAGATTGTTCAACATGGCCACAGCACCCTGATTCGACCCTATGCAATCCGCGGAGATATCGGACAGCTGGCAGAATGCGGCCAACAGTTCAGCCGACGCGATCCGGGTGATCAGCGCCGCCCTTTTGGCCTTATTGCCAAGCAGGCCGGCCAGCTCATCCTCGAATCCCACGGACGGGTCGAGCTCCGAAGCGTCATCGGGAACATCGATGGTCTCCATGTCGATGCCGTCGTCCGCATTGGGTGCGGCAACGCCACTCGTTCCGTTTGCGTCACCGGCTGTGCCGGAATCTTCCTGTTGCGCGGAATCGTCTGACTGTGCGAATTCCTTCTCGAAATCGGACATGGCCGCTTCGAGCTCCGCATCGGAGAACGACGGCTCGTTCGAATCGGGATTCATGCCGTTCTTGTCTTCGGGCATATCGGACATCACAGTGCGCCCTTGGTGCTGGGAATGCCGTCCACACGAGGATCCGGCTCGACGGCGAAGCGCAACGCACGCGCCAATGCCTTGAATTCGGCTTCGGCGATATGGTGGGGGTCGCGCCCGGCAAGCACCTGCATATGCAGGCAGATACCGGCGTGCATGGCAATGGATTCCATCACGTGACGTACCAGTGATCCGGTGAAATGACCGCCGATCATGCAGTATTCAAAGCCTTCGGGCTCCCCGGAGCACACGCAGTACGGGCGCCCGGAAATATCGACCACGGCTTTGGCGAGCGCTTCGTCCAGCGGCACGGTGGCGTCGGCGAACCGACGGATGCCTCGTTTATCGCCCAATGCCTGCTTCAACGCCTCGCCGAATACGATCGCGGTGTCCTCCACCGTATGATGCGCATCGATGTCGGTGTCGCCATGGGCATGAATGGTCAGGTCGATCAGCGAATGCTTGCCCAGCGCGGTCATCATATGGTTGTAGAACGGCACGGACGTATCGATATCGGTTTTGCCGGTACCGTCAAGGTTGAGTTCAAGTTCGATATGCGATTCGCTGGTTTCGCGAACGATGCGTGCGGTTCTTGCCATATTGCACTCCTTACGGCAGACTGTATTCTTCGACCGGTTCCTTGCGTCGGTGCCGGCCTGTTCTACCACGTATCCACCATGTAGAACTTACACATATATTCATGGTGCGGGGCTCAGGCTCCTGCCCGCGCCCCGCACCCGTTGCGTTTACTCCGCCTCCACTATACGCAGCACTTCGGTAAGCGCCGTGCGGAAACGCTCCATCTCCTCGTCGGTGCCCATGCACACGCGCAGCCAGCCGTCCGGCCCCACTACGCGGATAAGCACGCCACGCTTGAGCAGCTCGTCGAATATGGCCTCGCGCTTATCGAACGAACCGCCGAACAACAGGAAGTTCGATTCGGACTGAGCCACGGCAAGCGGCTTGCCCTGGTAGGTCTGCGTCTTAAGCCATGCCGCGGTGGCCTCGCGCGTCTGGCGCAGATGCTCCACACGGCTCAGCTGCTCGTCGGTATGTTCGAAGGCGGCCAGAGCAGCGGCCTGCGTGACCGCGCTCAGGTGGTACGGCATGCGCACGATGCGTACGCAATCGATGATGCCCTTGGACGCGGCAAGATAGCCCACGCGCGCGCCGGCGAAGGCGAAGGCCTTGCTCATGGTGCGCGAGACGGCCAGATTCGGATGGTCCTTGATCAGGGTGACAGCACTGGGGGTGCCGGGATTGCGGAACTCCACATAGGCCTCATCGATAACGACGACGGGGTGGACACCTTCGGCGGCGCCTGTCACTTCGGCGGATTCGCATACTGCGAGCACACGTTCGATATCGGCCATCGGCAACGGCGTGCCGGTGGGGTTGTTCGGGCTGGTCAACAGCACCATGGACGGTTTGACGGCCTTGATCTGCTCGATCAGCGCGTCGACATTCAGGGTGAAGTCGGCGTTACGATGCGCCAACTGCCAACCGGTGAACGTGTCGCGGGCGTATTCGGGGTACATGGAGTACGTGGGGTCAGCACCGAGCGCCACGCGTCCCGGCCCTCCGAAGGCCTGGAACAGCTGCAGCATAATCTCGTTGGATCCGTTGGCCCCCCACAGCTCATCCACATCAAGGCGCACGCCGGATTCACGTTCCAGATAGTCGCTGAACGCCTGGCGAAGTTCGATATGCTCACGATCCGGGTAACGATTCAGCGTGGGCGCGATGTCCAGCACACGCTTGGCGATGGCCTCGCATACGGCCTGATCGGGCGCATACGGGTTCTCGTTGACGTTCAGGCATACCGGCACATCAAGCTGCGGGGCGCCGTAAGGCTCCTCGCCGATCAGATCATTGCGCAGCGGCAGGTTGGAGGGGATGGAGCTCATCGCAGACCGGCTTTCTTCTCCTGTTCGACGATGGTTTCCTTATTGTACGGATCGTCGATGAAACGGCTGAGCACGCACTCGCCGTGGGCGGGCAGGTCCTCGGAAACGGCGAACGCGTTGATGCGTGCGGCGATGGCCTTCAGCCCCTGCTCGTCATATTCGATGACTTCGACGGGCTTCATGAAGGTGTGCACGCCAAGACCGGCGGCGAAGCGCGCAGTGCCACCGGTAGGCAGCACGTGGTTCGAGCCGGACATGTAATCGCCCAGCGGAACCGGGGAATACGGTCCGCGGAAGATGGCTCCGGCGTTCTTGATGCGCGGCACCACGGCGTCCGCGTCGGCGGTCTGAATCTCCAAGTGCTCGGCCGCGTAGGCATTGGCCGCATCGATGGACTGGTCGAGGCCATCGGTCAGCACGATGGCGGACTGGGTGCCGGACAGGCTGGTGTGCACGCGTTCGGCATGCTCGGTACGCGGCACGCGGTAGTTCAGATTATCCTGGACCTTGTCCGCGATATCGGTGGAGTCGGTGAACAGCACGGAACCGGCAAGCTCGTCATGCTCGGCCTGGCCGATCAGATCGGCGGCCAGCAGACTCGGATTGGCGGTCTTATCGGCGATGATGCCGATTTCGGTCGGTCCGGCGACGGCGTCGATGCCCACGAAGCCGGAGACCAGGGACTTGGCGGTGGCCACGAAGATGTTGCCCGGACCGGTGATCTTATCAACCGGATCGCACAGGATCTCGCCATCCTGCGGTTCGCTGCCCTTGGCACCATAGGCGAACATGGCGATGGCCTGTGCACCGCCCACGGCATATACTTCTTCAACGCCGAGGATCGCGCATGTGGCCAGAATCGTCTTGTTCGGCAGGCCGTCCGGGTCTCCCTTGCTCGGCGGGGTCGCGATGGCGAGGGATTCCACGCCAGCGGCCTGTGCAGGAACGGTGTTCATGATCACGGAGGAGGGATATACGGCCTTGCCGCCCGGCACATACAGGCCGACGCGCTGAATCGGCACCCAGCGTTCGGCCACACGAGCGCCATCAGCCAGATCCGTATAGAAGTCCTTCGGCACCTGGCTCTTCGCCACGGCGCGGGCGCGGCGCACGGATTCCTCGATAGCGGCGCGGACTTCAGGGTCAAGCGTTTCCAGAGCGTTCTTCATCGCTTCTGCGGGAACGCGAAGATGAGCAGGGCGCACGCCATCGAACTTCTCGCCGAAGTCGCGCAATGCGGCGGCACCGCGAGCCTTCACATCGTCGAGAATCGGGCGTACCAGGTCAGTGGCTTCGGAAGTGCCCATTGCGGCACGCGGCATCGCGGCCAGCAGTTCGGCACGGGAGAGGTTCTTGCCCCTAAGGTCAATGATTCGCATAATGTTTTCGCTCATAGCTCCCCAGTGTATGTTCTCTTCGTGACCGGGGAACGTCATTGTCTCACTAAAACCCAAATCGTGAGACAGATGGGAATCTTGGAAGCGGAAATGTTGGAATCATGCGGTTATAGGGATATATGCGGGAAACGGTATGCGGGCGTTGCCGCAGCCGCAGAAAAGGTGCATGCAATATTCCCGTAATGTCTTGCGGCCGTGGCCCGCCCCGGTTACGTGGATGGGCTGTCGCGTCATGCCGATGGGTGCCGAATCGCCTCGCCGTTACGCATTACGACATCATGCCGCCGGGTGCCGGATGAGATCGCGTTCGATCCAGGCCATGATCAGGTCGGCAAGCCGCCGGATCTCTTCATCCGTCAGTTCTCTGCCACGTGGGATATGGTGCCATTTCTCAATGCATCCCCGGCAGCATGTGGCGGTGGCATGTTGGGCCGTGAACACCGGATGCCCACGCCAGGGCGTCTGTTTGCCGTCCTTCACGGGATTGGCGGCACCAACTCGTGAATGCAACAGTTCGCAGGCATGGCGATCAATGGTTGTCTTGCCTTTTGACCGGGCGTAGGCTCTGTCTTTGTCGGACAGGACGAATTTCGAACGGAACGTCGAATGTGAGAGTCGTTCCATCGTCTTTTCGATCCATATGCGTTCGTCCATGGTTTCCATGCTAGTTGCGCCATGCCGGTTCCAAGAAACTCATTGCCATGCCGAAAGCCATGACGTGTTCTTCCACCGACCGCTCGCAACCGTTGCAGCATCTCTCCCCCGTTATGTCATCGTTCGCGATCGCATCGGCACGGCGCGGACCTAGCGAAAAACGAATGACCCCCTTGGGATTTCCCAAGGGGGTCATTCAGAACGCTAGTTCACAGCGTGTCAATCATGCTGATGATGGAAATCAGGCGATGATCTTGGTGACACGGCCGGAGCCGACGGTGTGGCCGCCTTCACGCACAGCGAAGGTCAGGCCTTCCTCCATTGCGATGGGCTGAATCAGCTCAACGGTGAAGGTGGCGTGATCGCCAGGCTGAACCATCTCGACGCCTTCCGGCAGCTCGATGACGCCGGTGACGTCGGTGGTGCGGAAGTAGAACTGCGGACGGTAGTTGGAGAAGAACGGCGAGTGACGGCCGCCTTCGTCCTTGGTCAGCACGTAGACTTCGCCCTCGAACTTGGTGTGCGGGGTGACGGAGCCCGGAGCAGCCACAACCTGGCCACGCTCGACATCGGTACGGTTGATGCCGCGGAGCAGCAGACCGGTGTTATCGCCAGCCTCGCACTCGTCCATCTGCTTGTGGAAGGTCTCGATGGAGGTGACGGTGGTGGTCTGGGTCGGACGGATGCCGACGATCTCCACGTTGGTGTTGATCGGGAGCTTACCACGCTCAACACGGCCGGTAACCACGGTGCCACGGCCGGAGATGGTGAACACATCTTCGATCGGCATCAGGAACGGCTTGTCGAGATCGTGAACCGGGGTCGGGATGTAGTCGTCGACGGCGGCCATGAGGTCCTTGACGGACTGGACCCACTTCTCGTGATCCGGAGCATCGTCGTGCAGTGCACCGTAAGCGGAGGTGTGGATGACCGGGCAATCGCGATCGAAGCCGTTCTCGTCGAGGAGGTCACGGACCTCTTCCTCAACGAGCTCGATGAGCTCTTCGTCGTCGACCATATCGCACTTGTTCAGAGCGACGAGGATGCGCGGAACGCCAACCTGACGAGCGAGCAGCACGTGCTCGCGGGTCTGAGCCATCGGGCCGTCGGTAGCGGCGACCACGAGGATAGCGCCATCCATCTGAGCAGCGCCGGTGATCATGTTCTTCACGAAGTCGGCGTGGCCCGGGCAGTCGACGTGAGCGTAGTGACGCTTCTCGGTCTGGTACTCGATGTGGGCGATGTTGATGGTGATACCACGAGCGGCCTCTTCCGGAGCGGAATCGATCTGGTTGAAGTCGTACTCCGGGTTGACATCCGGGTATTCCTCGTGCAGGACCTTGGAGATAGCGGCGGTCAGGGTAGTCTTACCGTGATCGACGTGGCCAATGGTACCAATGTTAACGTGCGGCTTAGTACGCTCGTACTTTTCCTTTGCCATTACTTTGTCCTCCTGGACGTTTCGTAGGTTTACTGGGTTTCTGGGTTGTGCCACATTGATGAGCCAGAACCCAGTCAGCGATACAAGATATTACCGCTGACTGGAGACTGGCGCCACCTCACGCGTGGCAACGTGTGTCACTCTCCGCGCTGAGCCTTGATGATCTCTTCGGAGACGCTCTTCGGCACCTCAGCGTAGGAGTCCATCTGCATGGTGAACATTGCACGGCCCTGGGTCTTGGAACGCAGATCGCCGATGTAGCCGAACATCTCGGACAGCGGGACCTTGGCGTCGATGACCTTGACACCGGTGGCGTCGGACATCTGGGAGATGCTGCCACGACGCTGGTTCAGATCGCCGATGACTTCGCCCATGTACTCTTCCGGGGTACGGACTTCGACGGCCATGATCGGCTCGAGGATGACCGGCTTGGCCTTCGGAGCGGCTTCCTTGAAGCACATGGAGCCTGCGAGCTTGAAGGCCATTTCGGAGGAATCGACCGGGTGCATCTGACCGTCGGTGACGGTGGCCTTGACGCCCACAACCGGGAAGCCGGCGAGAATACCGGATTCCATGGCTTCCTTGACGCCAGCCTCGATGGACGGGATGAATTCCTGGGAGATGTGGCCGCCAGTGACGGCGTTCTCGAACTCGAAGGTCTTGCCGTCGGTGGTCTCGAGCGGCTCGAAGTTCATCAGGACCTTTGCGAACTGGCCGGAACCACCAGTCTGCTTCTTGTGGGTGTAGCCCTGGTCCATAACGGCCTTGCGGATGGTCTCGCGGTAGGCAACCTGCGGCTTGCCCTGGTTGCACTCCACCTTGAACTCACGACGCATACGGTCGACGATGATGTCGAGCTGGAGCTCGCCCATACCTGCGATCAGGGTCTGGCCGGACTCTTCGTCGGTGGTGACCTGGAAGGTCGGATCCTCTTCGGAAAGCTTCGCCAGAGCGATGCCCATCTTCTCCTGATCGGCCTTGGTCTTCGGCTCCACGGCGACCTGGATCACCGGATCCGGGAAGGTCATGGAGTTCAGGGAGATCGGAGCGTCCATGGCGCACAGGGTGTCGCCGGTGGTGACGTTCTTCAGACCAACGAAGGTGTAGATGTTACCGGCCGAAGCCTCATCCACCGGGTTCTCCTTGTCGGCGTGCATCTGGAAGATCTTGCCGACGCGTTCCTTCTTGCCACGGGTGGAGTCGAGCACGGAATCACCCTGCTTGACGGCACCGGAGTAGACACGCACGAACACGAGCTTGCCGTAGAACGGGTGGGTGGAGATCTTGAAGACCAGAGCCGAGAACGGATCGGACTTCAGCGGCTTGCGGTCGATCTCGATGGACTCATCCTGCGGGTCGTAACCCTGGATGGCCGGCACGTCCTCCGGGCTCGGCAGGTAGTCAACCACGCCGTCGAGCATCGGCTGGACGCCCTTATCCTTGAACGCGGAACCGCAGAAGACCGGGAAGGCTTCCTTGTTGATGGTCAGCTTGCGGACAGCGGCGCGGATCTCTTCCTTGGTGATCTCCTCGCCACCGAAGAACTTCTCCATCAGGGCGTCGTCGGTTTCGGCAACGGCCTCGATCAGGGCGTTGTGGTACTCCTCGGCCTTGTCCTTCAGGTCGTCCGGGATCTCGGTGGTGTCGTACTTGGCGCCGAGCTCCTCGGTGCCGTTCCACACGTAGGCCTGCATCTCAACCAGGTCGACAACGCCGGTGAAGTCGTTCTCAGCGCCGATCGGCAGCTGCATCACGAGCGGGGTTGCACCCAGCTTGTCCTTGATGGTGTCGACGGAGTAGTAGAAGTTCGCGCCCAGCTTATCCATCTTATTGATGAAGCAGATACGTGGAACACCGTACTTATCGGCCTGACGCCACACGGTTTCGGACTGCGGCTCCACACCTTCCTTGCCATCGAACACGGCGACGGCGCCATCGAGCACGCGCAGGGAACGTTCCACCTCGGCCGTGAAGTCCACGTGGCCAGGGGTATCGATGATGTTGATCTGGAACTTGTCCTTGGTGTCGTGGGACTGGCGGTGCCAGAAGCAGGTGGTAGCGGCGGACTGGATGGTGATACCACGCTCCTGCTCCTGCTCCATGAAGTCCATGGTGGAAGCGCCGTCGTGGGTCTCGCCGATCTTGTAGTTCTTGCCGGTGTAGAACAGAATACGCTCGGTAGTGGTGGTCTTACCGGCATCGATGTGAGCCATGATGCCGATGTTGCGGACGTGATGAAGGTCCGAAAGCACCTCTTCAGCCATTTTTATTCCTTAACTTTCTAAAGGTCCGAGTGATTACCAGCGGTAGTGGGCGAAGGCCTTGTTGGCCTCGGCCATCTTGTGGGTGTCCTCGCGACGCTTCACAGAAGCGCCCAGGCCGTTGGAAGCGTCGAGAATCTCGTTGGCGAGACGCTCGGCCATGGTCTTCTCGCGACGAGCGCGGGAGAAGTCGGTCAGCCAGCGCAGGGACAGAGTGTTCGCACGAGCGGGCTTGACCTCGACCGGCACCTGGTAGGTAGCGCCACCGACACGGCGGGAGCGAACCTCGAGGGACGGGCGGATGTTGTCGAGGGCGCGCTTGAGCACGGCCACGGGCTCCTGCTCGGTCTTTTCCTTGACCATATCGAGAGCGGAGTACACGATGTCCTCAGCGATCGACTTCTTGCCGTCGAGGAGGATCTTGTTAATGAGCTGTGCCACAACGGTGGAGCCGTAAATCGGATCCGGCAGCAGCTGATGCTTCTTGGAAGGTCCTTTACGTGACATATCTCTTACTTCGCCTTCTTTGCTCCGTACAGGGAACGACCCTGCTTGCGGTCCTTAACGCCCTGGGTATCGAGTGCGCCACGCACGATGTGGTAACGCACGCCCGGCAGATCCTTCACACGGCCGCCGCGCACGAGCACGATGGAGTGCTCCTGCAGGTTGTGGCCCTCACCCGGGATGTAAGCGGTGACTTCGATGCCGGAGGAAAGACGCACACGGGCGACCTTACGCAGAGCGGAGTTCGGCTTCTTCGGGGTGGTGGTGTAGACACGGGTGCACACGCCGCGACGCAGCGGGCTGCCCTTCAGCGCCAAAGTCTTGGACTTCTTCGGCTTCGGCGAACGTCCCTTACGGACGAGCTGTTCAATAGTAGGCAACTTGAATTCTCCGATTCAGTGGTTCTTCTTACCTGTGAGGCCGCCGCACCGCAACCACACTCTTCCACTGCGCGGGCGTACCCGCATCGGAAAAGATAGCCACTGTTCACCGGCCCGATGACCCGATCCTCTCTTGCCACGGCATTGCTGCCTGCAATCCAAACGATTCTCGGGATATCCCAACCAACCTGCCTGTTACATAAGGCATGCTGCTGGCACACACGAATTACAACTATACGGCATCGATGGACAAAATCATCGTTCGCCGTGTCGCAAGCAGGAACTTGTGGTAGCTGCCACGATGCACCCCTCACAGTCAGCCATAAACTGCTGCATGCCGGCCGGAATCGATTCATTTCCGGAAATGGCTACACTGGCCGGCTCTCCCCGCAGCCAAGTATGAGCCACTCCCCAAAATAGCCACGACAGCACCTTCCCCGGCAAGGCCGAGCATGGGTCGCAGCCGAAAACAGCCACGCAGACAGGCTACCCAGCGAATCCAAGCACACACCGCATCCGCATACGGCTACACTGCCGTCCCCTCAGCGAAGCCAAATACGGGTCGCGATCGGAAATGGCTGTCGACGCAGGAACAGACCGGCATGCCGGTACGCAGCACCACGCCATGCGATACGACAGTGCATACGACACAAAGGCGCCCCGGCCATAACCTCTGCCGGGGCGCCTTCCTGATATTCAGCCCATCATTCCTTCCCCGAATGCCCGCGCCACCTTGCGCGACACTGGGAATCAATCATCTCGTTTCAACGGCCCAGCTTCTTTGCTGATTTCCCTGCCGTTTTCGTTCATGCAATCTTCAGTTATTTCGAAGGCGTTGCGCTTGTACCTCACGGCCATGGCGCTTCGTTGCGATCTGACGAATTCTCGACCAGTCAGCAACTCCGGCCTTCAGTTACAGTATACATCAATACGAACATGAAACACGGCATATAAGAGACATAAACCCTTTTATTTTCAACGATACAAACCCACACATCACAACGAACAGAATCTAACTTTTTTACGATTTTCACCATCAGAAACGAACATCCGACAGCATCCGACACGATAATCCGAAACACACGAACAACGGCACATGCCACGGCAAGCACCCGGTCGAAGCGACCTCGCAGCCACACGCAACACGCCGATGAGCGCGAATGGGAAAAACCGTGTATAGTAATCACTCGTTGTGCGAAACGGTTCGCCGTTCACATGAACATGGTGGATATAGCTCAGTTGGTAGAGCATCTGATTGTGGTTCAGAAGGTCGCGCGTTCGAGCCGCGTTATCCACCCCACGAAAGCCCTTCCCATGCGGAAGGGCTTTTTCATATCCAATTGACCACGGGAAGGAACATCATGCTGCACTTCGAAAACGACTACTCCCAGGTCGCGCACCCAGCCGTACTCAACGAGCTCAGCGCCATCAGCACCGGCTCCTACCCCGGCTATGGCAGCGATACCGTCTGCGAGCAGGCCAAGGCCAAGATTCGCACGGCCTGCGGCAAGCCTGACGCCGATGTCTGGTTCCTGGTCGGCGGCACACAGACCAACCAAGTGGTCATCGACGCCATCACGCCGTCATACGCCGGCGTGGTCACCGTCGAATCCGGTCATCCGAATGTGCACGAGGCCGGCGCCATCGAGTATTCCGGCCACAAAGTGCTGACGCTCCCCCACCACAACGGGCTGATGGACGCCACGGAACTCGACGAGTTCTGCGCAACGTTCTACGCTGACGGCAACTACGAGCACATGGTGTTCCCCGGCTGCGTCTATGTATCACAATCCAGCGAATACGGAACCGTGTATTCCAAAGAGCATCTGCGCGCCATCGCCGACGTGGCGCATAAATACGATATGCCGCTGTTCGTGGACGGGGCACGACTCGGCTATGCGCTTACCTCCACCGGCTGCGACATGACCTTGGGCGATCTGGCCGACATCGCCGACGTATTCTATATCGGAGGCACCAAGGTGGGTGCCATGTTCGGCGAAGCGGTCGTGTTCACGAAGCACAACACGCCAAGGCATTTCCTGACCACCATCAAACAGCATGGCGCATTGCTTGCCAAGGGCTTCCTGCTGGGCGCCCAGTTCGACGCGCTGTTCACCGACGACCTGTATTTCCGCATCGCCCGCAACGCCAACGAATGCGCCGATCGCATCCGCAAGGCCCTGCAGGAGAAGGGGTATACGCTGACCTTCGACGCCCCCACCAACCAGATCTTCGTCACGCTGGACGAACCGACGCGTACGCATCTGGAGCAGCATGTGCTGCTCGGTTTCACGGAAAAGGCCGATGACGCCCATACGGTGATGCGCATCTGCACCAGCTGGGCGACCACGCCCGAGCAGACCGATCAGCTCATCGATCTGCTATAGCCTCGCGTTCCATGGCCACGAAGGCCTTCACACTGGAGCATACGGAATAGCATTGCGCCGTATGCCGCGCATAGCGGGCACTCCATTCGGCACGTTCCCGGGGATGCTCGATCCACCAGTCGATACATGCCGCGAGCGCCGTGGCATCGCGCACGGGGAAACGCGATTGGTCAAGCAATGCGAAGTGGCTTGCTGCCGACAGATTCGACACTGCGATAACCGGTACCAGCCCGCAGGCCATGGCTTCGATGACGCTGATGGATTCGATATCCGCGATGGAGCAGTGCACAAGCAGATCGCCCGAACGAAGCAGATCGGGCATGTCGGCGTTGCGATGAAAGCCGATATGCGCCGGACGTTGCAGTCTGCGCCCTGCCTGAACCTTCAGGTAATGCCGCAGCGGACCGGTTCCGGCGATGACGAGTTCGATGTCGTCGGCATGCCTGCTACGCTCAATCGCCTTGATCAGGGTGATATGGTCTTTTTCATGGGTCAGTCTGCCTGATGCGATGATGCGGAACGGCTTGTCTCCCCTTTCGGTTCCGCTTTCAGGCATGCCGGTGGTAAATCGCGGCGAATACCCGTTTGAGATGACATGCAGCTTCGCCGTATAGCCGTTTGCGCGCAATAGATGTGCCGTCATATCGGTAGGCACGTGAATGTGGCGGATATCGTGATACAGCCAATGATCGAACAGCCGGTAGATCAGATGCGGCAAACCCGGAATGTAGCGCAGCGGGCCTGCGGAGTACAGCACATTCTCCGGCTGAACGTGATACCCGGCGGTTACGGGTATGCCCATTCGTCTGGCGACCGCCGCGGCTCGCCGACCGAATGCGAACGGCATGTAGATATGCACCACATCCGCTCCGCTGAACGCGCTACGGAACAGGGCATCGCTGGGCTGGGCGAACTGCATCTGCTGCTTTGCCGCGACCCAGGAGACCAGCGGCACATGATGGACGCGAGCAGCATATACGGGAGCGCCGATGCCCACTAATCGCACGGTATGCCCTTGCCGTTCCAGCTCCTGCGCCCATTGCAGCGCCGAATTCGACGTGCCGTTGCCCTGGTTGCCTATCGAATCCACCACCATTGCGATGGTAAGCGACCTGTCTTCATGGTCCTGCTGTTGCGCGGCGTTATGCATGGTCTCCTTCACCGTCTGCCGCACTGCTTACCGCCCACGCCCGGCCTACCATCCGGACCCCATGGCCCTTTCCGCTGTTCGTGCAGCCACTCAAGCTGATGCTTCATGGCCACCAGCATGATATGCGCGTCCTCCAGCCCAAGATGGCGTTCGTTCTGATCGGCCTGCAGGGCCCCCTGCCGCTTGGCGTAAGCGTCCAAGGTATTGTCCCCGTAAGGGTGTTCGGGCGTTTCCACAGAGCCTGGATCCCATTGCCGGCTCATCGGCATCGTATCGACGATCACGATGCCGCCGGCGCGGTAGGCTTCGGCATATCCGGTGACGTTGAGCATGAAGAACCCATGCTCGAAGGTCGCGTTATGCGCCACATATGGCTGCTGGACAAGGCGTTGCAGCAATCCCAACTGTGCTTCGGGCCACTCGTCGAATATGCGGCAGCCGCTGGCCGCGCCGCGTTCGCGGACATCGATGCCGGTGAACTTGGCGATGAACGGGTTGCCCACCTTGGCATTCGCGTCGGTAACGCCAAAGCTCAGCCGCGACTGCCCATAGGCACAACCCGGCGTGTAGCTCGACTGCTCATAGGTGTATTCGCTCGGGAAATCCGCGGGGCGCGCAGACATCATGTTCATGTATTCGAAACCGACATCGATGATGTAGTCCCTGGCCGGATCCGTTCCCGTTGTTTCGATATCGATGCCCATCACCGTGTCGATGCCGCGCCCGGGAAGGTACGCGTTACGCCAGTCGTTCGCGGATTTGCGCGGCGAGCGGTTCGCCGCCTCGCCTTGAGCGGCATCGTCGATGCCGGACAGACTGGCTTGTGCCATAAGCATGGACGAGGCCACATGTTGGGCACGTTCGGCTTTGCGACGTTCGGCGCGCTCGTTCAGAATGTCGGCCGTTCGATCCTGAATGTCTTCGACGTCGAGGCCTGCGGGGAAATGCCCTCCCGGCTCGGGAGCCCCCAGCACCACGGCCGTGCCTCGCCCTTGGCGTTTGCGCGAGACCTTCCACAGATGCCGCCGTTCACCGGCGTGCAGCAACAGGTTGATTTCGTCGTTCAGCCGACGATTGGCATAGGCAAGCGCGCGAGGCAACCGATATGAGCTGAGATGCCTGTCGAAATCGGTCATGAACGAACTGTTGCATTGGGCGATGATCGGCTCCAGCCGATCGCGCGTCATGTAGTCGTTCCGCAGGTCGTCGTGGATTCGCTGTGCGCTCAACGTCTCGACCGAATCACCCGATGCAAGGCATCCGATGCCCTGGGCCAGGTCAAGCGAACCCACCCATTGCCAGTCAATGACGTTCCCATCGGCGTCCTTGGGCATGGCGAGACTCCATTGCCCGATATCGTCGCGTGCCTCGTTCTGCCAGCTCATGCCGCATTCGACCATGGTCACAGTTCGAAACCGAGTTCCTTGGCGGCTTCAGTGGGTACGGGGTCCTCGCACCAGAAGTCCTCCAGGTTCTCGTAGGTGGTCAGTGAACGGATCTCGGCCTTGTCGATATACAGTTCACCGCTCAGATGGTCGGTTTCATGTTGGAAGATGCGAGCCGGCCAACCATGCATGCGCTCCTTATGGTGCATCCCGTTCTCGTCATCCCATTCGGCGTCGATGTCAAGCCAGCGCTTGCGTACGGCCTGATACCCGTCAAAGCTCAGGCATCCCTCGTAGAAGCTGCGGGTCTCGGTGCCGACAGGCGCATACACGGGGTTGATGATCACATGGAACGGCAGCTCGCCGATCTCACGGGGATCGTCCTCATCGTCACGAATATGATCCTCCAATACGGCCAGCGCCAGTCCAAGGCCGATCTGCGTGGCGGCAAGCCCCACGCCGGGAGCTTCCAGCATGGTGGTGCGCATCGCGTCGATGAGCTTGGCCAACGTATGCTTGGACAGCTGCCCGGTATACGCGACGGTCTGCTGTCTCAATACCGGTTCGCCGGCTTGGACGATGGGCAGGATATGCTCCTTGCCTCCGGTCTTGATGAGATGCTCGACATCGCGGTTAAGTTCGAGGTCGACCTTGCTGTTCTTGCCGAACATAGGGTTCCTTTCCGTTTCGGCTGATGATCTTACGGGGATGGCTTACAGGGCGAGCTCATCGGCGACGATCTTCGCCAGGCGATCGCAGACCTCATCGGCCTGCTGCTGGGTGGCGGCCTCGGCCATCACGCGCACCAGCGGCTCGGTACCGGACGGACGCAGCAGCACGCGACCGGTCTCGCCGAGCATGGCCTCTTCCTTCCTGACGGCCTCCAGCACCACGGGGTTGGTCTTTGCCGCAAGCTTATCGACATTGGGCACATTGACCAACGTCTGCGGCAGCTGGGGGAAGTCCGCGGCAAGTTCCTTGAGGCTCTTGCCGGACTTCACCACCTCGTTGCACAGAGTGAGGGCCGTCAGGGTGCCGTCGCCGGTAGTGGCGAATTCACGGTTGATGACATGGCCGGACTGTTCGCCGCCAAGCGTATAGCCGCCCCTGAGCATCTCCTCGAGCACATAGCGGTCGCCCACGTTGGTCTGCACCGTGGCGATGCCCATATCCTTCAGGGCCAGTTTCAGTCCAAGGTTGCTCATCACCGTGACAACCAGCGTATCGTGGGCGAGCTTGCCTTCACGCTTCTTGGACCGTGCCAGAATGCCCATGATCTGATCGCCGTTGACCATGTTGCCGTCCTCGTCCACAGCCAGGCATCGATCGGCGTCGCCGTCGAAGGCCACACCAAGATCGGCATCGGATGCCTTGACCACGGCCTGCAACTGCTCGGGGTGGGTGGATCCGGCGTTCTTGTTGATGTTGTAGCCGTCCGGCGATGCGTTGATCACAATGACGTCGGCACCGGCGCGGCGCAAAGCCTCGGGAGCCACGACAGAGGTGGCGCCGTTGGCGCAATCGGCCACGACCTTCAGCCCCTTCAGCGGCGTGGCTTGGGGCTTGCCGGCCTCGATCGGCGCGACGGCCGACACCAGATGGTCGATATACAGGTTGGTGGCGGTCACCGTGTCGTGGCTGACACGCCCCACACCGGCTCCGGTCGGGCGTTCCCAATCCTTGCCGAGCACGGCCTCAATCTCGTCTTCCTTGCTGTCGGGCAGCTTGAAACCGCCACGGGCGAAGAATTTAATGCCATTGTCGGGCATGGGATTGTGGGAGGCGGAGATCACCGCTCCCATCTCGACGTTGAGCACGGAGGTCAGGAAGGCCACGCCCGGAGTGGGGATGATGCCGGCATCGATCACGTCGAATCCGCCGGCGCTCATGCCCGCGGACAGTGCGGAAGCGAGAAAATCGCCGGACACTCGCGTATCCCTGCCGACCAATGCACGGCGACGACCTTCCGGCTGCCCCTCCTTGGCTTCGCTATTCCCCAGCACGCGTACGGCGGCATCGCCCAGATCCAACGCCAGCTGCGCGGTCAAGTCCCTATTCGCCAATCCTCGAACGCCATCGGTTCCAAACATGTTCGGCATGAGTATTCAGTCCTTGCTATCTGAAGTTTTCTTTCCGCGCACTATCGTACTCAACGGGGTTCACCATCGCGCCCGCACCGGTACATTTCTGGTTCATTTTCACAATCACCATGCGGACGGCGTCGACGCACCGCAAACCACGCCGCACAAAATACACGCCGCGTCTACCGCTTTGTACTGCGCACGCGAATAACACCGGCACCCTAAAACGCAAAATCCGTACCCGTGTAGCGAACTCACCCCAATTTATCTATACAAACCGCCTTCATATGTCTATCTTATAACCACGAACGCAAACTACGTTCGCGTCAACGAAAAGGAAGTTGCAATGTCTGATACGCATTTCAGCACCACCGCCAGCTCCACTTGCTGCGGCAACGACACCCGCGATGCCGACCGCCTGGGCAGCGTGGAGATCAACCCGCTCTTCGCACGCCCGAAGGAGGCCCGATCCTTCCCGAAGAACCGCATCCCCGATACGGGCAGCCTGCCGGAAACCGCCTACCAGGTGGTGCACGACGACGCCATGCTCGACGGCAACGCCCGCCTGAATCTCGCCACATTCGTCGGCACCTGGATGGACGACTACGCCAACCGCATCTACATGGAAGCGGCCGACAAGAACATGATCGACAAGGACGAATACCCGAAGACCGCCGAAATCGAGGACCGCTGCTGGCGCATGCTGGCCGACCTGTGGAACAACCCCGACATCGACCACGCCATCGGCACATCCACTATCGGTTCGTCTGAAGCCTGCATGCTCGGCGGCCTGGCTCTCAAGCGCCGCTGGGTCAAGGCCCGCAAGGCCGCAGGCCTGCCCACCGACAAGCCGAATCTGGTGATGAGCAGCGCCGTGCAGGTCTGCTGGGAGAAGTTCTGCAACTACTTCGACGTGGAGCCCCGCTTCGTGCCGATCAGCGAAGAGCACAAGGTGCTGGACGGATACGATCTGGACAAATACGTCGATGAAAACACCATCGGCGTCGTCGCCATCATGGGTGTCACCTATACGGGCATGTACGAGCCGGTCCAGCACATCTCCGATGCGCTCGACCGCATTCAGGAGAAAACCGGACTGAACATCCACATCCATGTCGACGCCGCTTCGGGCGGCATAATCGCCCCGTTCATCCAGCCCGACCTCGCCTGGGACTTCCGCGTCAAGCGCGTGGTATCCATCAGCACCTCAGGCCATAAATACGGCTTGGTCTACCCCGGCCTCGGCTGGGTCGTATGGCGCTCCACCGCCGACCTGCCGGAAAGCCTGGTGTTCAAGGTCAGCTATCTTGGCGGCGAAATGCCCACCTTCGCCCTGAACTTCTCCCGTCCAGGCGCCCAGGTGCTGCTGCAGTACTACATGTTCCTGCGCCTCGGCGTCGAAGGGTACCGCCGCGTGCAGCAGGCGTCGCATGATGTGGCGAAATACCTATCGTCCGAGATCGCCGCCATGGACGATTTCACACTGTGGAACGACGGCTCCGATATTCCGGTCTTCGCCTGGATGCTCAAGGACAAGCCGGGCCGCAAATGGAACCTGTACGATCTGCAGGATCGCCTGCGCATGAAGGGATGGCTGGTGCCGGCATATCCGATGCCGGTCGATCTGACCGATGTGACCGTGCAACGCATCGTGGTGCGCAACGGGTTCAGCCATGATCTGGCCGAATCGTTCCTTAAGGATCTCAAGGCCTGCGTAGCGTATCTCGACAATCTGCAGGCGCCGATGCCGTCCGAGGCGCACGTCTCCGGATTCCATCACTGATAGGCTCCGGCGCCCCGGAACGGTTCCCGCGCTTCTCCTCCCTCTACTGGCGGGAATTCTTCCGGGGCGCCTTTTTGCCGCATCGTATTGAAACATCCGTTTTATGGTTAACCATCCAATGCATCAATCGTTCTTTCCTAAAACCACAACTTTCATGAAAGCTGGCTGCAATGAGCATTCATATCAAGACGCCACGTTCCATCGTTGCGCACACTACCGGTGCGGCGGGGCACCGGGAATCTGGGGCAAATCGGATCACAGCGACTCCCCCAACGACTTCAGGCACCAACGTGGCGCCATCACCTGCCCCGTTACGAGCGCAGACCCAAACGCATAGCGGCGGCAAGACACTCATGTCGATCGGCCAGCTCGCCATACTGACCGTCGTAGCCGTCGCCTCACTCCGGTCACTGCCCGCAATGGCGGATTACGGCCTGGCCTCGGTACTGCTCTATCTGATTCCCGCAGTGTTCTTCCTCGTGCCCACGGCACTGGTCTCCGCCGAACTCGCCACCGGCTGGAAAGGTGGCGTATACGTATGGGTGCGCGAAGCCTTCGGCAATCGCGCTGGATTCGTGGCCATCTGGCTGCAGTGGATCCAGAACGTGGTGTGGTACCCGATTCAGATCTCCTTTATCGCAGTAAGCCTGTCGTACGTATTCGGTTCCGGCTCGCTGGGCAACAACGGCGTATACGTGGCCGTGGTGATCATCGTGCTGTATTGGATTTCCACACTGGTCGCCCTGCGGGGCGGCAACCTGTTCGCCAAAGTCGGGTCGATCTGCGGGCTGATCGGCACCCTGCTGCCAGCCGCGCTGCTCATCATACTGGGTATCGTCTGGCTGTGCGCAGGCGAACCGATGCGCACCTCACTGCACGCTTCGGCACTGTTGCCGCCATGGACCGGCATCTCCTCCATCGTGCTTATCGTATCGAACGTGCTCGCCTACGCCGGCATGGAGGTCAACGCCGTACATGCCAACGATATGAAGGATCCGGGGCGTGAATTCCCCCGCGCCACGGTGCTGTCCACCGTACTGATCCTGTTGGTGCTCGTGCTGCCGACCCTGTCCATCGCCTTCGCGGTGCCTCACAGGGAGCTTGGTCTGATCGACGGTATCAATCTGGCGTTCAAGGAGTTCTTCGACCACTTCGGCATGGACTGGGGCATGCCCGTTATCTCCCTGCTTATCGCACTGGGCGCCTTCTCCTCGGTGATCACCTGGATCGCAGGACCCTCACGCGGCCTGCTTGCCGCAGCACGCACCGGCCTGATGCCGCCCATGCTGCAGAGGCGCAATGCCGCCGGCGTGCAGGAGGGCATTCTGCTGGCGCAGGGCGTCATCGTCACCATACTCGCATTGCTGTTCGTGCTCATCCCGAACGGCAACACCGCGTTCGCCACGCTGGTGGACATGGCCACCGCACTGTATCTGATGATGTACATGATGATGTTCGCCGCGGCGATCCGCCTGCGTATCTCCCATCCGGAGGTCGTACGCACCTACCGCGTTCCGGCTTTGAACTGGATCGCAGGCATCGGCTTCGTGGCCGCAGCAGCCGCATTCGTGCTCGCCTTCGTGCGCCCGGCCGGATTCAGCGGCATGTCATCGCTCGGCTACGCGCTGCTGGTCGCATTGGTCGTGGCGGTGCTTGGCGTCCCCCCGCTGATCATGTATGCGCTGCGCCGCACCGATTGGGATCTGCGTTCGGACCGGGACAAACGCGATTCCTCCAGCATCCTGGTCAATCCAACGAAGTGAGCCGCCTATGAACATTATCGTGCGCCGATAACGCACCGATCTTCATCATTTCTTCTACTATGCGGGGGCGTGCGCCGGGTTTCCGGCGCACGCCCCCGCATATTCCATCGTCACGGTCCGGCGGCTCACAGAGCCATGCCCATCACCAGCATCAACGGGTAGAGCACATAGAACACCCACTTGGCCCACACATGCCTATAGCCCAGCTCATCACGGCGATAATGCAGGAACGCCACGCCCACGGCAGGAGCAATGAACGACACCGCGCCCATAAGACCGGCCGTGATCATCATGGTGTTCTCATGCCTGTTCATCAGGTAGAACACCAGAACAAACGCCAAGGTAATCGCACCGACATTCATAACGCCCTGCCGCAAGCCGATATGCAGCATCAGATTCCACAGCAGTCCGACAATGGCGAGCATGACCATCAGCACATACTGCATGCCCCTCTCATAGCGGCGCTTAACCCAGTCGAACGCGGCCATCACAATCAGCGCAATCAGCAGGCCGAACACCGGATTCTGCGAATTCATATCGACATACTTGCCGGATGTCACCTTGTCGTAAGGAACCTCGCACGCCAGAGCCAGCACCAGCAGCTGCAGCAGATACAGCCAACGATTATGCGTATGGCGATACCCGTCGAACAGTAGCCATGCATAGATGGGAATGGCACACCAGGACACGATCTCGCAGATCATGGCGACGCTCAACGCCGTCATATCCTTGGTGATGTCCCCGAACACAGCGGGAACCACCGTGACGCTCGCCACGGACAGGAACATGAAGATGGCGCCGATCACCTTAAGATTGAACACCGTCAACCCGCGTCGCTTCGGCTTACGACGCCCGATGAGCTCGGTGCTGTCCGTTTTCGCATCCTGCTGTTTCATTACAGTCCTCTCGTTCGTAGCCATATAGGCCGGCTATATGCTGTGCTTCACTGTAGCCGACTACCGACGGCCCAAGACGAATTCCAGCATCGCATCATAATCGGCGCCCCTGCACGACAGCGCAGCGCGCTCACAGGTCAGGGCATCGTCGGAAGGTGAGATCTCCGTATTGAAATAGATGCCGTCAATGCCGGCGTTGGCAGCACCACCGATATCGCTGGTAGCGTCATTGCCCACCATCACCACCTGGTCGGCGGCAATCCCCTCACGCTGCAGGGCTCGTTCGAAGAACTCGGCAGCGGGCTTGCGCACCCCCTCCTCGCTGGAGATCAGCACATCGTCCAATGCCTTGTCCAATCCCAGCAATACCAGTTCGGGGCGCGTAAAGCACGATTGCGCGTTGCTGACCAGCACAGTACGCATCCCGGCATCATGCAGCCTATCCAGCATGACCATTACGCCGGGGTACAGACGGATCAGATTCGTCGAGGCACGGCGGAACACGCGTCCCATATCACGAGCCATCCGCTCGTCGGCCGACACACCGCGGTCGGACAGCATCCGCTGGTAGACGGAAACATAGTCGGGCTCATAGCAGCAATCCGACTCATGGCCTTCCATAACCTGAGCCAGCCCCTCGTCGAACGCCCGCTTCACGCCGTCGGCACTCGCATACTCGGCGCCGGCATCGCGCAACGCCTCATACAAGGCATTCCAGGCCCTCGGGGAATCCTCATCGGTACGAATGTCGATCAGGGTGCCATATAGATCGAAGAACACCGCCTTATATTGCCTGGTCATCAGACCTCCCTCTTGTCCAGATTGACAATGATCGTGCGGCCACATGGAAGCCGGCATCGTTCAGTACGCAGGCTCCGGATCCGGCCTGCGCATCGCACCGACCACTAATCGCATAGCGGTCGCTGGTCGAATCCAGCATGCACCGCCAGAGCGGCGAAACCGATTCCGTATCACCGCCGCATTGGGCCACGGTCCGGTTCATCACCGTCAACGGCATCACATGCTCGCGCACATCCGGATTAACCAGCACCGCATGACGTCCGACCAGAAACGCGATCATGGAGCTTTCCGTGGGAACGACCGTTCGTGCAGCGTCGAACCACGCGGGGTCATCGGCACGCATGGCGATGAGATCGGCGTAGTACCTCACCAGCCCTTGCATATCCGAGGCGCGTCGCCAATCAAGTTCGTTGATTCTGCTGCCGGAGTCGAAGGAATTGTCGTCGCCGTATTTGGTACGCGCGAATTCCTCACCGGAGAGCATGAACGGCAGCCCGGCGGACGTGGCGATGATCCCCGCCGCGAGCAGGTTCGCGTTCAGTACCTCCTGTGCGCAGGTACTGCCCTGAAGCACGTCATCGTACATGGTGTTGTCGGGCAGATGGTTCGCCCCGTTGCCCCGCATACTGATGCTGAGTTTGTCCCATAGCGTCAGGTCGTCATGCGCGGAAACATATTGGATGATCTGCCCCGCCTCGCCTTCACGCGCCACGGCATGCCGATGGGCGTCCACGGCATCGAGCACCGCCTGACGGTTCTGCTGCGCGGCACCGTTCACATAGCCGGGCTGGTCACGGTAGAACACATGCCCTTTGATCGCGTCGCGCGTGGTGTCGCAGAAATGCCCGATACGCGAATCCAGCCGCGGCAGCGCCTGCTTGTCGGCCAGTATCGTGCCCGGCAGCGGAGCGGACTGTCCCGCGGCCCAAGGTTCGCCGTACATCAGAATCGAGCGGCCGTTCGGCAACGCGTCAAGCGACGCGCGAATCCGGCGCATGGTTTCCACGTCGATCAGGCCCATCAGATCGAAACGGAAACCGTCCAGATGGTATTCGCTCGCCCAGTAGGTCACCGATTCGACCATGAACCTGCGGAACATCTCATGCTCGGTGGCCATATCGCAGCCGCAACCCGAACCGTTCGCGAATGCGCCGTCGTCCGTACGCCGGCAGAAATAGCCGGGAACCACACGCTCGAACCAATTGTCGGTGGTGTACATGTGGTTATACACCACGTCCATCACCACTGTGATGCCGGCCGCATGCAACGCCTGGACCATGGCCTTGCATTCGCGGATGCGCACCGCGCCATCATACGGATTCGTGGAGTAGGAACCTTCGGGAACGTTGTAGTTGACCGGATCGTACCCCCAGTTGTACCCGCCTGTGCGTGTCTCGTCGACGGAACCGTAGTCGTAGAACGGCAGCAGCTGCACCACGGTGATGCCGAGGTTCTTCAGGTATTCGACGCATGTGGGGAACGTGCCTTCCCCGTTCAACGTGGTGCCCGAATCGGTGAAGGCGAGGTATTTGCCGCGGTGCTCCGCGGGAACGCCGCTGGATTGCGCATTGCTGAAATCGCCGATATGCGTCTCCCAGATCACGTCCGAGGACATCGGGGTCGTGGGGCGCCTATCCGCATCCCAGCCGTCGGGATCGGTGCGCGACAGATCGACCACCATGCTGCGACGGCCGTTGGCGCCCGCCGCGCGGGCCCAGGGGTCGGCGCTGCGAGTCACGGAGCCGTCCGCGAATTCAATGAGATAATAGCGTACCACAAAAAATTTTCCATGCCATATATAGAATTTAATCGATGTTTCGCGGCATACGCTTTATCGACTATCCTTGTGCCTGTGGGATTCCCACTGTCATCGCGCCAAGAGCGATGTGGATTGAAAATATATTTGGCATATGTGTTGCCCTCCCAACTACGGCTCTCTCGCATACTCCTTGGAGCTTGCGAGAGAGCACTCATCCTTCCTACATCAGCAGGAGAGGCATCTCCGCCTCCCGTACTACGCCGTACTTGTCGTTGCAGTATTCCTCATTCAGCAAGAAAACTCCAAAATCCTCATTTGCTAACGAGATTGCATGCTTCCTGGCCAAACTTGGACGTCCTACACCGGCTTATGGAGCAGCATCGTGGGACCGGTCGGTGACGCCGAATTCGTTACCAACTATGAAACCTACATGCGCTACGACGGACGAAGCAAGGCCAAGACGGTTCAACAGCTGATAGACAAGAGCAAAGCCCTGGCTGACACGAATACTCCTGTCAATCCTGCTCGAATCAAAGGCTACGAGACGAACGTGAAGAGCGCCGGCAAGTTTAAGAGCGACGAAGTCCAATCGATTATCTACGAGAAGATGCCGGCACTCACCAACACTGTCGAACAAACCATGATCAAGAACGGCGTCGACGCTCTCATCTACCCGACCATGAGCTGTGTCGCCAGCGTCCGCCATGACGCCAAGGACAGCACCTACAAGTGCGACAGCGACGACCCATACGCCGCCTCCTATCTGGCTAGCAGCGCGCACCTGCCGGAAATCAGCGTCCCCGCCGGTCGTGACAGTCAGAACATGCCAATCGGACTCTCCTTCGCCGGCGCACAAGACAGCGAGCGAATACTACTATGCCTCGCTGCCGCCTATGAGAAGATAAGTCCGTACAAGAACGGCGACGGTCTGGAGCTCGACTGATTTGAAAGAACGAAGTGGGTTTGCCTCACCATTGGAGCAAGCCCACTTTCGTTATTCACATTAATGGGATGAATCAATCAGTTTGACTTCTTCGGCGTGCTCTCCATAGGTGAGTATCGTTGTCGAGCAACCATTGTCAGTTACGGCAATCGAATTGCCGATGCAGGTCCAACCAGCCCATGCTCCATCAACAACTGGACCGATATTGCTAACTGAGAATACATCCACCCCGAATTTCGATGAGAGATGGTGGAAAGGCATCTTCCACTCCTCTCCATATGCTTCTCCTAATCGTTCAGGAGGTACAGCCCATGACGATGGTGCGAGAATCATCTTGGCGCCCATTTTCGCCATGGCTTCGCCAATCATGATCGATTCCATGTGGTTGTCGGCGCATATGTCGATGCCGATTCGACCATACTTAGTATCGAACACGTTGACCGAGGTTCCGGAAGTATACATGTCTTCGACCTCGGGAACGAGGTTGATTTTCCTATGCTTGCCTAACAGTTCCCCGGTATTTGAGATGAATACCGCAGAGTTATATATATGGTCGCCTTCACGTTCCGTGATTCCGGCGATGATACCGATATCGAAGTCGACCGCCATATCTCTTATTCTCTGATATGTACTCCCCTCTGGGATAGGTTCCGCCTGCTCGGGGGCCGAGTCAGCTGCCCATCCGAGGTCGCAGCATTCTGGGAACAGAGCGACATCGGCGTCCCCGACTAGGGACAGCAGCTCCCTCATATGCCACAGATTCCGGTTGAGCTCATTGGGTTGCACACGCATTTGCATCATTGCGATGGTGGTCACAGTTAACTCCTCGTTGATCCTAAAAAATAGAGAAAGGTGGCCCGATGCAGTCGAAACATCAGGCCACGCCAACTCCTGAACGATTCCAAGCCGAAAGAGAAAGGGGCTGGGAGCCTAGAACCCTTCAGAAGGCCTATCAGTGGGTGCTCTCGTATTCGCTGGCCCAACCGTCAACGTATGCGGTCTTCACCGCATCCCATTTTCCGGTGCCCTGCACGTATTCGAGCATTGCACTGCCGACGCCGTCTCTCCACTGTTGGGAGGGCATGAACATTATGCCGTCCCAAGACACATCCTGCTTACCGGCGTCAGCCATCTCCTGATCGGCTTGGACAATCGGGTTCGACGACTTCATGTCACTGAACGACTTGAATGGCGTGACGAAGCCCATGTCATCGGTCATGGCCTTCTTACCCTTGTCACTGGTGATGACCCATTTGAGGAAGTCCTTGGTGGCTTGCTGGTCGGCTTCGGACACCTTGTTGTTGATGGCCCAGTAGTTGTCGCCAGAACCGGTCGCCAGCCCCTTTTCCTCTTCGCCGGGCAGACCCATGTAGATTGGGATGGTGCCAACCATGTCGGCTTTGACGCCTTCCTTCTGCAGGTCATTCCACGCCCAGGTTCCGTTCTGGTAGAAAACACCCTCACCGAGAGCGAATTCGGAGGTTGCATCATTACCGGTCTTAGCGCTCAGTTCAGTCGGAGAGACGGTGGAATCCTTCAAATACAGGTCGAACGTCTGCTTGAACTCCGGAAGATAAGTGCCCTTGATGGTCGCAGGCTGTTCAGTCACACCGTCCAACTCGTACGACAATGGGATGCCGGCCAACTGTTCCTTGAAACGCCAGTCGGAACTGGAGTCGAATCCGGCTGAGGTGAACGCACCTTTGACGCCAAGATCATCCTTATGCTCTTGAATCTCATCAGCGACGGTCTTCAACGCTTTGAACCCGACCAAATCGTCGATGCTCTTGATGGTCGACCAGTCCGCCTGGAAATACTTATTGAGCAGATCCTTGTTGTAGATCAACCCGTAGGATTCGATGACGAACGGGACGCCAAGGATTTCACCGTTATCGCCTTTCAGTGCAGTGCTCTGGTCTCGCAGCTGCTTATAGGGTTCGCTGTCTGACATGTCGGCTGTGTACTTCTTCCAGCGGGCCAAGCCCACATTGCCGGCCACCTGGAACAATGTCGGCGCATTGTCTTTCGCGATTTCGGATTTCAACGTCTGCTCATACGTGCCGGAGGCCGCGGTCTGCACGGTGGTTTCGATTCCGGTCTCCTTCTCATATTCTTTGGCCAACGCCTTCCACTGGTCGGAGGCTTCCGGCTTCAGATTCAGGTAATAGACACGACCCTTGTCGCTGTCACCACCCGTATCGGAGCCGCAGGCGGATACGCCGGCAATCATCATCAATGCAGCCGTTGCTGTGGCGATTATCTTGATTGTCTTGTTCATCATTGAACCTTCCTTTTGTTTTCCTCTTCATTGAGACAAAAAGCTCTTACATGACCTCATACGTGAAGGTCTTCAATCGGTCGAGCACGTATTCGCTTTCCTCCAGCCACGGCAAACCGACCGGGAATATGTGTCCCAGTGCTTCGCCTTTTGCTGGCCGGATATCATGTAGCTCAAAATCGACATGGTTACGCGCCAATGCGTCAGCCAGTGCAAGTGACTCATATTGAATAAAGTCATCGCTACTGGTTGTCAGGAACAATGGCGGCAGCTTACCGGTCAGATTCCTGAGCGAATAGATTTTCGAGCACTCGGCTGCATCGATGAACCGGCCGAACAACGGTTTGGCGAGAATGCGAAGCAAATCCGGCTCATTACCATCAATGATTGGAGTATCATCCACATACTCACTGAGATTGAATTTGCCGGACACCAAGGCACCAAACCTAAGATTCGTCTGCTCGAATCCCAGTTTTTCCTGATCCAGCAATTCTGGGTCGGATTGGATTGCAAGCGTATACAGGGATAGACAGCCTCCGGCGGAATCCCCGGTGATACCCATACGATTCGGGTCAATCGGGTACTCATCCGCATGATTCTGCAACCAGCCAATGGCCGCGTTCACGTCCTGCAATTGTCCGAGGAAATCGGCTTGTGGGTAAACGCGATAGCTGATGGAGACAACCGCGAATCCACGTCGGGCCAATGCGATGCAGAAGTTGCGGTTGAGTTCCTTGTAGCCGTAGACAAATCCGCCTCCGTGCACGTCGATGTAGACAGGCAAATTGTGAACGGCGAGCATTATTGCGTCATGTGGAATGTAGATGTCGAGTTGGTGGGCTCGGGTCCCATCGTCGATGTACGGGATGTTGGTGAATTTGTCGATATCATCGTCTGCACCGTCGTAATAGAGCATGCGGTTGCGGTCAGTTGTGCTGCAGTCGACGCGCATTTGCAGGATGACGTCGTGAATGTTCTTGGGAAGACCTTCCAAGTCTTCCTCGACCGGCGTCCATGCCTGGTATTCCTGCCGATTTTCAGCGGAGATTTCGACACTCATTGTCATCCTCCCTGTTGCGTTTACTTCGTTGTTTTCGCTTCAGATTGCTGCCAGTTTATATCCAGCGGAGTTTCTTTGCAAACGAAAACAATGTTCGGGCGTGGCGCGTTTTCATTGTGATTTAAAGTTTTTCTCAGTTTCGTTGCTGTTCTATCGATTTATTCATGTCTTATTTTGCAATCGTTTGTTTTCTGATGCCGACGACTCTTTCCAAAATGAATAATTACCAAACAGACTCATCGTTCACTCCTACTCTGCTGATGTAACGTTCTTGCCTAAGTTGAATTCTTTAACGTTCAAACCATGCCTAACGATGTGCCGATCGAGAAGCGGCGAATCCGGTGATTCGAATCTCATCACCTGCAATCACGACACACTCCGCACCGCACAGCGACTGACCGAACGAGAACGCAAGCTTGCCTATGCCACACTGCTGATGCTGCCCGGCGCACCATTCATCTACTATGGCGACGAACTCGGCATGCGCTACCGCCCTCTCCCCTCCAAGGAGGGCGGATACACCCGCACCGGCAGCCGCACCCCCATGCAATGGGATGACGGGGCCAACCTCGGCTTCTCCCAGGCAGCCGCCGAAGCGCTGTACCTGCCGGTGGACCCCGCCGAAGACGCGCCAACCGTTGAACGGGCCATGGCGAACAAGGATTCGCTATGGCATACCATCCGGTCGGTGCTTACGCTGCGTGCAGACGAACCGGCATTGCATGCGTACTCCGGTTTCGACGTGCTCCACGGCGAGGGCCGAGCATTCGCTTTCAGTCGATCCCGCGGGGATGAACGCATCGTCATCGCCGTCAATCCAGGGCGAGGCACCGAGCAAGTGCCAGTCGAAGGGCTGCAGGGCGAAACACTGTTCGCCATCGGCGGACCGACCTTCAATGCCGACGGAGGGATTATGCTTCCCGCGCAATCCTTCATCATGCTGAAATAACAGGATATTGCCTAAACAAGCGGCGGGGTCCATCCGGTTCCCAAAGGAATCGGATGGACCCCGCCGCTTGGTATCAGCTGTTGTCAGCTCACAGACTCTCGTTGTACTTGCGTACCTTCAGCGTGCGGCGAGAACCATCGAGGTTCTCGGTGATAATACGCTTGAATGCACGATCGGCGTCCGCATGCCCGGCCAACCAGGCCTCCCCCAGCTCCACCAGCTTGGCGGGATCGGCATAGGACGGGTACAGTCCTACCAGCAGCGCCTCGGCCATATGGTAGGTCTTGTTCTCCCATATCCAGTCGGCGACCTCGAAGTACCGCTCGGCATACGGATCGGCCAGATCGGCACGCGGCGTACCAGCGAAACCACCGGCGATGGATTCAAGCTGCATATTGGTCAGATCGGCATTATGCAAAGCCTGATCCCACGCCCATGCCTTGGCCTCGGCAGTGCCCGCAGTGGCGCGGGCGCCAAGCGCGAATTCACGGTTCTCGGTGGTCTCACGCTTCGCCAACTCGGCATCGATATATGCCTGGTCGATCGCGTTCACCTCGCTCAGGGCGCTGACGATGGTCCAACGCATGTTGTTGTCGATCTCAAGACCCTCAAGGGCGATGGACCCGTCAAGCAGTCCCTTGGCATTGGCCACGAACGCCTCATCGCCTTCCTTGCCGTACCCAAGGTATGCGGTGACCAGCTGGAACTGGTTGTCGGAGCCGGCCTCGGCATTGTTCGCCAACGACCACAGCTCATCGGCGACCTGCCTCAGCACCGCATCACGGGAAGCCGGAGCGACATAATGGTGCGCGGCAGTGCTCATGCAGGCCAACGCATAACGGAATGTGGTCGATTCGGTTTCGCTGGCCAGCAGGCGCAGCGTCATGGCGACGAAACGCTCGGCCGGGAACTCGCCGTCACGCGTCATATCCCAGAAGGCAAGCCAGATAACCGCGCGGGCCAGGGCGTCATCGAAACGCTGCAGATTATGCTCGGCGAAGGCAAGGCTCTCCTCGTCGAAACGGATCTTGGTATAGGTCAGGTCATCATCGTTGACCAGCAGCACCGCCGGGCGCTCCTTGCCGGCCACGCCTTCGACGACGGTGGTTTCGCCGTCCACATCCAGCTCGACACGATCGGTGCGCACGATCCTGCCAGTGGCCTTGTCCTCGTTGTAGAAGCCCAATGCCAGACGATGCGGGCGCAGCACCGGGTAGTCGGCTGGAGCGGTCTGGGTCAGGGTGACGCCGGTCAGCTTGCCGTCTTCGGATTCGACATGCGCGGCGATGGTGTTGATGCTGGACTCCTCCAGCCACTTGGCGCTCCATGCCTTCAGATCGCGACCGGATGTGATCTCGAGTTCGTCGAGCAGATCGGACAGCGTGGCGTTGGAATAGGCGTGCTTGTCGAGATAGCTGTGAATGCCTTCGAAGAACTTGTCACGACCGACATAGGCCACCAGCTGCTTAAGCACGGACGCGCCCTTGGCATAGGTGATGCCATCGAAGTTCACGTACGTATCGTTGAGATCGTTGATCGGGGCGACAATCGGATGCGTGGTGTGCAGCTGGTCCTGACGCAGACCCCAGCTCTTCTCGCCGGAGCAGAACGTGGCCCACGCGTCCTTCCATTCGGTGGCCTCGGCAGTGGCCAGGGTGGAGGTGAATTCGGCGAAGGACTCGTTGAGCCACAGATCGTTCCACCACTTCATGGTCACATAATCGCCGAACCACATGTGGGCAAGCTCATGCAGCACCGTGACCACACGGCGTTCCGCATAGGCATCGGTCACCTTGGACTCGAACACATACTGGTCGCGGATGGTGACCATGCCGATGTTCTCCATGGCGCCGGCATTGTATTCCGGCACGTAGATCTGGTCGTACTTGGCATACGGGTACGGCACACCCCAGGTCTTGGCATAGAAGGCGAAGCCCTTCTTAGTGATGTCGAACAGATAGTCGACATCCTTCTCGAATGCCTTGGCGAGCGCCTGACGGCAATACATGGCCATCGGCACGGTACGGCCGTCCTCGTTGCTGTATTCGGTATGCCATTCGGCATACGGACCGGCGCAGATGGCGGTGAGATAGGAGCTCATGACCGGAGTGCTTTCGAAGCTCCAGCGCTTCGTGCCCTCATTGGCATGATCGCCCATCGTGCCGTCCTGCGTGGTGCGGTCCAGCGTCTCGACCGAGCATACCGGCATATTGGACGTAACGATCCAGGACTGCGGGGCGACCACGGTGAAATCGAAAATGGCCTTCAGATCAGGCTGGTCGAACACCGTGTACACGCGGCGAGCATCCGGCACCTCGAACTGGGAGTACAGGTAGATGTTGCCGTCGGAAGGATCGACGGAACGGTGCAGACCCTCGCCGGTATTGGAATAACGGCATAGCGCCTTGACGACGACCTCGTTGTTCTCCTGAAGGCCGTCCAGCTCGATGCGGTCGTCGACAAACACCTTGGCCGGGTCGAGCGCAACGCCATTGAGCTCCACGGATTCAACCTCATCGGCGATAAGATCGAGGAACGTGGAGGAACCGGCCTTAGCCCCGAAGCTGATTCGGGTGACGCTACCGAAGGTCTTGCCTCCAACGGTCAGATCGAGATCGACGTAATAGTGGATGGGTGCTTCCACAATGGCCTTGCGCTCTTCGGCCTCAACACGGGTGAGGTTTGATCCGGGCATGCGACTCCTTTGTTATCTCTCTGTTCTGCGACTTATGCGCAGACGAAGCGGCATAACCGGATCGTCCGGTTATGCCGCTTCATTGCATTACTGACGTCTAGCTTACGTAGACCCCATGTCTTGCGCATTTCCCCTACCGAAGGAATACGCAAGAGAGGAAACGAAAAAGCGTCTTGACGCAGCATGCACTGCGCCAAGACGCGTAAACCCGCTATGGATACGGTATTACCTGTAGGATCAGTCGCGGCCGATCAGCATGGCGTCATCCACATCCGTGGCGATGTCGGCCACAACCGGCACGATCATCGGCTTGCGGTGCAGCTGGCGCGCAACCCAGCTGCCCAGGGTGCGACGCATGATCTGCTGCAGCTTGTGCGTGTCCTTCGCGCCCGTCATCATCGCATCGTTCAACTGTTCGATGATCTGATGACGCACCTTGTCGAATTCGCTTTCGTCTTCGGCCACGGCGTTCAGGTAGATCTTCGGACCGGACACCACCTCGCGGGCGTCGGTATCGACCACCACGAAGCTGGAGACGAAGCCCTCGGTACCGAGAATACGACGCTTCTCCAGCTCCTCATCGGTCAGTTCGCCGACCGAATCGCCATCAACGTACACGTAGCCGCACGGCACGGAACCGACGACCGCCGCCTTGCCGTGGTACAGGTCCACCACGTCGCCGTCCTCGGCAAGCACCACGTTCTGCGGATCGACACCGGTCTTGACGGCGATCAGGCCGTTGGCGACCAGGTGGCGGTTCTCACCGTGGATCGGCATGGCGCACTTCGGCTTGACGATGTTGTACATGTACAGCAGTTCGCCCTCATTGCAGTGGCCGGACACGTGCACGGCGGCGTTGTCGCGATTGACGACCTTCGCGCCGAGTTGCACCAGCTTGTTGATGACCTTGTACACGCCATGCTCGTTGCCCGGAATCAGGGAGCTGGCAAGAATGACGGTATCGAACTCGTTGATGTGGATGTCGCGGTGGTTGCCGTCGGCGATACGCCCAAGAGCGGCCATCGGCTCGCCCTGCGAACCGGTGCACATGTAGACGAGCTTGTCGTCCTGGATGTCGTTGGCCTGCTTGAGATCCACCACGGTGTCTTCGGGGATGTGCAGGTAGCCGAGATCCGCCGCGATGGACATGTTGCGTACCATCGAACGGCCGACGAATACCACCTTGCGACCGTACTTGTGCGCAGCGTCGACCACCTGCTGCACGCGGTGCACATGGCTGGAGAAGCTGGCGACGATGATCTTGCGCGTAGCCTGGGCGAACGCCTGGTCAAGAGCCGGACCGATGGAGGTCTCCGGCTTGACGAAGCCGGGAACCTCGGCGTTCGTGGAATCCATCATCAGCAGATCCACGCCCTTTTCGCCGATCTTGCCGAATTCGACCAGATCGGTGATGCGATGATCCAGCGGCAGCTGGTCAAGCTTGATATCGCCGGTATCGATCAGGGAGCCGGCCGGCGTCTTGACGTATACGGCCAACGCATCCGGAATGGAATGCGTGACGTTGATGAATTCAAGGTCGAACGGGCCGGCCTTGAGCTTGTCACGCCCGGTGACCTCGACCTTCGTCGGGTTGATGTGGTGCTCCTTGCACTTTGCCTCCGCAAAGGCAAGGGTGAGCTTGGAGCCGATCAGCGGGATATCCGGGCGAAGCCTAAGCAGGTACGGCACACCGCCGATATGATCCTCATGACCATGCGTAAGCACCAGCGCCTCGACCTCGTCGAGACGATCCTTGATATAGCTGAAATCGGGAAGAATCAGATCGACGCCGGGCTGCTCCTCCTCCGGGAAGAGCACACCGCAGTCGATGAGCAGCAGGTGGCCGTTGTATTCGACCACGTTCATGTTGCGCCCGATCTCGCCCAGACCGCCGAGTGGCGTGATGCGCATCGAGCCCTTGCGATACTTCGGCGGGGCGATCAGCACCGCGTCCTGCTGGGGCGCGGTGGCCTGCGGTGCGCTCTTCGTGTTGCGACCACGGGTTCTCGACGCAGCACCACGGCGAGAGGTGCTCTTCTGGGACTGCGTGTCGTTGCTCTTGCGCGACGCCGAACCGCGGCGACGCGTGCTTTTCGTTGCTTTCTTTTCTTGTGCCATACTGAGGGACTATTCCTTATTTATTGAAGTGCTCCCGTACTCTTACGGGAGCGACAGTTGGAATCGTCCGGCTGTGCACGGCGAAACTCGAGGGATTGCCTCACAGCAATCCGGCGGCTAGCATGCCCGCCTTCGCTTTCTCGAGCTGTGCAGCATCCGGACCGATATTCGGCAGACGCATGGTGGTGCTGTCCAGTACGCCGCGCACCTTCAACGCGGCCTTGGCCATAACGGCCTGATAGCCATCACCGTTCATGGAATGGACAAGCGGCGCAAGTCGATTGGCCAGACGCTGCGCCTCATGAATATCGCCACGATCGAACGCATCGACCAAATCGGCCATCGGGCCAGCGGCCACATGTGCGATCACGGAGATAATGCCCACCGCACCGATGGAGAGGAACGGCAGGAACAGGCCGTCATCGCCGGAATACCAGGCGAGCCCAGTACGCTGCTGCTTCTCAACGGCCGCGGCCAGATCGCCGGTGGCGTCCTTGACCGCCACAACATGATCCAACTCGGCGAGACGGTCATACGTCTCGACCTTGACTTTCAGACCGGTGCGGGAAGGCACGTCATATACGATGATCGGCTTATCCGTATTCTCGTCCACGGCCTTGTAGTGGCCGACAACACCGGCCTGGCTCGGACGGGAATAATACGGCATGACCACGAGCACCGCATCGGCGCCCGCCTCCTGGGTCTGTTCCACCATGCGCACGGTGTGTGCGGTGTCGTTGGAGCCTGCGCCGGAAATCACCGGCACATCCACGACTTCCTTGACCGCGCGAACGAGGTCAACCTTCTCATCCATGTGAGTGACAGGCGATTCACCGGTTGTGCCGTTGACGACCAAGCCGTCTGCGCCATCTGCGACAAGCTGCTTGGCCAGTTTCTGCGCCGCTTCGAAATCGACGTCGCCATTGGGCTTCATCGGGGTAATCATCGCAGGAAGGATACGGCCGAACGGAGCCGGGTTCAAAAGGTGCATGTCACTCTCACTCATAGTTGACACGGTACTTCCCGCCACGGACTCTTGAAACCGTTTCGAGCATAAAAGTCACATTATGGAAATGTTTGTCCAGTGTCGCATGTTTCCCAAGCCACCGACACTCACTGGCACCTCACCGTCGGTAGTTTTGGGAGAAACACAAACTACCGCCGCTCAGACATAGCTCACCGTCAACAGTTTGGGAGGGAGAGCCGGATAGGGACAGAACCGAAGAAAGAGCGGACACGAAAACCGGAGAACAAGCAGGACCAAAACCGAAGATAAGAGAATAAGACAACGCCGGAAATACGGAAGCAGGTGCGAAACCTGAGATAAGGGAACGGGTCCGAAACCTGAAATCAGGAGACGGACCCGAGACGGAAGAAGAATCGCGATCACAGATCAAGGAAATTATCGAGGCCGATGGTCAGACCGGCGGGAGCGTCGGCAGCGAGCTTGCGCACGGCCAGCAGCACGCCCGGCATGAAGGAACCGCGGTCGAAGCTGTCGGCGCGAATCGTCAGCTGTTCGCCGGCATTGCCGAACAGCACCTCCTCATGGGCGTTCAGGCCGCGCAGACGTACGGCGTGCACATGGATGCCGTCGACCACCTGCCCACGGGAGCCGCCATCGGTTTCGGTGTTGTCCGGCACTTCGCCCAGGCCGGCGGCCTTGCGCGCCTCGGCGATGCCGTGCGCGGTGTGGATGGCGGTGCCGGACGGTGCGTCCACCTTGTTCGGATGATGCAGTTCGATGACCTCGGCGGATTCGAAGTATTTGGCGGCCTTGGTGGCGAAATAGTCGGCGAGCACCGCGGAGATGGCGAAGTTCGGCGCGATGAACACCTTCTGCGTGTCGGGGCGCGGACCGTCCGCGATGGCCTTGCGTACCTGAGCGAGCTTCTCATCGGTCCAACCGGTGGTACCGACCACGATATCCACGCCCTGTGCGATCAGCGCGAGCACGTTGCCCAAGCTGACGGACGGCACGGTGAATTCCACGACCACATCGGTATTAGCCGGTTCGATGCGCGTAAGATCGTCGCCCGCATCGAGCGCGAGCGCCAGCTGCATGTCTTCCGCGCCGTTCACCGCGTCGACCACATGCGAGCCCATACGTCCTTTGGCACCTACGACCGAAACCTGAATCATGTTGTCTCCTTACCTATGCGAAGGGCGGGAACCTGCACATGGAAGGTTCCCGCCCGAATTCCCGTCATAATGCGTATGCGTCCGAGATTAGCCGCGTTTGCGGACGATGGCCCAGCCGAGCAATGCGAACGGAATCGAGCACAGCACGAAGACCCATGGCAGCATAAGGCTGGTATTCGGCGTGGCATGGTCGAGCACGATGCCGGTGATCATGGAGCCGAAGGACGCGCCCACGGTGCCCGCGGTGGAAACCCATGACAGGCCTTCGGTCAACGATTCCTCGGGCACGGTCTCCTTCATCACCAGATTGCCGGAGGCGAATACCGGGGAAATGGTCAGACCGGTCAGGATCTCCACCAGTCCCATGACGATCAGATTGCCCATGCAGGCGTGGATGATCACGAATCCGACGGTCATGGCGGACAGGAACATCACCATGTGCGCCCACCGTGACCCGCTAAGCTCCCGGGAGCCGAATGCGAGCGCACCGATGCATGAGCCAACCGCCAGCATGGCGAGCTGCACGCCGAGCACGGAATCGAGGTGCAGCGACTTCATCACGGCGGTCATGGAGGTGTCGAACGCGGTGAAGCTCATGTTGAAGACGACGAATACGAGCAGCAGCGGGATCACACCGGCATAGGTAAGCACGTTGCGTTTCTTCGCTGCGTCGCCGTTCTTCAGCTGCTGAAGACTGAGCCTGTCCGCGTTCGTGGCATGGAAGTTCCTGTCGCTTGCTTGAGCGGCGTCCACCTCGATGACATGGACCACGGGCGGCTGCGTGTTGTGCAGGGCGAAGAAGATGGTGCCGCCGATGGCGCTGGCTGCGGTCGGCACGAAGAGCTGCGAGACCGGGTGCACGGATGCCGCGAGGAATGCGGCGAGAATCGGCCCGAAGATGAACACGACCTCGTCGATGGCGGATTCCAATGCATAGGCAGTGTTGAGCAGCTCGTTGTTGCCGGTGCGGTCGAGCACATACGCCCAACGGGTGCGTACCAACGCCCCGAAGGAGAATTGGGTCAGTCCCATGACGATGGCCAATAGGAACAGCAGTGGGATGGGCACACGGACCAGAGCCGCGAATGCGAAGCCCAGCATGGCGACGATCTGCACGGCAAGTACGATCCTGCCGATCCTGCGCTGGCCGAACTTGTCGAACAGGCGCGCGTACAGCGGGGTGACGGCCGCAGTGGCAAGCACGTAGGCGGCACTCATGACGCCGGCGATCGTCCAATTGTCGTACAGGTGGTTCAGGGCGAGAATGATGCCCAACCCCATCATCGACATCGGCAGACGTGCCAATGCGCCCGACGCGCAGAACGCTTTTGCTCCGGGAATGGCGAACAATGCCGCGTACGGCGAGCATCGTTTGCCGGAAGTCTCCGGCTCACCGCCTGATCGGGTGCTCTGCGGCGTAGTTGTGGTGTCTGCCATCAGGCCTTCACCCGCCCACGGTAGATGAACATATCGCCGAACAACGGCTCTTTGCCGTCGACGACGGGCGTGCCCGCCAGCCGCTGCGCGATGCGTTCCAGCCCCTTGTGGTCGTAGAAGCTCACATCGCAATCGGAATCGGTATGCAGATAGAATGCATCCACGTCCCAGGCGGCCAGGTACCGCTGCATGCGATCCCAAAGCCCTCCTCCCACGCCGCAGCCGCGCACGTCAGGATTGACCACGAACAGTTCCAGTTCGCCCAGCGTGGTCTCGTTGGCCTTGCCTTCCCGTTCAAGATCGAGTTCCAGCGCGAACGCGTTCTTCAGCATGTCGAGACGTTTGGAGGCTTCGGGATTCGCGCGGATCATACGTTCGGTGACGGCCAGGTCGCCCGCGACACCGAGCTCATCAAACTGGGGACGTTCTCCGGCGACGCGGATGAGGGTGATGCCAGCGAGCGTGCCGTCAGCGGCGAATGCGGCGTTGGCGAATGTGGTCGGCTGCAGGTAGTGCAGCACGAAATACCGGGATATGAGCAGCGAGAACCTCGTACCCGCGAGCGCCCCATCCTGGGGCCAGGTGCGGTCGAACAGCTCGACCACGGCGTCCACATCCTTCCATGTGATGGGACGGTAGATGATGGTGTTCGGGTTGACGTCGGCAACTGTACCGGCGGATTTGGTTGCGTTGCTCGCAGCCATGGTGCACTCACTCCTTATTCGATGTTGCGTCCGGCACGTGCGCCCGCCCACACGTGCTGCGCGAGGGTAGCGGTCTTCCCGCAACGCGGCCCTCTGTGCGTTTCCCCTGAAGGCCTGCCATCCACATATGCGTGGCGGCTACGCTGCGTGTTCATACGGAATTCCGTAGCTCGACTCGGCAAGGGTCTTGTCTTGTCTGGCCTACGAACACTCGATTCGGTTCGAACAGGCACTTTCGATGCTAATGGAACGTGTCGATACCGCGGTTATCACGCCGCCTGCACGGCAAGCGCATCCCATCGGCTGTCGTTCGTCTCATCGATGTGGGGTTCAGTGGAATCGACGATCTGCGTGTGCAGCCGTTCCAACCGTTCGTCACGCGTCTTCGCGCCCAATTCGCATTCCCACACGTCGATGACGCGCCATCCGCTCTCCAGCAATTGCCGGTGTTGCCTGCAATCGCGTTCACGATTACGCATCAGCTTCGCGTTCCAGAATTCGACGTTGGATTTCGGCATCGTCTGTTTGCCGCAGCTTTCGTGCATATGCCAGAAGCATCCGTTCACGAAGACGATCACATGGTATTTGGGCAGCACAATGTCGGGGTGGCCTGGATAGCGTTTGTCGTTCTTGCGAAATCGCAGGCCCTGACGGAACAGGTAGCTGCGGACCAGCACTTCGATCGTAGTGTCTTTGCCTCGAATATGCGACATGGTGTAGCTGCGGGTGCCACGCTCGTATTTTTCGGTTTTGCCCGCTTTGCCACCTGTTCTGCCAGCCGACCGGCGGGTCGAGCGCCCGCTCCTCTTACCTGTGTTCCCGTTTGCCACGCCTACGAGTGTAGCCATGCCCATGCCACAGCTCCACGCCACCAAGTACCCTGAAAGGCATGAAGCTTACTGATATTTCTCCCGCAATCGCACTCACCCCTCTTGACGGCCGTTATCACAACGCCACCGCCCCGCTTGTCGAATATCTGAGCGAGCCTGCGCTCAACCGCGAACGCATGCGCGTGGAAGTGGAATGGATGATTCTGCTGGCCAATGGCTTCGAAGGCAACGGCAATCAGCCGATCGTCGACGGCGTCAAGCCGTTCACCGAGGCGGAGAAGGACTATCTGCGTTCCATCCCCGAGAACTTCGGCGCCGCGGGCATCGCACAGCATGCCGCGCACGAGGCGGTCACCCACCATGATGTGAAGGCCGTGGAATACTATATCGACGACCTCATCGACGCCGCCCCGGCAGAGTTCACCAATATCAACGAGCGTCTCAAGACCCTGGTGCATTTCGCCTGCACCTCCGAAGACATCAACAATCTTTCCACCGCACGCTGCGTCAAGAACGCCATGGAACAGGTGTGGACCCCGGCGTTCAAGGAGATCATCGACCACCTCGCCGAAAAGGCCGAGGAGAACAAGGACAAGGCGCTGCTGTCCCTGACCCACGGCCAGCCGGCCACCCCGACCACGCTCGGCAAGGAACTCGCCGTATACGTGTACCGACTGAACCGTCAGCTCAAGCACATCGAAAGCCAGGAGTATCTGGGCAAGATCAACGGCGCAACCGGCACCTTCGGCGCCCACCTGGCCGCATGCCCGAATGTGGATTGGATCGCGGTCTCCCGCGAGTTCGTGGAGAACCGCATGGGCCTGACCTGGAACCCGCTGACCACACAGATCGAAAGCCACGACTGGCAGGCCGAACTGTATTCCACCGTCTCCCACGCCAACCGCATCATGCATAACCTGTGCGTGGACGTGTGGATGTACATCTCCCGCGGCGTGTTTGCGCAGATTCCGGTGAAGGGCGCAACCGGTTCGTCCACCATGCCGCACAAGGTGAACCCGATCCGTTTCGAGAACGCCGAAGCGAACTTCGAGATCTCCTGTTCCCTGCTCGACACGCTGTCCGCCACACTGGTGGAATCCCGTTGGCAGCGAGACCTGACCGACTCCACCACCCAGCGCAACATCGGTTCCGCGCTCGGCTACAGCCAGCTGGCCCTGTACAACCTGATGGGCGGCCTGAAGTCCATTCATCCGAACGATATCGTCATCGAACGTGAGCTTGACACCAACTGGGAAGTGCTCGGCGAGCCGATTCAGACCGCCATGCGCGCCTGCGAGCTCAAGGGTCTGCCGGGCATGGAGAAGCCTTATGAAAAGGTCAAGGAGCTTATGCGCGGTCATGAGATCAGCAAGGAAGCCGTCGAAGCGTTCATCGACCAGCAGTCCTTCGACGACGAAACCGCGGCACGACTCAAGGCTTTGACCCCCGCCACCTACACCGGTTGGGCCAACAAGCTGGTCGCCTTCGACCGCTAAGCCTATGTGCAATGGCCGATGTTGATGGCGATCTTCCGGTCGTCGTCAACATCGGCCATCCATTTTTCTTCCGCAACCATAGTCATAGTCAGGAACTGCACGCATGACGGATAGGACGGACATGCATATCGATGACGTTGCCCCCAAACGCACCCATGATTTCGGCGATTTGACACGTGCCGCGCTATCACTCGTCGGCGCGGTCATAGTCATGGTGTTCGCCGTGTACATGGGCGGTATCACCAGCGGCGTGGAGTCCGACGTACACACCGCGGCACAGGCCATCAACTGGCTTGCCGACATTCCCTCCTCCGTATTGCAGCAGCTTGCCACCGTCATCATCGTCGTGACCGTGCTCATCCAGCTGATGCTCGCCCGCGAATGGCTTGTCACACTTACCGCCATCACCGGCATGCTCGCCGGATATCTTGCGGCTTGGGGACTGTCCATACTGATATGCACAACGAATAGGATGCTCGCGATTTCGGTGGTTTCCGCCACTACGCTGTTGGACTCGGGACTGCTGCCGGGCATCTATACCGCCATGGCGGCTTTCCTGACCACGGCCGGCCCGCGCCGCATCCGATCGTCGGTGAAATGGGGATGGAACATCCTGTATGCCACGGCCGCGCTTATGGTGATGCTGTCCTGGCATTCGGTCAGCGGCGTGCTGGTGGCGTTCTTCGCCGGCAGGGCGCTTGGCATGATCATCCGCTTCGCGGTCGGCACGCGCAGCACCGGCATCTGGGGCGAGGAACTGGTGAACGCGCTGCAGGACATCGGTCTCGATGTCGCCACACTGACACGCAATCAGGAACTGCATGCCCGCGTTCGTTCGCTCAACGCATCGCTGGACGACGACCTGGTGGAGGGATCCCGCATCTACGATATGCGCACCACAAGCGGCAAACGATATGTGGTTTCCGTACTCGACGCGCAAACGCACACCGCCGGCTATCTCAAGCAATTGTGGGATTGGCTGCGTTTCACCGGCATCGCCACCCGCCGAGACCGCAACGTCTGCGACACCGTGCAGCATCATTTCGCCATGCTGCTGGCCCTGAGCGCGGCCGGCCTTCCCGCCATGGCGCCGTATGGCGTGGCGGACACCGAGGAATCGGCGGTTCTGGTGCTTGACGCGCACACCGGTGAACGCCCGACGAATCTGAACATTCTCACCCGCGACGACGCCGTCGAGTACATGCGTTTTCTGGATGTGGCGAATAGGCGCGGCTATACGCATCGTCGTATCACGCCCGATACACTTGCCCGGCTGGATGGCGGCATTCCCGTTATCGCAGGCTGGCATAACGGTGACAGCGGATCGTCAGGCGCCAATATCGCACTTGACAAAGTGCAGCTGCTCGCCCTGCTCGCGGCGCTGATCGGCGTGGACGACGCCTTAAGCGCCGCCCGCGAGGTCTGGGGTGAGCAAACGCTTCTGCAGATCGCCCCCTTCCTGCAGAAAGTCGCCATCCCCTCCCCCACCCGCGCCCTGGACTCCTGGGACAAGCAGCTGCTGAAGACACTGCAGACCTCCATCACCGCCATGGCCGACGACGAGCAGAACGATGTTCCCGAATCGGTGACGCTGGCACGATTCTCCTGGCGATCCATGCTGACCATGCTGCTGGTCATCGTCGCCGTGGTCGTAGTGTTCACCCAGCTCAAGCCGGAAGAGATTGTCGCCGCATTGCGTAACGCCAATCCCACCATGGCTCTGATATGCCTTGCGTTCGGCTTGTGCAGCTGGATCGGCTCGTCGGTTTCACTGGGTGCGCTGGTCGAACGCGGCAAACGCCGCCCGCTTGGCATATTCATGAGCCAGGTGGCGGGCGGCTTCGCCACGGTATCGATGCCGGCCGGCGTGGGTCCGGCCTTCGTGAACCTGCAGTTCCTGCGCAAATCCGGTTACCGGAATACGACCGCCACCGCCATTATGAGCGCGGTGATGGCCGTTTATTATCTTGCGTACTTCATGCTGCTGATCGCCATCGGACTGTTTACCGGCAAGCACACGTTGTCCGGTACGATACCCACGAACACCCTGGTGATCGTGCTGGGTGCCGTCGGCGCGGTGCTGGCCATCGCCATGATGATCCCGCCGTTGCGCCACATGATCATGCAACAGCTTGTGCCTGTAGCGAAAAAATATTTCACCCAACTACTCAACGTGCTGAATCAACCGGCCGAGCTCGCCGTCAGCATCTGCGGCGGACTCGTACAGAACATCACCACCGGACTGGCGTTCTGGTCGGCATTGCTCGCGTTCGGCGTGCATATGAACCCCGTCGAGACGATTTTCGTGTTCATGCTCGCCTACGCGCTCGGCTCCGCCGTCCCCACCCCGGGCGGTCTTGGAGGCGTCGAAGCGGCGCTTACCTTCGCATTCGTCGCAGTAGGCGTACCCCAGGGCGTGGCGTTGTCGGCCACGCTGCTGCATCGCGTGGTGTTCTACTGGCTGCGCATACCGCTGGGAGCATTGGCCATGCAATGGCTGAACCGGCATAATCTCGTCTAGCGTCGTCCTTGATTCGTTCCAATATGCCGAACTTGTCACACAAGTCCCACATTTTTGCCCAAAACGGGGAGAAAACACGGAAAAACGTTGTCATAATGCGGTATTTGGCGGGTTCGTGCGCTAATATCTTACATGTCACAAACGGATGCGCTCCTGGCGGAGTCATCCCCGGATAAAGAAGGACACTTATGGCATACAACAAGTCTGATCTCGTCTCGAAGATTGCTCAGAAGTCCAACCTGACCAAGGCTCAGGCTGAAGCTGCCGTCAATGCTTTCCAGGATGTGTTCGTCGAGGCTATGAAGTCCGGCGAAGGCCTGAAGCTGACCGGTCTGTTCTCCGCTGAGCGTGTCAAGCGTGCCGCTCGTACCGGCCGCAACCCGCGCACCGGCGAGACCATCGAGATCCCGGCCACCTACGGCGTGCGTATCTCCGCTGGCTCCCTGCTGAAGAAGGCCGTCACCGAGAAGTGATCTCTCAGCGCATATAGCTGCATATACGGAAAGCCCCGACCACTGATGGTCGGGGCTTTCTTGGTTATGCTCGTGCATTCACTTATCCGCCCTAACAGTGCCGTTCCCGAACTGCGGACTCCTATTCATCGACGGGCAATGCGGCCATCAATGCCTTGAAATCCGGCGTGGGAGCTGTGCTGAAGGGGTCAAGCAGCACCGCTTCGCGCCGTACGGGACTGGTCAGCGTGAACGTGGTCCAATCACAGGAATACTGCGCGTTCGCCCGTTGCGCGGCGTCGATGAACATTCCACGCAACGCGGCGCGGGTGCCCTGCGGAGCACGGTCGACGGCCTGATCGGCACGCCGCCGTTCGACGATCTCACGCAGCTGCCCGTGGGCGACAAGCGAATCATACAACCGCCCGTTGGCCACATCATGGTATTCCAATTCAAGCCGTTGCAAGCCGGCATGCGAAATCCGCGGGTCACGGCGACGCATGGCCTGGGCAAGACGATATTTCATCGCCCAGTCCACACGATCCGCCAACACGGCGATATTCCCCTGCTCCAATGCGTTCAACGCCCACTGCCAGGCGTCAAGAACCTCTTCTGGCGATGTCTGCGGCAGGCCTGCTGCGATACTCTCGCCATGATTGCGCACAAACGCTTCAACCACGTCGAAATACCGCCGCTGAATCTGCAACGCCGTAAGCTGCGATTCATCGCCGTTCGACTCATTGCCACCGCCTACCGTAAGGCATGCCTGACGATCGTCAAGAAAACGACTCACCGTACGATTCGCCGCCGCGGCATCCGCCAGAGCAAGCCCCTCGAACCCGGAAGGAACACCGCGGCGTACCGCATCCTCGATAACGCATAGCACCAGATGCGTGGTGGCGAGCTTCACCCACGTTGCCCACTGGGAACGATTGGAATCGCCAATAATCACATGAAGACGACGGTAGGATTCGGGATCGGCATGCGCCTCATCCCGCGTGTTGATCATCGGACGTGCACGCGTCGTGGCGGACGAGACAGCCTCATCAAGGAAATCGGCGCGTTGCGTGATCTGAAAGCCCGACTCGGCGAACCTGCCGGCCCCCGTATACAACTGCCGGGTGATGAGGAAGGGCAACAGCTGATCCTCGATCAGTTCAAGCTTGACGAATCGGCGTACCAGATAATTCTCATGGCAGCCGAACGCATGCCCCGCGGAATCGACGTTGTTCTTGAACACATGGATCGTGGCGCGATCACCATGGCCGGCACGCAGACGCTGCTGCGCCCCGCCGGCCAGATGCCGCATAATGCGCTCCCCTGCCAGATCCTGCAGCAACGCATCCTTGGGATCGAGCGCTTCGGCAGTGGCATATTCGGGGTGGGAGCCTACATCCAGATACAGCCGCGACCCATTGGTCAGATATGTGTTGGTGGAACGCGCCTTCGACACAACCGGCTGGAACATCGTCATGGCCACCTGCCCCGCATCCACGGCATGATCGGCGCCGGTGACGGATACGCCGTATTCGGTTTCGATACCGAAGATACGGCCGAAATCATTACGCATTCCCGTATCGGCATGCATGGCGCGGGTGCTGCTGTCACGCAGCTGAGGCATTATTCGCCGCCTTTTTGCACAAAGCTGGAAACATAGTCTTCGGCGCTGGTCTCCAACGTCGAGGCGATATCGTCCAGCACGGAATCGAGTACGTCGAAATCCTCATTCTGCTGGGCATCGACGCTTGCCGCCGTCTGCTCCTCGTCGGCGGACCGGCTGGCTTCCTGCCGCTGCTGCTGGAATTGCTGAGGCATAATCGTCACGCTCCTTGCTGTTGGATGAGAATGGGCTTGAGTTCGCGGTCGATCAGGCCGTTGGTGCATACGATGTCGTTGTTCTGACGCCAGTGGATGTCGCCGCCGTCCCAACGGTGCAACGCCCCCTGTGCCTCCCATACCACCACTGCGGCGGCGGAAATGGCCGGCACGTCCCATTCATGAAGTTCCGGCTCGAAGTACGCGTCATAGGTGCCGTCGGCAACCTTGCACAAATCAAGCGATGCGGGGCCGACACGCTTGACGTCGGCGGGATGGTGATCGGCCAACGCGCCCACCGTGCCCAGTGCACGATTCGATTCGCCGGGCATATAGGACATGCCGAAGCTCACTACGGCACCATCCAGTGTGGGGGTGACGGAGGGAACGACCTTCTCGCGCTTCTCGCCCAGTTGGGTGTTACGAATGCGCACCGCGCCACCGCCACGCACCGCCACATAGGTCTCCCCCAACGCCGGCGCATGGACGATACCGAGAATCGGCTGGGCCGAGCCGAACTCGTTGAATTCGAACAGGGAGACGGTGATGGCCCATTCGCTCATATTGCGCAGGTAGTTGATCGCGCCGTCAAGTTTGCCGACGCACCAATAGCGCTGCCACGGACGGCTCTCCGCCGGGCGCGTCTGCCAGAAACCGTCGAAATGCTCGATATCCGCAAGCCTGCCGGAAACATACCGCAGCAAACGCCCGTCGACGTCTCCGACGAAACACCGACCGTCCTCACCTCGCGTGGGGACGGTGCCGTGTGAATTCAACTGATCCTGCAACGCATGGACTCCGGCGGCCTTAACCGCCTCGACGACCTTCATCGCCAGTTCTCGTAGATTCTCTTGTGTCATAGTGTCTCATTCTAACTACGCCCGGCGATTGCATCGAGCGCCTGAGCCGCGCTATTCGCCTGTTCCAGCAGCTGCGCGGTTTCAGCCTGCGTAAAGCGCAGCGGATCGGACATGTCGAGGGAAACCAGATCACATTGCCTGAACCCCGTGGACTGCGCGGCCGAGGCATTGCCATATGTCGCATCAAGCTCGTTACGCAGCGAATCCGCCGTACGCACGGTGATATGCGACCAACTGGCCGCCACGATCTCGGCAGGGAAACGCCTCACGAGTTCGGCACGCAGCCAGGCACGCGTGGTCTGCGGCGCCGCGGATGCGGCTTGGTCGAGCTGCTGGTCGGTGACCATGCGTTCGGTTTGCGATTCGACCTTGGTGTAGATGGAGCGAACCGGATCGAGCGCCGCCCAGCTCAGGTCGATGGCCGCCAATCGTGGATCGTTCCATGCGGCGTTGCCGAGCCTGCGCCGCATCTTTTCCAACAGCTGCCATTTGAGCAGCCATTCGATGCGCCCGGCCTCATCGCGCATGGCGAGACGCTCGCCTGCGCTGGCGTGGCGGATCGCAGCAGTATCGGAGAGCGCCTGCCCCCACATGGCCATGATATTGCGCGTCTGGCGGTCCTCCCATGCCGGTTCGCCCGCGGTGTCGGTGCCGAGCACGATCGCCGCTACCGCATATACTGCGGCCCGCAACCGCACCTGCATCTGCCATGCGGTGGTGGTTCCGCCCTGTTCCAAGGCGAGTTCGGCGTTCAGGCTCAGATCATGCGATACCGTGTGCATGGCTCCGACCGGATCGGCAAGACGCAGCCCCTCGATAAGCCCGCGCATGTCGAAGTCCGCCTCTTCGGCATGCTCAAGCGCCCACAGCAGCATGCTGGTGGCACCGAGTTTGAGCGCCTGCGGCGTCTCCATGCGATTGGCATCGCCCACGATCACATGGAGCCTGCGGTATTCGCCGGTGGAATGCGATTCGTCGCGCGTGTTGATGATGGGACGGTCGAACGTCGTTTGCAGGCCGATTTTGGCGTGAATGTAGTCGGCACGTTGGCTGAGCTGATACCCTGCGGTCTCACTGTGCTCGCCTATGCCGACGCGCCCCGACCCGGCCCAGATCTGACGTGAGACGAAATGGGCGGTCATCAGCCCCGCCACATCGTCGAACGGTACGGATCGGCGCATCATATAGTTCTCATGCGTGCCCCAGCTGGCGCCTTTGCCGTCGACATTATTGCGATGCAGCACTACTGTATGGCCGGTGATGTGGCTGGCCTGGCGGGCGGCGGCAAGCATGAGCCGGTCGCCGGCATGGTCGTAGGCCACGGTTTCGAACGGGTCGATGGTTTCCGGCGCGGAATATTCCGGGTGCGCGTGGTCGACGTAGATGCGCCCGCCGTTGGGAGCGATGACATTGGTGATATTGAGCTGCGGGGCGTCGGTAAGCATATCCGGTCTGGCCGCGGCTCGATCGAGACGTGTGCCGCGCGCATCGTTGACCGGGTCCTCCTGCCGGTAATCCCAGCGGATATGCCGTTGTTCGGCGCTGGCCGCGGCCCCCACCACGTCGAATGACAATTGCACGGGCTGGTAATGCGACGTGCCGGCCTGCGAGACCGCGTACTCCGTTTCCGTGCCCATCACACGCAACACACTCATAGTCGTTCCTCCTGGCTTATGTTTGGTTCCACCTGCTGCACGCGTCATTCCGTTTGCGCGGCAACGGGGCGGATGGCGACGATGCTTCCCGTTTCGAACCCGTTGACGCGGCTCCACTGCTCCGGGTCGCTGTCCAGCAGCGAATCGCGGGTTTCGGCGAATTCGTCCTCGACCGCCAAGGCGAGCAGATCGGCGTTCAGCGCAACCTGCCTGCCCGTACCGATCGAGGCTTTGACCGCACGTGTCTTGGCTCGATCGACGATGTTCTTCAGACTTGCGCCGGACACCACATCGGCAAGGAACAGACCTCGCCAATGCCCGTTCATGTCACGCACCTCCGCAAGCTGGCGTCGCAATGTTCTGGACATGATATCGTGCACGAGAACGCTGGCGAGCGCGGAGGCATCCATTCCCTGCTGCAATGGCAGATCGTCGGTAAGGTAGTGCCGTACGATCGCCACCGCCGATTCCGCGGATGGCCTGTCGATGCGAATCTTCACGTCCAACCGTCCGGCACGCAATACGGCCGGATCGATCATGTCCACACGGTTCGAGGCGCCGATCACCATTACGTTGTCCAAGGATTCCACGCCGTCAAGCTCGGTGAGGAACTGCGGCACGATCGTGGTCTCCACATCGGACGAGACACCAGATCCGCGTGTTCGCAGCAGCGAATCCATTTCGTCGATGAACACCACCACCGGGCGGCCGTCCGCCGCACGTTCGCGGGCTCGCGCAAAGATCAGACGAATCAGGCGTTCCGATTCGCCCACATATTTGTTCAAGAGCTCCGGCCCCTTGACGGAGAGGAACACGCCGCCGCCCGCACCGGATTCCTCGGCCAACGCATGCGCCACGGCTTTGGCGATCAGCGTCTTGCCGTTGCCCGGAGGCCCGTACAACAGCACGCCCTTCGGCGCACGCAGATGGTAGCGGTTGAACAGCTCCCGATGCGTGAACGGCAGTTGCACCGCATCGCGGATACGCTCGATCTGGCTGTCAAGGCCGCCGATGTCCGCGAACGTGACATCCGGCACCTCTTCAAGCACCAGGTCGAGATCATCCTCCTGAGGCAGCACCGCCACCGCCAGGCGCGCAGATGGATCCACAACGACACGCTGGCCGTTGGCCAAGTGCATCACGGCCAATTCGGAGGAGCGGCGCACCACGCTCAGGGAGCCGCTGGCATCGGAGACGAGCAGTCTACCGTCATCGAACACCTGGGCGATGGTACGTACCATGCCCACGGTATCGGCTCCGCGCTGATCGACCACCACCATCGACTCGTTCAAGAGCACGGTACTGCCGGCCGCCAAACGCGCCGCATTGAAGTTGGCCGCGACCGGCACGATCATACGTCGCGTGCCGGCGATCACCTCGGCGGAAGCATGCTGAACGCCGTATTCGTCGGTACGGCATGAATCGACACGCACCATGGTGGCGAAGGTCATGGGCGGCTGGGCAAGCTGGGCGAGCTGGGCGCGGGCCTTGTTCAGCTCCTTGCCCGCACGATTCAGCGCCTCGGCCAACGCATGGTTCTTGGCCATCAGCTGGTCGTTCGCCTGCGCGAGCGCTTCGGCGGATTCGCGTGGAGCATCCGCATTCCGTTCAACCATGAGCACACCTTTCCGTCAAATGCCAGCACCGCCTGCCATGAGTCGTTGCATCCGCTGCTCTCTACAGTTCTCTACAGTAAGGCCTTCAGTCGTTCTCCACCCGTGTTTGTCCCAGCGTTTTTCCACAATCGAAAGCATGACTGCACCCGTTTCACCCGTTCGTACCGTATCCGACGCGCCATCGCTGAGCCGCCCAGGCCTATTGGTGATGGATGTCGATTCCACGTTGATCGACGAGGAAGTGATCGACGAATTGGGTGAGGCCGCAGGTTGCGGCGAACGCATCGCCGCGGTGACCGAGCGTGCGATGCGCGGCGAATTGGATTTTCGCGAGGCGTTGCGTGCGCGCGTGGCATTGCTGAAGGGGCTGCCGGTTCGCGTATTCGACGAGGTGTACCAGCGTATTCATTTCACCAATGGCGCCCACGAGCTCATCGATACGTTGCACGCTCATGGATGGCATGTCGGCGTGGTATCGGGCGGTTTCCACGAAGTGGTGGACCGTTTGGCGGACGATGCGCATATCGACTATCGGCTGGCGAACCGTTTGGAGGTCCGCGACGGCCTGCTGACCGGCAATGTGCTGGGTGAGATCGTGACCAAACAGGTGAAGCTGGATTCCCTGCATGCGTGGGCGGACGAGCTGGGATTGCCGATGAGCCAGACCGTGGCCATGGGCGACGGGGCGAACGACATCCCAATGATCATGGAGGCCGGTCTTGGCATCGCGTTCTGCGCCAAACCCAAGACGCGCGACGCGGCTCCCGCTGCGATTACCACGCGCGACCTGCGTCTGGTGCTTGATTTTCTCCGATAAACGCTGGTCTACCATCCCAGGCCACGCCTGACGCCTCTATTGTGTTCGGCCGGCGGTCCGGCATTGCCTGACCGCCGGCCGAACACGATACGGAACGCGTAGAAGCGCCTGCTGGGGTGAACGAATCGGCGACCTTAGCCAAGATAGGCGTCGTCGGCCAGACGCGCGCCACGCGCCCAGTCGGCGGCACGCATGGCCTTCTTGCCCTGGGCCTTGACCTCGAGCAGTTCCAACGGCGTACTGCCGGTACCCATCCATACGTTCTTCTTGCCTGTCAGCAGCCTGCCCGGCTCCAACGCCGACGGCACATTGGGGCGCTGCATATCCGCAGGCTGCGCACGCAGCACATGCAGCGTAATCGACTCGGACGCGTCGCCGGAAGCATGCAGGTTCATCCAGGCACCCGGATTGGGGGTGCATGCCCGAATCTGACGGTCGATCGACTCGACCGCATCATGTACCGCAACATGCGCATCCTCAACGCTGATCTTATGCGCGTATTCGGCCTGCTCATGGGCTTGCGGAACGAATCGTGCGGTGCCGTCGCCGACCCTGGCCAACGCATCCACATACATCGGCGCGCCTTCGAGCGCCAAACGATCAAGCAGCTCGCCGGAGGTTTCCCGGCCGGTCAGCGCAACGCTCATCGAAGCGATCACCGGGCCGTCGTCCAATCCCTCCCCCACTTTGAACACGTCCGCGCCGGTAGTGGCATCGCCGGCCCAAATGGCACGCTGCACGGGGGCTGCGCCACGCCACTTCGGCAAATTGGAAAAATGCAGGTTGTACCAGCCTAACGGCACCGCGTCAAGCACAGCTTTGGGCAGAATATTGCCGTAGGCGATCACCGCCGCGATATCGGCCTGCACACCGGCGAGCGCATCAAGGAATTCCTGGCTGCGCGGCTTGTCGGTGAATACAGGGATCCCGAGTTCGACGGCGGCGGCCTTCACCGGGCTCGGTGCAAGCTTGCGGCCACGGCCGGTAGGCGCGTCCGGGCGGGTGAGTACGCCCACCACCTCGAAACGCGGATCAGCGGCGAATGCGCGCAGCGACGGCACGGCAACGTCGGGGGTTCCCGCAAACAGCAGTCTCAATGTCATGATGCCTCCTTGATTCCTTTCCGATACAGCTATTGGACGTCGGGGATGCCGACGCCGTTCGAGATAAGCAGCTCGCGCAGCTTCACCGGGTCACGGAACCGGATGCCACGGATGCCTACGGCATTCGCGCCCACGATGTTCATCGCCTTGTCGTCCACGAACACCGCACCTTGAGCGCCGATGCCGAACTCCTCAAGCGCCTTTCTGTAGATCGCGCTGTCTGGCTTGCGAAGACGCACATACCCCGATACCACTTTGCCGTCCAACTGTCGCAGGATCGGCGTGGTGCGCTCCGCGATCGGGAACAGCTCCTTCTCCCAGTTCGACAGTCCCCACACACCGATGCCGGCCGCCTTCAGATCATTGAGCAGCACACGGGCGCCTGGCACGACACCTGTCAGGGAATCCTCGAAATTCTCCAAATAGTATGCAAGAATGTCGGCCCATTTATCGCCATGGGTCCGGCGCATCCAGGCAATGCCCTCCTGTGGCGTGGCACCGGCATCCATACGGTCGTTGGCGTCGTAGAAACCCGAAATGTCGTTGTCGAGGAACTGTTCGATGGTCGCCGCGCTGTAGCGGGGAATCAGCACCGCCGCAGGATCCCAGTACAGCAGCACATTGCCGAAGTCGAAAATCACATCGGTAATCGGCTTGCCCGCATTCGCGGCAGCTTCGCCTTGCGCCATCATCGTGTCATATTCCATGTCGGGCTCTCCGGGCCAACCTTTCATCATCCGCTCCTTGCCTCGTGGCTTTCGTTCCTATCGGCATGGCTCCCCGCGCACGCCCGCTCCGGGGAGCCATACACCGCCTTCAATTATGCCGCACAGCCGCATCATAGCCGATTAGATGAGATCCTTCGGATCGAGTTGGAATCGCAGTTCGCCGAACTCCCGTGACGCGACATGCCGCGCGACCTCATGTTTCAGCCGTCTTGCCAATTCCTCGCGACGCGCATACGGTACACGCACCACGGCTTTGACACGATCGGCCGTCGCCTCCAATTCGCGTGCGTTCAACGTGCGCGGCTGTGCGATCGGCACCGGGCCGAGCAGTCCCGGCCATTGCTCGCCGAAGCCCACAGCCGTCTCATCCATGCCGTTGCCGTCGCCGGCGTTTCCGGTACCGGATTGCGGGCTCATGAAGATCGCGCCCTGATCGAATCCATGTCGTGACCCTTGCGGTGCCGGGCATAATTCCATGTCGCCGCCAATCACACCGATATGTTCCAAAGCGGTGCGCACCGCATCGTCACGTCCCCACACGCATGCCACCGACACCGCCGGCGGCATACCGGTACTGCACCGCTCCTGCAGTTCCCGCTCGGCGAGAATGGAGGAATCCCACACCATCAGCGATTGCGCAATGGCCGGATAGGTTTCACCGATAAGCAGCACCTGACCGCCACGGGTACGCGGTGCGCACATCGATGCCACACGCATCCAGGTGGCAAGCGTATCCACACGCGCATCCAATCCGGGCTTGTAGAGGCTGTTCCACGCGTCGAGAATGGCGACGGAGGCGTATTCGCCCTGCGCATCCCCCTCATCATCGGACTTGACACGCACACGTGGTTCGGCGCCTGGAGTCGCGATGACGATAACCGGCCTGTTATCGATGGTCTCGATCGGACCGTGCGGCTGGCTGGGACTGGACAGCACGACCGGAACGCCACGGAACAGGCCTCGCAGTTCCTCAGCCGTTCCGGTCGCTCCGACATGCACCACGCGCAGGCGCTCGCCATGGCAGTTCGGGCATGTCCAGTTCAGTGCGGCGAACCCGCACCACCGGCAGCGCGGCGCATTGGAGCCACGAACACGTTGCAACGGGCCGGTGCAGCGGGCGCAGCGAGCCTGTCGCAGGCATTTCGGATTCGCGCAGCTCAACGCTTCGGCCACGCCATCGGCCGGTATGGAGAACAGCACCGGCCCGGATTGCAGCGCCTGACGAATATTGTTGACTGCGGTATGCGGCACGCGAGCGCCGATCGAAGGATCGGCAAGACGTACAAGTTCGTCACGGTTCAGCCAGCGCACCCATGGGCAGGCATCCTTCAGCACGCTGGGCAGCGGCCGTATCGCCCGGCTGGGGCCGCTGACCGCGCTGCTGGCGTCCATGCCGCCATAACGCCCGCCTTTGCCGCAGTCGATTTCCCATTGGCTTAACGGGCTACGAGCATTGGCGAGCGCCACGAACACGCCGCCGTGCAGTCTGGCGCGCAAACGCATCACGCCACGAGCCTGAGCGTAAGGCACCATGCCGTCGGCCTGTTGGTAGGCGGCGTCATCCATCACTGCGAACAGTGCCGGCCCCTCCACCGGCGCATACATGGCAGCACGCGTACCGATCACGCATTGCACGGCGCCTGTGGCAATGGCCAGCCATGCCCGGTAGCGGTCCGCCGGCGGCAATGCTGCGGTAAGCACCGCGACGTCCCCCGTCCAGCCACCGGTTTGCGACCCATTGCCTGCGAACCTCCGCAGGCCAAGCGCTTCCAATTCCCGCATCATGGCATCGGTTTCACGGGCATCCGGAAGCACCACCACCGCGGCATGCCCCGCCATCAGCGATTCCGCAGCCATCCATGCCAGTGCGCTGGCCGCACGGCGCATACCCGGCAACGGGTCGACGATGAAGGAGGCGAATGCGGTGCCGTGCAATGCTGATCGTAGATCACGAATACCGGCGTCGTATGAACCTGCCAACCGTTCGAATGCCGACCCGGCTGGTTGCCCCAATCGTTGGACTATGCCGCCAGTGCGATGGAACGGCGCTACCAAGCGCTGCTCCTTCTCCACCTTCGCCACGCGAGGCGGAATCGCCAGGCGCAGAATATTGGCGCGGGTACCGCCGTATGCTTCGGCGATGGCGGCAATATCGCGCCGCAACGATTCGGATACGCGCACTCCCCCGACGAACACGCGTTCCACGTAGCGCAATGATGCGGCGGCGACATCGCTGCTGTCCGTTCGCTCCCAGATAATGCCGTTCACACGCTGCCCGCCGAACCGCACGCGCACCATCGCGCCGGGCTGGGCCTGGGCGGAATCCTTCTCGTCGATGAGATAGTCGAAGGTCTGCCCCAAGTGCGCCGCCTGGATATCAAGCACCACGCGCACAATCGGTTTGCTTTCGGCCTTGCTGTGCCTGGATGCGCGTGAACGGCGCCTGCTGGGGGCCAACCCGTCAAGCGCCAGCTGCTCTGCATCCTCATAACTCATGGTTTCAGCTTACGTCACCATACGGGAAAAGCGGCTGGGATCATGCCTGTTTGCTGATTCCAACCGCCTTATGAAGCAGGTCCGCCCGGTTCGCCCTCAGCGAATCGACCGGGCCCGCCGGCATACGCACCTGATCAGGCTTCTTCGATGGCCGCCTTGAGCGCATCGACCTTGTTCAGACGCTCCCACGGGAATTCGACATCGATTCGTCCAAAATGGCCGTAGGCCGCGGTCTTCTCGTAGATCGGACGCTTCAGGTCGAGTTCGTCGATGATCGCAGCCGGACGCAGATCGAACACCTTGCGCACAGCCGCCGCAATCTGATCGCGGGTCACGCCAATCTCGGTGCCGAAAGTCTCCACGTTCACGCTCACCGGATCGGCCACGCCGATGGCATAGGCGACCTGGACCTCCACACGATGCGCCAGACCGGCGGCCACGATGTTCTTGGCCACCCAACGGGTCGCATAGGCCGCGGAACGATCCACCTTGGACGGATCCTTGCCGCTGAACGCGCCGCCGCCATGATGCGCCGCACCGCCGTAGGTGTCGACGATGATCTTACGGCCGGTCAGACCGGCATCCGCAGCAGGGCCGCCGAGCACGAAGGAGCCGGTCGGATTCACCAGTTCGCGGTAATCGTCGTGACGCACCTTGCCGCCCAGTACCTCGTCGAGCACCGAATCGATCACATGCTGCTTCAGCTGCCCGGCAAGCCATGCCTGGGACGCTTCCGGATCATGCTGCGTGGAGATCAGCACCGTATCCACACGCACCGGCCGATCATCATCGTCGTATTCGATAGTGACCTGGGTCTTGCCATCCGGGCGCAGATGCGGCACGATGCCCTCGTGGCGAACCTGCGCCAAACGGTAGGAAAGACGATGCGCCAAATAGATCGGCAACGGCATATACACGTCGGTCTCGTCCGTGGCGTAGCCGAACATCACACCCTGGTCGCCGGCGCCCTGCGCCTCATAACGTTCCTCACGGCTGGCCGCGGACTCCTGCTCGGCGTTCAGACGCGCCACCCCCTGGTTGATCTCGGAGCTCTGCTCAACAAGCGCGACCAGCACACCGCAGGAATCGGCGTCAAGACCGACCTCTGAGCTGGTGTAGCCGATGCGGCGAAGCGTCTCGCGCACCTTGGCCTGTACATCGACGTACCCTTCGGAGCTTACCTCGCCGAACACCATGAAGGTGCCGGTGGCGGCGCTCACTTCGGCTGCGACATGAGACGCCGGATCCTGCGACAGCAGGTCGTCGAGAATGGCGTCGGAAATCTGGTCGCACACCTTGTCGGGGTGGCCTTCGGTTACGGATTCAGCGGAAATAAGTCGCTTTTCAGTCATATCATCCCTCTTTCGGACTTATCGCCCCGCTCCCCAGCGAGGCACAATGATACGTTTTCGTTTGCTGTGTTCAGTTTTGCCGTGTTCAGTTATTCGATCTTCGGTTTTCTTGGGTTATGGGGTCTTCCATATGCGGATGGCAGCAGGCTGCCGGCGATCCCTTGCTTGGGACTGGCACCTCGGCGCCGCCCCGGAGCGATATTCCGGCAAACAAAAGGGCTTGCCCCGGCCTAACAGCCGACGCAAGCCCTTATGCCCATAAGCTGCAAAATCAGTTGCCTTCGGTCAGATCGTCCTCGCCGAGAGTCTCCTCCAGCAGGCCTTCGTCGATCTCACGGAATGCGATGGACAGCGGCTTGTCCTGGCTCTGGTATTCAACCAGCGGACCAACGTTCTGCAGCAGACCCTCGTTAAGCTGGGTGAAGTAGGAGTTAATCTGACGTGCGCGCTTCGCGGCGAAAATCGCCAGCGCGTACTTGGAATCGGCGTGCTTCATCAAATCGTCGATAGACGGAGTCGCCAGTCCGGTGGGGGTGGGCTCAGTGCCGAATGCCATATGCGTTATCTCCAAACATGGAAAACTACCTTAACCGAGCTAAGTATAGCTTTGGGCGGAGACTATGCCGAAGCACCGGCTCGGCCGCATCACGCATTCCACGGCAACGCGGCCAAAGTCAGTCCAGCTCCGGTTCGTCGGAATCCTCGGCATCGCCCTGTGGCTTATCGTCGGGCATCTTGGTGAGCAGCAGCATGGCGAAGCATACACCGCCCGTAGCCAGGCCGAACGAACCGGCCACAATCCCCTTGCCCAGAATGCCGAACACCAGCGAAAACACCGCCAGCACCATGCCGAACATGCAAAACACCGCATATTTGTCCAGTTTCATATCATGACCTTTCCGTTTCCGGCATGTTCTGCCGGCACAGCCCAACGCTCCACGCCATCCTACTCCCCATAACCTGCCAAGTGGCCTACCTGTGGCAGCAAACATGTAATTGCGCCAGTACGATCCCCGGAATTCCCGGGACTCATACTTCGCATATCTCCTTTTGGCTGCCACAACCAAGCCAACTGGTTTTTTCGACCCGCCTGAATCTGCCACAACCAAGCAAAGTAGCCTGTCGAGACTCAGACGACAATCGGGAAACCAGCCGCGCACAGCTCGGCAACGGCATCCACGATCGGGATACGTTCCTGTTCGATGCGCAGATACTCCACGCCTTCGCCGGTGCACAGCGCCTCGTACAATTCGCGTTCCTCGGCACGCAGCCCCGGCACCGCACCCACTTTGCGCGGCTCGATCCTCCTGCCCTGTTCCGTATATTCGGTGCCGAACCGCCGGTAACGCCTATAGACGTCCATATTCATCAATATGGAATCGCAGTCGATTCCCGATTCACGTATGCCGGAAAGAATCTCAAGCCCGTCGGCATCCATGTCACCCCAATAGACGACATGCGGCGTATCGGCAAGCCACGGAAGCAGCGAAACCATGCGATTCGCCGCCCTTCCGCAACCGAAGACGCAGATGCAATCATCGATCTGCGGCATCTCCTGATAGGTGTCCTTGTTCTCCACAATCACCGCATACCTGAACCTCGCGCAATCGGCGGTACGCCACGGCTGAGTGACATACAGATCGGGATAGCCACAATGGGCCGAATCAAGATAGCGCAGGCGGATCTCGCCAGGGCGCTCTTCGAAGTCAAGCGACTCGCGCCCCAGCAACAGGCATATGGCCTTACGACGCACAGAGCCCTTGCCGCCCAGCCATTTGGCGGAGAATCCCGGAATCGCCACAGCGCGCGGCCTCATGCCGGAGGCGTCATGCCGTGCGAAATAGTGCGCGGCCTGACAGACCAGTTCGAAGTCAAGATCGTCCATGTCTTTGAGCTTGTATACGACCGCGGCAAGCACATCCTCGGACACATCGAATTCCCCGCGAAGACACGAAAACCGCTGTTGCGTAGCACAATACCGGTGCGCGCATTGACGTCCCGCGATTTCCAGCGCCTCATGCTCGCCAGGAACGCAGACGCGCGTCACCAATGGCGTGGTGCCGCAATACGCCCCCAGCGAACGGGACTTCTCGCCATACCGGCAGCCGTAGGATTGCGCCCATGACCGAATGGCCCTCGCTTGGGCGATGCAGGTGTCCGAATCCCGTATCAGCTCGCTCTTCGACGGCTGTTTGACGTTGAACTCATACGGCCACTGCGGATTCGCCGAAAACCGTTGCTTGTCCAGATAGTCCTCGACCTTTCCGACAAGCCATTGCTCGGTACGTGCCGCAAGCCGCCTCTCACGCTCCGTTACACTGCCGGCGTTCCTTGATGACATTGACATGGAATTCCCCTTCCCGGCTCATATACGCCGATACCGTATGCGTGCGGAGCCGCCTGCAAGCGCGGGCGGCTCCACTAGCCGATTACCGGACAAATCCACCGTCACTGCCATGAGCCGTTCGCCGAAGAACAGTACCCGGCTCATGGCCTACCTGTCCGAGCCGTCCCCGCTTTCGGCGTCGCCGTCAGTCCGCCCTTCACCCGTCTCGCCGTCCATATCGGCCGCGATCTCGGATTCAAGCCGGGTGATCTCGTCGGAGGTGATCTCCTGCAGATAGGAACGCCCGTTGGACGCATCCTTGTACGCCACATACGCCTTGGTCGCCACCTCGAGGATCTCGGCCGTCTTGCTTTCCGGCGCCGACACGATCACCTGGAAGCCAAGCTTGGGCAGCACGCCCAATGCACGCTGCGTATAGCGGCCATCCGCCTTGATCAGCGCCTCATCGAGGAACAGCGTGGTGTAGGTCGGTTGACCGGTCACATCGCCGCCAAGCAGGTAGATCAACGCCGCGCCATAGATGAACGACGTCAGCTCCTGCAAAGCGCCGCCGGAGCGCCCGCCGGTCGAGGTGATGCGTTCGTCCGGCCCGTCCTCATGCTTGACCAGCGCGTAGAACGAACAGCGACACCGCGGATCGAGATTCTTCGCACCATAGCTTTTAATGCCATTCGCGTCGCGCACCTGGCCGAGCTCCTGTCGCAATCGCTCCACCAGCGCGCGGCAGCGCTCGAACTGCTTGCGTGTGGCGGCCGGATTCCCCTGATCGCTTTGTTTCCAATCGTTCAGATCGGCGATGGTGTTCTTCATCAGTCCCACGAACTCATGCTCCGGATTATGTACTTCGGCGCTGATCGACAGGCTGCCGTGACGTGGGCCGAACTGCTGCCCCTTCAGCATCGCGTTGATACGGTCAAGCTGCTCGTCGATGCGTTTCTTATCGGTATCGACGGCACGGGCGATCTGCATGAAGCTCATGCGCAGCTTTTCAAGGCTGTTCACGTATTCCTCGTCCGTGGCCTTCCGCGTGCTGAGCATGTCGAGGCTTTTCAGCTCCTCGACATAGAACCGGTATTCCTCCACGCTTGCAGTGACCATATTGTCGTCGGGAGCGTAGGAGCCCAGATAATCCGCCATACGGGTCTCGACGTTGGCACGCATCACACCGGCCTGATCGTTCAGCGACGTGATGCGCTTGCGGATCTCATTGGCCATGTTGTGCAGGACACGGTCGGCGAATACGCCGCTGCCGCCGACCACATTCGCGGTGATGATCTCCGCACGGTTCACGTTGGAGGAAATGCCATAGGTCGCCTCGTATATGTCGGTGAGCTGGTTGGACAATACGCTCGGCAACCGCGAATCGTCGAACTCGGCCTTGCCGTAGGCGTCAAGCCAATCCTGCTCGGCCTGCACAATATGCGAGGCGCTGTTCACGTCGACCTGTGCCTGCGCCTTGGCCATATTGGCCTGATTGACCTGAGCGAGCAGACCGTCGCGCCGCGCCGTCAGCTTGGCGAGTTCGGGATTGCTGCGAATCTCCTCGATGCGTGTCTTGATGTCTTCGACCGCATGCTCGGCACCGACCACATCGACCTTGCTCCAATCCATATCGGAGATGAAGTTCGCCAGTTCCTTCTGGTCTCGCAGCAAATCCACCTGGCGCTTCGCGCGTTCATGACGGATCGTCGCCTCGGCCAGCTGCTCGACGGCCTTCTCAAGCTTGCGCTGCAACTCGGTCAGATACCGTTCGTTGACGAAACCGATGATCATATGAGTGTTCTTGATGCCGTGGAAGCCATGCGCACCGGATTTCAGCTGGCCATCCGTCTGCACCTGGCGTTCGTCACGGTTATCGTCGTCAATGGTCTGCACGCATTTCGCGTCGAAGCGTTCCGACGCGACCTGTTCCCTCAGCCAGCCCGTGAACGGCGAACCGGCTTTGAAGCGAAGCTTGCTGGACATCCACCCCTTGGTGCTCGCGGTGTCGTACGAGGCTTCGGTATCCACGAACTGCCAGGTGCGGCGGATCATCAGACGCGGGTCGATGCCGCTGACCTTCTTGGCGAAGCCCTGCTCGTAGCGCTTGTCGACCAGAATGGTCTGCGCGATCGGCGCATAGGTGACGTTCATCGCCACACGCCAGGCCTCGGAATCCTCACGCACGTCCATCAGCTCGGCCACATACGGCAAATGCTTGGGATCGAGCCCCACCGCATCGGCCAGCATGGCGCGTGCCTCGTCCATGGCCTGCGTGATACGGGTTTTCTGATTGCGCTGACGGTTCAGGTCGGCCTGCAGGCTTTCACGCTCCTTGCGGCAGTCACGCACCTCGTCATACATCGCATCACGCTGGTTCTCACGCTGCGCCTTGTCGATATCGTAGGAGTCGAGCGCCTGGGCGATGGCGTCACGCTTGGCGTTCCAGCTTTCCTCATCGTTCGGCATGGTTTCGCCGGCCTGCTGGAAGCGGGCTTGCACGCTCGTGCGTTGTTTGCGTGTCTCCTCGGCGTCCCTGCGCGCACGTTCCAGATCGCCTTCGAGCCGTGCGAGCGAGCCGTCGTCGATGCCGCTGATCTGCTCCCTGACCTCGTTCAGTTCGATCTCCAAGTCGCTGCTTTCCCGGCTTGCGGCCTCAAGCTTGCGCTCGTACTCCTTGCATTTGCGCTGTGCGATCGGCAGACCGGAACGCACTTCGCCGGCCATACGGGAGTACGCCCAGGCACCGAGCGTGGCATTGCCCTGTTCATCGTCCGGGTTGACCGCGTCGAATTCACGCCTGGCCTGCAATGCTTCGGTGTATTCGCCATATTGGTTCTGAATGTCGCGCAGTTTGGCGATACGCTTGGCCTTCTCCTCCATGCTGCGGAAGTTCTCGTCGTACCGTTCGTAATCGTCGACGGTGGTACGGGCCAGTTCCAACGCCTCGGGCACACCAAGCACGCCCTGTTTGAAGATATCGTCCAGGCGCGATGGCGCATCCGCGGATTGGATCTTGTGCAGAAGCCTGCAAGCCTCCGGGCTCAGCCCCATTTCATGCCAGATGTACGCATGGAAGCCTTCCGCGTTCGGGAAGGAATCGCATTCGGGGTACGTTTTCTTCAGCATGGTGGCAGTGAACGGCGTATCGCGGAAGCGATCCATCTTGCGCGGATCGATTTTCCTGTTCCATGCGATGTACTGCCTGCGAACCTCGCCACGACCATCGCCGGACGCAAGATACAGGAATTTGCCGCAGGAAAGCACCGCCCCGGTGGTACGGTTCAGATACGTGTCCACGATCGCGCCCCACACGGCCTGCGGGGCGTTGTCTTCGCTCCGGCCGCGCAGATAGATCGGGGTCTCGCCGTTCTCGCTGTCGCTGGAACCGAGCATGCCCCGCAGGTAGGTGTAATCGTTACGCTCGGAACGACCGGAATTGGAAGCCTTGTTGTAGGGCGTACCGGTCGGGTACAGCAGGGAGATCTGCGCGTCGACCAGCGTGGACTTTCCGGATTCGCTGGCTCCCGCAAGCAGGGTGACCGGCATCTTGTCGCTCATGGACGGCTTGAACTCGTGGTAGCCCTCATATGATCCCCAGTTAATCACCTGACGGCTTTCCAGCATCCACCGGTCCGCAATGATATGCATATCGTTGTCAGTCATCACAGATTCTCCTCGTGCTCATTGCCTGCCATGCCAGCGGCATCCGATGCGCCTGTCCCCATGGAGACCCACAGATCCACGGCTTCCTGCTGTGCGACGACATCCGCTTGTGCATCACGCGCTTCATCCGCATCGTAGGGATCGTCTCCGTTTCGGGGTGACTCCGACGCGTTCGTGCCATCGGCATCGTCCATGGCCTTATCGGAGCCGTCCGCCTGTCCGTCCGCCACAGCCTCGTCGATGCCATCGCTTTCGGCGGCATCATCCGTCGAGACCCCAAGCCACTGATCGGCCACGTCGCCGTCCAGCACCACCGGCACCAGTGGTGTGATGAGATACATGTCGTCACCGTCGCCTTGATCGAGATATCCGTAGGTCATCAGACGGGAAATCGTGGAACGGATCTTCTTCGCCGAACCTTCCTCGTCATTGCTGGAGGCAAGATAGCCCGAACCGCTGGTGAGCGCGGCACGGATCTCATCATGACTGACGATCCAGCCCTTCGGCTCGACCCGCGTGTTCTCGTATTCCAGCACCCGAATGCGGAGGAACGCCAGCATCGCCGCCTCCTCACGGGTCAGGCTCGCACGCGTTTTGAGCGATCGGATGCTGGTCTCCGCGCCATTGACCGGAGCTGCGTACATGATGCGATACTTGCGGTTCTCCTTCAACTCCAGCAAATCGTTGTTCAGCGAACGCGTGACGGATTCGCGGATGCTGATATCGTCATGCACCAGCCAGTACAGATCGTCGCTGATGTATCGGTCGCGTTTGAGGGCGATGGCCGCCATGCGCGCTTCGACGGTCATGTCTCCGGTGTCCCCGTTGAACAAGGCATACGGGTTGGCAACAGCTTCGGCGGGACGATCCAGATCGACCGCCTGTGCAGCTTGCGCGTCCGCGCCGCCCGCCGCATTGTCCGTTATCTCGTTCGGTTCGTATTCCATGGCGTTTCCGTTCTGATTGTTCACTTCGCTCCGCTTGGTCGTATCGTGTCGGTCATCTGTTCCACCGGTTCCACCAGCCATGCTCACTCCTCCCCCACGATTTCGTCGAGGGTCTGCATGCTTGCCGCGATCGGCTTGGTGCGCCACACTCGCGGCGTACCGTCAAGAGATACGCAATGCCATTGCACGTACTGCGCGTCACTTTGCGCATGCAGCGCGCTGAGGAAACCAACAATCTCGCTTTCCCTGCGTTCCCGTTCGGGCAATGCATTGAAACTGGCGGCAAGATCCACCCTGCCATCGGCAAGCATGCGCGGCGAGCGTCTGATCACATCCATCATGTGCCGAAGCCTCGGACCGCCGACCTCGATCATGGCTTTCAGATCCGGCGAATCCACTGTCGGAACGCTTTCACGCTCCTGCAGGCTCGGCGGGGCCGCATGAATCATCGGCTTTGCCGGGCGCGTGGGCAATACCGCCAACTGCACGGCGCCGGTATCGGTATGGTATGGCCTGGAGGCACTGTTCGGATTGGCCTTCGCCTCGCCGCTGATCTTGGCGAACAGCGCGTTGAGCTTGCCAAGCATGGTGCGGTAGCGCGTATCGGTCTGCTGCCGCACCAGACGGCTCACCGCCTCGTCCGAGGCGCGCATCTGGTGGCGTACATCCTCGATGCCTTCGTAGATGCGTTCAAGCTCGGCCCTGACCTGATTGAGCAGCACGCCCGGCTCGCCATCAAGATACGGGTTTTTGGCGATATCGCGCACGGCGTCGTCGATCTCGCGGCGGCCTTCCTCGGTGACGATGACCTGGAACGCGTCCTCGAAACGCCTGCCGCTGTCGGATTCGCGGAAGGACCTGCGATATTCGTCGTGGTATGCGCTCAGGATGTTCTCCACCGACATCGCGCCGGCCTGCATGCGGCGGCGAAGCGCATCGCCGTTGTCGCGCTCCGCGAGCGCCAGTTCACGCAAGTCGATAGGTACGCCGCGCAACGTGTTGTGCACCACGTTGATGATGTCTTCGACCTGCTTGGACGACAGCTGTTCCACAGCCCCGTCCTGTTCAAGCTGTTCGATCTCCTTCTGCCGTTCCTCGATCTCGCGGTTCAGCAGTTCGATGCGTTTATGCGGGTCGGCGGTGAGCTGCATGCGCGCATGTTCGATCTCCATGATGATGCTGTTGGCCTGGGCGCCGGACAATGCCTGCGTGGTGTCTTCAAGATGGGACAGCGCCTCGATCGCCCGGTGTGCGCGTGCGGTCAGACGGTACAGGTAGCGGTGCGAGGCCACGTCGAGGGAATTCGCAAGCCATGCATAGTCGCCATCGCCTTCGCGGGAAAGCTCCACAAGAATGCGATGCGCGGCATCGGGCAGCGTCTGATCGTCTTTGAACGCGTAGTCACCGCTTTCGACGAGTTGCGACAGTGCCCTGGTGAAACGCTCCTCGAGGACTTCCCTGGGCAGTTCCCCGGTCAGCGGATCGAACGAGGAGCGGAGCAGCGCCACGTACAGCTGCGAATTGGCACGCATCAGCAGACGCAGCACACCGGTCTCATATACCGGGCGGAGACGTTCCATCTCAGATCGAATATCGCCCAACACCCCTCCTGTCGTCAATCGTCAGCGGCTTTCAGCCCGATTGTCCATTGTACATTCCGCCATCACTTTGCCCCGCCGCACCCATCACGGGAACAGGAATACAAATCTGAGAAGCAAAGCGGCGGCAAATAAGGGAGCGGAAAGGAAACAAAAGCGGGACGAGGAAGCAGCAGATACGCCATGGCACGGCAACGTGCCGGCCATACCGCCTATTTGTGGCAGATGTACCGATCCTGCATCTTCTCAGTGGCTTGTTTGTAGCACCGCAAGGCCCATAACGCGGGTATGGCCGTTGCAATTGCAACGGCCATACCCGGCATATCCCGATTTGGGTGCCACAAACAAGCCACATAGGGTTTCCCAACAAGGCGAATCTGCCACAAACAAACGGGATATATGGCAGTCACCATCGATGTGCTTTCTTCATTGCCTCCGTTTCTGCCAAAAGCAACGAAGAAGACGGCACTGCCGTTGTCAGGAGAGGCGACCACATCGGATCACTACATGGGAAAAGCCGTGGACGGACTTCCATGAAACAGCAATTTCATAATGAGAAGCGCATGCCCTTTCACCTCGCAATCCGCATCCGGTCAATGCCCAGCGCCACATTTCACCGAGGCTGGCGGAAATGACGGTCTCCAATCGGTTCAAAAGGCATGTGTGGCTCAAACTGATACCAGTACGCTACGCTCGCCACATCATCCTGCCGCTCGAAGTTACCATTCTCCTCCGTACCTATCTGCTGCCATTCGACCCGCAGATCATGCTCGAAGTGGATCGGATCGGGAATATGCCATCGGTACAGTCCGCGAGTAATTGGGGTGTTGACGTCCCAGTAGTCGCTTTCGCGACGCGACAGTCGCTGCGAATAGAACGGAAACCCGAGATACGGCCCGGTGAATGTCTGCTCACGCATACGCCCATCGTCATCGAACTCGGCGAAACTCCACGCGCCGCCGAAATAATCCTCAGCTCCGGTGCTGCACCATGTGGGATACTGGTCATCGCCGTCGATGTACATCTTGAATTCGCCTTCGCCCCACCACCTGCTCTCCAATGCAGTGAGTGCAATATAGGTGCCGACATATAAGCCTTGCCCACGCACGCCATCAAGCACCACGTAGTCACGGCCAAGTTCGGTCACCCGTTCACGACGCCACTGCGCATGGAACCGCATTGCGTTGGCAGGCAGTTCATCATATTCGGTGTAGTCAATCTGGTAGAAGAACGCCGGAACATCCTCGTTATGGTCGTTGCGGATGACGATTCTCGCATGTTCGAACGGCATGGCGAAGAAACAGTTGAAACCTCTGTTCGGCACAACCATGATCGGAATCGAATTGATGCGGCAGGATTGTGCATGCCCGCAGCAGAAGAAATCACCGATCGGGCATTGCACCGAGGGGGTTTCCTCACCATCCCAATAGCATTCGAGTATCAGGTTACGCAGCACGTTCGGTCCGGTCGGCGAGGTTTTGTCCGTTACTGTCATCCACATATGGCGGATGACACCAGGGCCGTCAACATCCATCAAGGTCACGCTTTGACCGGCCTTGACTGTTTGGATGCAGGGGCTTCCTTTGCGGGAGGGGCCGAGCGCGCTGGCTGCGGTAGCCGCGGTTCCTTTGCCGCCGGTGGGGTTCTCCGCATTGACGCAACGGGTGCGCCCAGTCGATGCCAGGGTCAAGGAATCAAGCTCGTTTCCCCCAAAGCCTGGCCGCAGCATGGCATTCTCATTCATATTGTTCTCCTCTATGGGCGGCGAACGCCGCGAGCACTGACTTGCACAGCCATGCGTAAGTGCTCGCAACGTGAAAACCGCACCGAATTACTGGTTTACGTTACTTCACGGCACCCGCGGTGATGCCTTGGGACAGCTTACGCTGGAAGATGATGAAGAAGATGATGGTCGGTATGATGCTCAGCAATGAAGCCGATGCCAATGTAGTGGCGTCCATGGTGCGCTGCCCCTGCAATGTGGCGAGCGCCAGCGGAATGGTCTGTACATCGTCACTCATCAGGAATGCCATAGGGATCATGTATTCGTTCCATGTCCATACGAAGAAGAACACGAACAGCACGCTGATGGTCGGCCAGGAGATCGGCAGTACGACCTTGCGCAAAATCTGCCAGCGGGAGGCACCATCGATTGCAGCTGCTTCCAGAATCGCCTGCGGAAACGTGCCATATACCGAAGAGAGTAGGTAGGTGCCATAGGCGCTTTGGATAACAGTGAAGATGATGATGATTGCCAGTTGGCTGTTATACAGACCGATTTGTTTGAACGTGCTGTACAACGGATACAGCAACGCTTCCTGCGGCATCATGTTGGCGAGCATGATTGCCAGCACAATCCACGTGTTGCCTTTGACCCGGCCAATGCCCAGAGCGAAGGAGTTGAGCACGGAGAGCACCACGGCGGCGACGGCCACAACCAATGAGATCACGAAGCTGTTCATGAACTTCAACGGGAACCGCGTAGTCGTCCAGAAGGAGATTACGCCTTCCATGGTGAAGTGCTTCGGCAGCGAGAGCGGACCTGCGGCATTGTAGTCGGCGGAGGTTTTGAACGCGTTGACCGTGAGCACGAGCAGCGGGAACAACACCAGCAACGCTGCTGCAATCAGGATGATCAGCGTTGCCCAATCACCGACGGAGCGAACATGTTGTGTTTTCTTGGAGGCCCTGCGAGCGGCGGACCTAGTCATTACTTCAGTCATGATTCCACTTGACCTTTCAGACGAGTTCCTTTTCGACGTGCTTCTGCACGATTGTGAATCCGATGGAGAACACGATGATGACGATGGTCAGCGCAGTGGAGATGGCAGCACCGTAGCCGACCTGCTGCACTTGGAAAAATTGGTTGTAGGAATAGTACGAGGGCACGGTGGTTGCGGTTCCGGGCCCGCCCTTGGTGAGCAGATACACCGGGGCGAAGGTCTTCAGCGCGCCGATGGTCGCAGTCAGGATGACGACCAGCAGCTCGGGGATGATGGATGGCAGCGTGACCACGCGGAACTTCTGCCACCAGTTCGCGCCGTCAAGCCCGGCTGCCTCATACAGTTCCGGATCGACTCGCTGCAGGCCAGACATGAAAATCACAATCGGATAGCCCAACTGAATCCACACGAGGATGAACATCAATACGGGCAATGCGCTGTCGGGGCTTCCCAACCAGTTATGCTGCAACGTCCCCAGTCCGATCTTGGCGAGCATCGCATTGACAGCGCCGTCTTCTGGTCGAAAGATCCACCCCATGATGATTGCGGCGACCGCGACCGGCAGCAGCTGCGGAAGATAGAACATTGCACGCAGGAAGGATGCTGTTTTACCACCGAACTTCTTCTGGATGACGTCGGTGAGCAGTGACGAGATGAATAGGCCCAGGATGGTCGGGATAATCACGATAGCGACGATGATCCAGAACGAGTTGGCGAATGACGTCCAGAAGGTGGAGTCCGACATCAGACGTTGCCAGTTTTTCAAGCCGATCCATTTGACCGGCCCAACGCCACGCCACCGGGTAAAGCTCAGGTAGATGTTCCAGATAAAGGGAACGACGACGATAACAAGCAGGCCAATCAATCCGGGCACGAGATAGGGAACGAATCTCGCGGAGCGATTGCCCGGAAGTCGCGACATTGAGACTTCCCCACGCTTATTCTTATGCGACATTGCAATCTCCTTATTGAGAATATAGTTACAATCCGTTGTATTTCCTGCCGACATGGTTCCAGGAGGCCGGCAGCTTGTCTTTTATGAGGAGCTGCCGGCTCTCCTTGCCTCTAATCGGCGACTGCAGCCAGACGGCTACTGCTTGACGCCCATGTCTTCGATACCGGTATCGTACTTCTGGTGGATACTCTTGAGTACGGCAGCAGGCGTCTTGGTGCCGTTCACCAGCTCCTGGAACTCGGCGGGCACTGCATCGGTGAGGTTGGATGCCGCATAATCCGGGTAGTAGCTGAGCTTGCTGTCCTTGGCGTATGAATCGTATTCGGCGATCATGGCCTTGCTTCTCTCATCAGTGATCTTGTCGATATCCGCGGCGACCGGGATGCCTCCTGCATTGCCGAGGAAGTTCTGCACATCACTGGAAAGCACATAGTCGATGAACTTGGCGGACAGATCCTTGTGGTGCGACTTCTCGGGAATGACCAGCAGATTGCCCGCGCAACCGACGGCATAGTTGGATTCGGGCATAACCGCGGCATCCCAATCGAAGCTGGTGATCTGCTTGACGAAACGACCCTGGTTCCAAGTGCCGGTCTGGTAGATCGGATATTCGCCCTTGATGAAGGCCTGGGTGGTGTCTTCCGCCTTCATACCGGTTGCATTGCGGGAGATAAAGCCTTTGTCGAGCCAATCCTTGATGGTGTTGGTCGCTTCGGTGAGTGCCTTGGAGTTCCAGTTGACGTCGCCCTTGTACAACTGCCAATTGTCGATGAACTTAGAGTCCGCGTTCTTGGAGACGAGCTGCCACCACAGCCACATGACACCGTACTCCTGTGCATCGGCAGCAATGGGCGTCACGCCCTTGTCAACGAACTGCTGGCAGACATCTACGAATTCGTCATACGTGGTCGGGATTTCAAGACCATACTTCGCAAAGAGATCCTTGTTGTAGTACACGCGCTGGTATTCTGCATAGCTGGTCATACCGTACCAGGTGTCGCCGTTCATAATGCCGTCATCGCCGTATTTGGCTACGGCCGCGTTTGCTCCGGTGACCTTCTTGTCCCAGCCGTACTGCTTGACGTAGTCACCAAGATCGGTGAGTAGACCCATGGTGGAAAGTACACCGGAGGAACCATTGCCGCGGTTGGATTCCATCAGATCTGGCGCCTCATCGGAATTGAGGAACTGGCTGCCGTTCTGCGCAATCTGGGTGAAGGATTTGCGTTCAAATTTGATCTTGACGCCGGTCTCCTTTTCAAAGGCTTTGGCGGCACGTTTCCATGCTTGGGTCTGGCCCGCGTCGTCTTCCTCGTAATACCAGAACGAAAGGCTTTCCGGCTTCTCACTATCCTGTGCGCTGTCGTTGCCACAGGCTGCCAGAGACGTCAGCGACACTGCTGCGACAGCTATGGCGGCAAGGCCTCGTTTGATGTTCATGTTCTTCCTCCTTGAAGGTTTTGTTGTGCTATTCAGTTATGAAATATTCAGTTGTAAACTCGATGTAATTGAAACGTTTCGATTACGACAGCGACGAATCGTCTCCAATCGATAAGTGGTGAGCGCAAGTCTTCTGCGTCACAAATCAATATCGAATCGTTTCGATTTTAATTATAAGAAAGCGGTTTCCTCCGTCTTACCTGTCGATTACTGTTCCCCGACATCAACCTCGGCAACGGAACCATGACGATGCATCGCCGGCCGGGAAAGCTCAACCACGCCCCTGATATCGGTATGGCTCTCAATCGCATTCACCAGCAATTCCACGGCTTTGAAACAAAGCTCCTGCGGCATAACCGGCATCTCGGTAATCGGCTGCGTCATCAACTCACCCTCGAAGTACGTTCCGCACGACAGCACCGACACGTTATCCGGCACAGACAAACCTGCGGACTGCAGCTCCTGCAGCACCTGATTCAGCACATTCGCGCTAGCCTGATTGATAATCGCCGTAGGCCTGTCCTCGACATCGAACACGTCATGCACAAAAGTCGCGGCATCGAACTGATCGAACCCATGCTTTGACGATTCGACGATTCGCAACCCCAATTCCTTGGCATGAGCCATCAGGCTCTCACGAAACAGCAGCACATACCCAGAACCACGCTCATAATCGGCCTCATTATCACGCAGGAACACCACTTTGCGATGCCCCTTGCTATACAGACAATCAGCAGCCTGACGACCAGCCATGGTGAAATCGATATCCACGCATGCACAGTCGCCGTGCTCGCTCGGAAGACCTATGGCAACACAAGGCTTCGAATACAAACCAGCTTCGGCTGCGCGCACATCATGTTCTTCAATATCAAGCAGCACAACACCGTCGACCAGATTGCTCTGCGTTACACGGCGAAGATCACCCACGGCGTCCTCCCCCGTAAGCAAAAGCACATCGTAGCCCCTATCTTTCGCCTGCCATGCGGTATGCAGGAAGTAGGCGTTGTACTTCGCCTGATTGATATCACCACGAATCGGGGCGCTCAATGCAATGATCTGGTTACGAACGCCACGCATTTTGCGGGCACTGGCATCCGGCGTGTACCCGAGCTTTTCCACCGCCGCCATAACCTTGTCAGCGGTCTTGACGGAAATAGAACGCTTGCCGGAAAGCACATAGGAAACCGTGCTGACAGACACGCCAGCAGCACGAGCCACATCTTTAATGCCTGCCATACCACACGCTCCTTTGCCTAATTTCCGACAACCACACTGAACAATGCCGGTCTCCCATTGCACATAGATGAACACCAGCATCACCAGTTCGCGAACCGTGCACCCGCCAGCGACTCCGCGCCCAGTTGTAGATCCGCACGCTCGACTTCACTCTTCAATTCACGGCACCACTTGCCTTGATTGTCGAATCGTTTCGTCGAAACGTTTCACTTATAATAGCCATGCGAACGCAATATTGTCAAAACATGCGACACGCCCTGCATCCACTGCATATTGACTCATTCAGCACATGCTTGACATGCATATATGCATATATGCGTCAATCGACGCGGCCCACATAACTGGCATAGCTCAAATCCCGCAGCAGTTATCCTACTTGTTTGTGGCAGATGTACCGATCCCGCATCTTCTCAGCGGCTTGTTTGTGGCACCGCAAGGCCCATACCCGGCATATCCCGATTTGGTGCCACAAACAAGCCACATAGGGTTTCCAAACAAGGCGAATCTGCCACAAACAAGCGGGATACGTGACAGCTGACAGCGCCGAGCCGTCCAACGTGGCGATGCCGTCACGGCATCGCCACGAAACCAGACTCAGAGCTACCGATAAGCATCTTGTATGTTCGTCCACCACCGCATATCATTATGCGGACACAACCATTGCGAATACGACGAGAATTCGTGCAAAAAGACAATCCTCGTATACGGACAGACGACTATCCATATAATGCGAAGCGTCGGGGAGTTTCCTTTTCCCGAGCATTCCTCAATGCTATTGCTCCCCGGCCATCGGCAACTCCCGATGAATCTCCTGACAGGGTGGGACCATCATGCTTGCGATGGGCCCACCTTTGTTTATTGTGCACGCAGTTCAAACCGGAGGGAACTCGCACCGTAGCCGGCCATCCAGCCCACCCCTGCATTGTCCCAAAGCGAGGAGAAGCGACGACGAAGCAACCCGCATCGGCAACAGGCCGCCCTCACCGTCCTACGCCACCATACGACTCGTCTTCCTCCCGCTTCTTTCTCCCGCTCAAATCTGGGCAAACGCCTGTTCCAGATCGGCGATGAGGTCATCCGCGTCCTCCAGACCAACGGACAGTCGGATCAGGTTGGCAGGAACTTCAAGCGTGGTACCGGCCACGGAGGCGTGGGTCATGGCACCGGGATGTTCGATGAGCGATTCCACACCGCCCAGGGATTCGGCCAGGGTGAACACCTGCGTGGCTCCGGCGAATCTCTTGGCCGCTTCGAATCCGGCGGCGATCTGCACGGAGATCATGCCGCCGAAGCCGCCGTGCATCTGACGTACGGCGATATCGTGCCCCGGATGCGATTCAAGACCCGGATACCACACGCGCTCCACTTCGGGACGGGTTTCGAGCCATTGGGCGATCTTCAACGCATTGCGGCTGTGCTGCTTGACGCGCAGGTCAAGGGTCTTGAGTCCTCGGATATCCAGCCAGGAATCGAACGGGGACGGCACCGCGCCGGCCGCGTTCTGCAGGAACGCCACGGCATCGCGGGTCTCCTTGTCGTTCAGGACCACGGCTCCGCCGACCACGTCGGAATGGCCGCCGATGTACTTGGTGGTGGAGTACACGACCGCGTCCGCGCCATCATCCAGCGGATGCTGTAGCACCGGGGACGCGAAGGTGTTGTCCACCACCACCTTGGTGCCGTGCGCGTGTGCCACGGCGGAGGTGGCGGCGATGTCAGCGATGCCCAGCAACGGGTTGGATGGGGTTTCGACCCAGATATACCGGTACTGCTTGTTCGCGAGCGCTGCGGATACGGCCGCGGTGTCGGTGATGTCGACCACGTCGAGACCGATGCCCCATGGCACGAACACCTTGGCGAGCAGACGATAGGTGCCGCCGTACACGTCGTTGCCGAGCAGGATGTTGTCGCCGGGCTTCAGAGTGGAGCGCAGCAGCACGTCGATGGCGGCAAGCCCCGAGGAGAAGCTCAGCGCGTACTTCGCGCCCTCCACGCTGGCAAGCTGCTCGTCGAAGCTGTTGCGGGTCGGGTTGATGGAGCGGCTGTAGTCGTAACCGTTGCGCAGCCCGCCGACGCCGTCCTGTTTGAAGGTGGATGTCATGTAGATCGGCGTGACCACGGCACCGGTGGTCGGGTCGGGCTCCTGGCCGGCGTGGATGGCGCGGGTGGCGCGTGCGGAGGCGTTGAGGGCGGCGGCGTTGGTGGAGACGGTCATGATGATTGTCCTTTGCTTGATGGATTTGGTCGGATTGTCCGGGTTGATGGGGTTTGGGGATCGGGAAGCGCAAACGAATGCGCTCACAGGTACTGTTCGGCCAGACTCGGCTTGGTGGTACGGTCCACAACGTCGCCGAATCCGTTGGCGCGCATCCAGTCATCGTTGAAGATCTTCTCCATGTAGCTTCGCCCGGAATCGGGCAGCAGTACGATGACCGTCTGATCGGCGCCGAGTTCATGTTCGCGCGCGTATTTCAGCGCAGATACGACGGCCATGCCTGCCGAGCCGCCGACCAGCAGCCCTTCCTCAGCGGCGAGACGGCGGGTCATTTCGAAGGCCTCGGCGTCGGTGACCTGCACGATCTCGTCCGGCAGATCACGGTCGAAGGCCTTCGGGTAGAAGTCCTCGCCGACGCCTTCGATCTTGTACTGATGCACGTCGCTCGGATTGGAGTAGATGGAGCCTTCCGGATCGGCGCCGATCACCTGCACCTTACCGTCGGAAACGTCCTTGAGGTAACGGCCGGTGCCGGAGATGGTGCCACCGGTGCCGATGCCCGCCACGAAATGCGTGACCTTATGATCGGTGGCCTCCCAGATTTCCGGGCCGGTGGTGTGGTAGTGGCTCAGCGGGCCGTTCGGATTGTCATACTGGTTCGGCTTGAACGCGCCGGGAATGGTGGAGGCGAGACGGTCGGACACGCGGTAGTAGGAGCGCGGATCGTCCGGTTCCACATTGGTCGGCGCGACCACGACTTCGGCGCCGTAGGCGCGCAGCACGGCACGCTTGGATTCGGAGACCTTGTCCTGCACGACGAAGATCGCACGGTATCCGCGCTGCTGGGCGACCATGGCCAGGCCTACACCGGTGTTGCCGGAGGTCGGTTCGACGATCACGCCGCCGGGCTTGAGTTCGCCGCTCTTCTCGGCGGCGTCGATGATGCGTTCGGCGATGCGGTCTTTGGAGGAGCCTCCCGGGTTGAAGTATTCGACCTTGACAGCGATGGTGGCTTCGATGCCGTCCGTCACATGGTTGAGTTTGATGAGCGGGGTGTTGCCGATGAGTTCTGCGGTGCTGTTGTGGATGGTCATGACGTTTCCTTTGGGGCTTTGCGGTTTCGGGGATTCGGTTGGGATGCACTCCCGGGAAGCCGCGTCGTCATGTGCAGCGGTTGAAACAGGACCTGTTGGGATTTTCGCGTTTGTGCGAGGATCACCGTATACGGTTACGGTATGCCGAAGGTTGGCGATCATGCCGATACGTTACGGGAATCCGGAAAATCGAAGTTCTGGCGACCACGCCGAACATTCTGGAATGTCCTATCTCAAGTTATGCGTCGATGAACCACGCGCCCCCTCGGGCGGTTGGTTAGCGACAGCAACAACAAGAGCGATTGAACATGTGGCTTACATTACCACTCCCCCGGACATCGGCATGTCACCCGCGTTCATCATGCGGACATCCGAACCGTATCAGCTTCCTGGAACGGGCTTGTTCCGTCCCCAATAACCTGCAATATAACAGCCTTCGCAGCGCCCAACACCCCACCGGATATCATCGCGTCTACGTGATATACAGTGCAATTATGCATAGAGGAACCTCTTTCATATTCCCCACACATCGAGTACGACCGTCGACGGGGAACAACGGCCGTTCCCCGCTCACGCCGGAAGCCGATCGCACCGATCACACCGATTGCATCGACCGCACCGATCACACCAACCGCAAACGCCATCGCGCATGGACGCCTTTCGTGGTTCTCTGGGCAGTGATGTCGACGATTCTCGTACTGCTGACGGTGTCCACGCATCCTTCCGATAGCGTGTACACCCTGCAATACCAAGGTGGCACCTTCCTCGTGGACCGTTCGCAGTACCAGCAGCTCGCCGACGCGTTCCTGCATGGCAGAACCTGGATCGACGCGCATGTCCCCGATTGGCTTGCGGCCATGGATAATCTGTACGACGAGCAGGCCAGAGGAACCCTCGGCGCGCAAACCGGCGATCCGTCACGCTGGGATTGGGCTTTCTACCATGGCCGGTACTACTGCTATTTCGGCCCGCTGCCGGCGCTCCTGCTCTTCGCGCCGTTCAAAGCACTGACCGGAACCGATCTGCCGACCGCCGCAGGATGCGCGTTCCTTGCGATACTGGCATGCGCTTCGCTCATATTCCTCATCGAAACACTGTGGAAGCGCTATTGGCATGGCACCCCCAGATGGCTCGCGGTCCTCGCCTGCACCGCAATCGTGGCGGCATCCGGATTGACGTATCTGGTGCTCGTCCCATGGTTCTATTCGATTCCCATCCTCGCATCGCTCGCACTCGCGCCCGCCGGCATCGCATTGTGGGCACGCTCTTCCAGCGATGGCCATCACACCCCGCGCACTCCGTTCATCGCCATCGGTTCGACGCTTGTCGCGCTCACCATCGCCTGCAGACCGGCGTTCATCCTCACCGCGGTATTCGGCATCATCCTCCTATGGCCGCAAATCCGAGCCCACGATATCCTGTCCACCCGTTCCAGACACGCCATCCTCTCCACCATCGCGGCGATTCTGCCGTTCCTCATCATCGGCTGCGCGATGATGGCATACAACACGGCCCGTTTCGACAACCCGTTCGACTTCGGAGCAGCCTACAATCTCACCGGCTGCGATCTGACGCAACGGCATGTCAGTCTGAAAGCACGCCTGTATTCCGTCCTCCTGCTGTTCCTCACCCCAATCGGTTTCACGAGGGAATTCCCCTACACCATGGACGTGTTCTCACTGGATGAGGCAAACCCATGGGGGTTCCTGTTCCGTAACCGGAACATCATTCCGGAACAGTTCGCCGGCGGACTCGTCGCGCTGTCGCCGATCTGCCTGCTCGCATTGCCCGCGGCCATCCGGTATTTCATTCGACTGCGGCGCAGCCAAAACTCCCACGCAACACAGTGCGGTGCGATAGGATTCACGTTCCTCGTTCTCGCCGTCCTCATCGCGTGCATCGACGGACCGTTCGGCGTGAACGCGCGTTACCTGTGCGATATGACATGGCTGATGCTCATCGGCACCATGTGCCTGCTGTTCGTGTGGAACACGGATGCGCGTGAAAACGGGCGCCGGTGGCTGACCGTCGTGATTGTCGCCCTGCTTATCGTCGGCATCGGCTTGCAGCTGCTATGGCTTATGACCCCGGGGCGGAGCGAAAGCTGGAACATTTCGAATCCCGCCCTGTATGACTGGTTGCGCAGACTGTTCACGTTCTAGTCGGTTCAGCCGATTCAGGCGATCCAGTCGGTTCAGCCGGCCCAGCCGCCTACCTCGCATCGATCCGACCTGCGATCAGGCCTGCATGGACGCGGCTTCGATAAGCGAGCGCGTGTACACGGAACAGGGATGCTTCAGTATTTCCATGGTCGTACCGCTTTCCTCGACGCGCCCGTCATGCAGGACGACGATACGGTCGGCGATATGCTGCACCACGCCAAGATCGTGCGAGACCATGACCAGCGACATATTCGGGTTCGCCTCGCGGATGGCGTGGAAGGTCTCAAGGATCCGTACACGCGCGGCCACATCGATGGCGCTCATCGGCTCGTCGGCAAGAATGACGCCCGGATCGTCCACTATGGCACGTGCAATGGCGACACGTTGCGCCTGCCCGCCGGATAGATCCATGGGGTACCGTGCGGCGAATACCGCCGGGTCGAGTCCGACCAGTCGTAATGCTCGCCCGATCCGCGAAGCGGCCTCGTCATCGCCCATGCCCCTATGGTGCAACCGCAACGGCTCCTCTACGGAACGCGCAACGCGCCAGCGTGGGTCGAGCGAGGCGAAGGGGTCCTGGAACACCAGTCCGGTCTCACCGCGCAGCATATGGCGCACGGCATCGTTCCGCTCCCCCATCGTCTGGCCACGGTATGCGATCTCACCGCAATCCGCGGATTCCAGGCCGAACAGCACTCGCGTCAACGTCGATTTGCCCGAGCCGGAAGCACCGATGATCGCCAGGCACTCCCCGCTGCGCACCTCGATGTCCACGTCGAACAGCACCTGCCTGCGATTCCGCTTCGACCCATAGCTTTTGCAGATGCCACGTCCCTGCAACACGATTTCATTCATCGCCGCCGTCTTTCCTCACGATCGTCCTATCACCGGATTCCACTCCCGTGGATTCCTGACTTCCGACGTCACCGTCGCCGATGCCGCCGTCACGTGACAGCGTAAGTTGCCTGGCCGCGGCGACAAGGCGCTGCGCAGGCTCGCTTGCCGGTTCCCGCAATAGGCTTGCGGTCGTGCCTGTTTCGGCGATCGAACCGCCGTCCAGCACAGAGCAGCGCGTAGTGGCGCGTGCGAGCACCGCGAAATCATGGGTGATGAACAGCATGGACGCGCCGGCATCGTCGACCAGCGACGTCAGCAGGTCGACGATCTGACGTTGCGTGATCGAATCCAATGCCGTGGTCGGCTCGTCGGCGATGATGAATCGCGGCGAGGTGATCAACGCGGTGGCGATGCCGACGCGCTGCTGCTGCCCGCCGGAAAGCTGATGCGGGTATTTCAGCAGTGCATCCTGGGAAAGCCCCACTTTGTCAAGCATCGCCTTGACACGATCAAGACGCTCGTCAAGCGACAGATCGTAGTGCAGGTACAGCGGCAGACCGACCTGCTGTGCAACCGTCATCACGGGATTGAGCGCTGCCGCCGGATTCTGGAACACCATGCCCATATAACGCCCGCGCAGATCGGCCATGGCGGTATCGTCCAACCCGATCAGTTGCCTGCCGCCAGCCATGATGGAACCGCTCACCCGCGCCGTGTCGGGCAGCAACCCCATCAGGGCTTTGGCGATCATGGATTTGCCCGAGCCGGAGGAACCGACCAGACCGATGCGCTCACCGTCGGCGATGTCCATGCACACATCGCGCACAATGGGTTTGTCGCCGATGGTGATGGTCAGCCCACGAATCTCGATGCTCATGCCGCCTCCCTCAGCTCAGGATTGGTCAACGGGTCGATGGCGTCGCGCAGTGCGTCGCCGAACAGATGCAGCGCGATCACCGTCATCGTGACGATCAGTCCCGGCCATAGCACGGTCAGCGGGTAGATGCTGATGAATCGTACGGATGTGGCGAGGGAATGCCCCCAACTGGGTACGCCGGCACCCACGCCGACGCCAAGATAGGTCAGGCCAGCCTCAGCCAGTATCGACGTCCCTGCACTCATCGACAACTGCACCAGCAGCACCGGCATCACGTTCGGCATAATATGCCTGACGAACACGCGCGCCCCCGAAGCGCCGGACCATACCGCCGACTCCACATACTGCGAACGCGCGGCGAGTATGGCCGCAGGTCTTACGATGCGTGCCAGATTCAATCCGTAGGCGAATCCGCATGCGGCCACGATCACCGCCGCGGAAGCGCCAAACGGCACCGACAACATCAATGCGATCAGCACCGTCGGTATCGAGATCAGCGCATCGACCACCACCACCGACGTGGATCGCAGCGCGGTATGGCGTGACACCATGGCGGCCACCAACGCCAATCCGAATATTCCGGCCACGACTACGGTAAGCGATGCGATTGCAAGATTCGTGCGCGAACCGGCCATCAGCCAGCTCAGCACGTCGGCGCCAACGCCATCGGTTCCCAACGGATGCGCGGCCATGGGCGAAGCCCATGCGTGGAATCCGTCCGTCTCAAGTAGCGCGTAAGGCGTCCACACCAGCGAAATCAGCGAAACCAGCACCCACAGGCCGAGCATGATCAACGCATATTTTCCACTGGCCTTGCGCCACATCGAACGCATAACCACACGAGTGGCCGACATCACAGCACCTCCTGTATGTCGTCGGAAGCGGTGTTCAGTCTCGGATCGAGCGCATGATGCGCCATATCGACCGCCAATCCCAATAGCAGGAAGAACGCTGCCAGCAGGAACAGTTCGCTCTGCACCGCGATCAGATCACGATTGCCCACATCGGTGATGAGCATCGACCCCAGCCCCGGCAGGGCAAACAGGTTCTCGACCACCATCACGCCCGTTATCATTTGGGCGAAGGTCAATCCGATAACCGACACCAGCTGCGGCATTGACAGTCGCAGGCCTACGCGCAGCAGCGCCTGCCTGCGCGTCATGCCGCATGCCATGGCCATGCTTACGGCCTGGGATTGCGCGGCATCGCCCAACGCGGCACGCGTATAGCGCATGATCCCCGCACCGGCGGTGATGCCGGTGGCCAATGCCGGAAGCACGAGCGACGCCATGGCCCGCCCGCAATCCTTCCAGCCATCGTTCGGAAAACCCTGCGAGGGGAACAGCCCCAGCAGTCCCGAGCCGTGTGAGAACAGCAGGATCAGCAGCAGTCCGCTCCATAACGCCGGAACAGCACCTCCGACAATGGCAAGCACATGGAACAGCCCCCGACACCGCCTGTTCCTGGTGATGACGGCAGCACAGCCAAGCGGCAATCCGATCAGCAGGGCTATGGCAAGGCTGAGCATGATAAGAGGGAACGTGACCGCCGCCCGGGCGCCGACCTGCGAGACGACCGATCTGCCGCTGATGGCGGATATGCCAAGATCGCCATGCAGCAGTCCGCCAAGCCAGTCGGCGTATTGTACGGGCAGCGGCCTGTCGAGTCCCATCTGCGTCCGCAGTGCGGCGATACGGGCCGCGGTCGCGTTCGTTCCGGCCATTACGGCTGCAACGTCACCGGGGAGTACACGCAATGCCAGAAACACCAGTATCGACAATCCCACCAATGCCGCTATGAACAGCAGCAGCCGTTTGGCCACGAATCTCATATCATTCCGCCTTGGAGATCTGCCATAGCGGCAGTACTGTCTGGCTGAGCTTGTCGGGGAATCCCTTGACTCCCTTGTTGTACGCCACGGTCACACGGTAGCCGAACAGCCAGTCGGCCGGAGCGTCTTCGCTGACGGTTTTCGCCGCCTGCTTGAGGTATTCGTCGCTTTCCTTCTCGTCGGTGGCGGCGAGCGCCTTGGCGTACAGCGCCTGCACGTCCTTGTTGTCGTAGTGGTAGTAGTATTCGGGCGTGGTCCACTTGTAGAAGTCATGGCTTTCGGCATGGTCGACGAGCGAAAGCTCATAGTCGCCGTTGGCGTGCACGTCCTGCAGCCAGGTGGAGAATTCCACATAGTTGATGTTGAGGTCGATGCCGATTGCGGCGAGCTGGCTTTTGAGCTGGTCGCCCAGTTCGGTGCCGTAGGTGTTGGCGTAGGTCAGTGTGAGTTCGAGCGGATGATCGGTGGAGTATCCGGCTTGTGTCATGAGGTTTTTCGCTTTGGCCACGTCGTAGGGGTAGAGGCCGGTCAGATCCTCGTAGCCGGGGTCGACGGATGGGATCGGCCCGCCGAGTGCAGTGTCGACTCCGCCGCGGGAGGCGATGATCTCCTTGTGGTTGATGCCGTAACGGATGGCCTGGCGCACGCGCTTGTCGGCGAGTTTCTTGTTCGCGCAGTTGAAGGCGAGCACGAATTTGTCGCTGCCATCGGACGCGGAGACATGGTAGGTGTGGGTGTCAAGGGATTTCGCCAAGGTCGCGTTCACTGGGGAGAGCACGTCCACATCGCCGCTTTTCAGCGCGTTGACGGCGGCGTTGTCATCGGTGATGAAGTCGATGACCACATGCTGCGTGGCCGGCTTGTGCGCGGTGCCCCAATATTTCGGGTTGGCCTTAAGCACCATCTTGCTGGCGGAATCGAAGGATTCCACGGTGTATGGGCCGGAGCCCACGGCCTGGGTCTTCGCGTTATAGGTGGCGTCCTTGTCGAACACCAGGCCCGGGCGCCCGGTCAGGTACCACAGCAGGTTGGAGTCCGGGGAGCTGAGGGTGATTCGCACGGTGTTCGCGTCAAGCGCTTCGGCCTTGCTCAGGCTTTCCACCTGGTTGGCGTTGTAGTATTGCTTCTCCTTCAACTGGTTGATGGACCATGCCACGTCGTCGGCATCAAGCACATCCCCATTGGAGAAGGTCATGTTCCGGTTGAGATGGAAGGTATAGGTTGTGCCGTCTGTGGAGATGTCCCAGCTTTTTGCCAGACCGGGCTGTACGGCATTGTCGGAGTCTCGGCTGACAAGTCCCTCGTACACGTTGCCGATGAGCACCTGTTCGATGGCCGATCCGGATTGGCGGCGAATGTCGAGGCTGGGCGGGGCGAGTTTGAGTCCGATGGTTACGGTGTCGGCCTTGTTTGCCGACTGTTGCGCATTCCGGCCGTTGAATATGGCTACCGCGCCTACGATGATGTCGATGGCGACGACTGCCGCGATAATGATGCCCCACTTGTTCGGTCTTGGGGATTTCGATGTTCTGACGCGGGCGTTGAGACTCTCGTCCGTGCTGGCCGCGCCGTTAGAGCTTGCTGCGTTGCTTGTTGCCGCCGTGGTTGCATCGGCATTGCCGTATGCACCATGTGATGCTGTCATGATATTCCTTTATGCGGTTATTCGGCAGGTTTTGGCCGCCTTGGCCCTTGCCCGCCTGTGTTGTGTCCGGCTGACCGCCCATACGGGTCGATCGCCGCGCATAAGTATACTCGCCCGCATGCCGCACAAGGCGTTTACGTAAAGCCCGTAACGCATCAGGCCGTTCGCGCGAAGCTGCCCTGTATGGCATCTGCTTTACGCGAACGGCCTGATTCATGCCGGCAACGCGAGGGTCACTCTTCCTCGTCGCTCTTCCTGTGGTGAAGCCTGAAATGCTTCTCCTTGTCGGCTTCCTCCTGCGATTCGGGGTGCGTCGCATCGTACCCCTGCACGTATTTGGTCTGCCTCCACTGGTGGATGGAGGCGTTGGTGCCGCGATGATGCACATGGTATTGGCGATCGGTGCCGCCGAGCGGCAGCTCCTCGACCTCCTTGGCCACGGCGATCTGGTTGACGTTGGAGGGGTCGCCCGCCGCGATCGGCGCCACCGGCTCGGGCTCGGTCGGCGCGGCGGTGTGCTGCTGGAGTCTGGACGGCAGCCATTCGGCCAGTCGCGACAGCAGCCAGCAGGCGATGAAGTAGATCACACCGGCCACGACCAGCGTCTGGAGAATGTTGAAGTACATGGAGCCGAGTCGACGGGACTGCTGCAGCAGATCGGTGTACATGATGATGGAACCGAGTGCGGTGTCCTTGAGCACCACGACCAGCTGGGTGACGGCGGCCGGCAGCATGGCAACGATGGCCTGCGGCACTTCGATCTGCATCAGCGACTGGGTCTGCGTAAGTCCCAGCGCAAGCGATGCCTCACGCTGACCATCGGGCAGATTGCCCACGCCGGAACGCACCAGCTCGGCCACAACCGAACCGTTGTAGATTATCAGGGCGAGTACGACCGACCAGTAGGCGGGGCTGGGCAGGCCGACGAAGGCGAACCAGCGCCAGAAGAAGATCATCATGAGCAGCACGGGCACTGCTCGCGCGAATTCGACAATCGCGCCGGAAACCACACGGACCAGCGGGTTCGGCATCAGACGCCCGATACCGAACACCAGGCCGAACACCACTGCGCCCACCACGGCCAGCAGGGAGGCTCGGATCGTGGCCCACAGGCCCGGCAGGTAGAAGTCCGTCCACGCCTCGGGGTCGAGCGCCGGTTTCCACAGCTCCCAGCTCAGCTGGTTTTCTCCGTCCGGCGGATTATGCAGACGCATCAGGATCAGCACCACGACGATGGCGAAGATGATACCTGCGATCCAATTGATGATACGGATGGTTTTGCGGCCCTTAGGACCCGGCTGATCGAACAGCACTGCGCTTTCATTGTTTGCTGCCATTGCGCGTCACCTCCTCACCGCGAGCTTGTTGGACAGATAGGTGGTCAGCATGCCGATCGGGATGATCAGGATCACATAGCCGAAGGCGAAGATCAGGAAGATCAGCACAATCTGATCGGCATGGTATTCGATCATCTCGCTCATCATGGTCGAGGTTTCGGTGGCCACGGATGCCGCAGCCGCAACGGTGGAGTTCTTCAGCAACGCGATAAAGGTGTTGCCCAACGGCGCCACCGAACCGCGGAACGTCTGCGGCAGAATGATCTGGACCGCAGCCTGGGTGAAGTTCAATCCGAGCGCTCGTGCGGCCTCCGCCTGACCGAGCGGCACGGTGTTGATGCCGGACCTCAGCGATTCGCACACGAACGCCGCGGTGTACAGGCTCAAGCCGGTGACCGCCAGCCAGAAGAAATTGGTGGAGAACGTGTCGGAGAAGGTGAGCTTGAGCTGCGCGTAGGCACCCAGCACCATGAACACCATGATGATGGTCAGCGGCAGGTTCTTGAACAGTTCGACATAGATGCCGGCGACGGTGCGCAGGGAGGGAATCGGCGAGATACGCATCATGACCAGGATCACACCGAGAATCGTGGAGAACAGCGTGGACCACAGCGTGAGCTCGATGTTCACCAGAAAGGCACCCGGCACGTTATATTCGCTAAGCAGCGTCATCAGGTCCTGCATTACTTGTTCCCCTTTCCGTTCGGCACCGGCGGGTTGTATTTCGGATTCGGCGTGTAGTTGGTGCCCTTTGTGTTGTCGGCCAGGGCACGCTTCCAGGAGCCGTCCTTCTCCATGTCCGTGATGGCGGCGTTGATCTTCTTCTTCAGATCATTGCTCCCCTTCTTGACGCCCACGCCATAATATTCCTGGGTGAACGGCTTGCCGACCACTTCCAGTCGTCCACGCGACGCGGATGCGAGACCCGCGAGAATGATGTCGTCGGTGGTCACCGCGTCCACGATGCCGGAGAACAATGCGGTTGCGCATTCGGCGTAGCCAGGCTGTTCCATCAGCTGCACCTCGTTGGCGAACTTCTCCTTGACGGTGACGGCCGAAGTGGAGCCGGTCACGGAGCACAGGCGCTTGCCGTTCAGGTCCTCAGGGCCCCTGACCGAAGTATCGCCCTTGCGCACCAGCAGATCCTGGCCGGCCACGAAGTACGGGCCTGCGAAATCCACGACCTTCTTGCGCTCATCGGTGATGGAATACGTGGCGATGATGAAATCGACGTCACCGTTCTGCAGCATGGCCTCACGCTGCTTGGACGGCGCCTCCTTCCATACGATCTCATCCTCGGTGTATCCGAGCTTCTTGGCAATGTACTTGGCCACATCCACATCGAACCCGACATACGTACCGGACTTCTTGAAGCCCAGGCCCGGCTGGTCGAATTTGATGCCGATGCGAATCTTGCCGTCGCTTTGCGACGAGCCGCAGCCCGCCAACGAAACCGCGCAGGTCAGCGCGCACAGCGCCGCCAACGCGCGTTTGAACCATGTCTTCTTCATACTCCGCCCTCTTTCTCAGTGGGTCAGGATCTTCGAGAGGAAGTCCTTGGCGCGTTCCGTCTTCGGATGCTCGAAGAACTCGTCGGGCGAAGCCTGTTCCAGAATCTGGCCGTCAGCCATGAACACGACCTTGTCGGCCACCTTGCGCGCAAAGCCCATCTCGTGCGTGACGCACAGCATGGTCATGCCCTCGCGGGCGAGCTGCACCATAACGTCAAGCACCTCATTGACCATTTCAGGATCGAGTGCGGATGTCGGCTCATCGAACAGCATGACCTTCGGCTTCATGGCCAAAGCTCGGGCGATGGCGACGCGCTGCTGCTGGCCGCCGGACAGCTGGGACGGCATCTTGGACGCCTGGCTGGCCACACCGACGCGGTCGAGCAGATCCATGGCCATGTCTTCCGCCGCCTTCTTATCCATATGACGGACCTTAATCGGGGCAAGCGTGACGTTTTCGAGAATGGTCTTGTTGGCGAACAGGTTAAAGGACTGGAACACCATGCCTACTTCGGCACGGAGATTGGCAAGCTCCTTGCCTTCCTCGGGAAGGGGCTGTCCGTCGATGCGGATGACGCCGGAATCGATGGTTTCCAGTCGGTTGATGGTGCGGCACATGGTGGATTTGCCCGATCCGGACGGTCCTACGATGACCAGCACCTCGCCTTTGTCGACGGTGAGATTGATGTCCTTGAGAACGTGGAGATCACCGAAATGCTTCTCCACGTGGGTGAGTTCTACTAGAGGCTGCCCGCTGTCTTCAGTGCCTGGCACCAGCGGGCGCGTGATATTGAGTTCGTTCATATCTGACATAGCTGCTCAGTATAAACGAAGTATGTTTCCGCTCGGGTTTTGTCTCATGAACGCCCGAGAAACCAGAGAAGTCAATAGACGCTACAAGTAAACGCCCCTCTAGCGGGACTGATTCAATCAAGCATCATCCAGCGCAGCGCAGCGATGGCAACGACGGCGGCTAGCGTCATAACCCCCACCACCGCAAACGCCACGCGTTCCGGCACATTCCGGACGAACCAATCATGCATGCGACACCGCGGATAACGACTCATGCGACACACGGTAAACCAGCAAGATGTTGCACCGCATGCACTCAGGCAAACGGCAGGTGAACTTCTTGGAAAAGCCTGATAACAGGGCTTCACACAACGAGCGCCAAGCCGCATCATGCGACTTGGCGCTCATGCAATCGAATCTACGATCAGTCCTCGTCCTCATCCGGGTCATAGTCGACGCCGGTTTCGGCGCGCTGCTCGTCGGAGATCGGAGCCGGGGCACCGGTCAGCGGATCGCGGCCGCCGCCGGCCTTCGGGAAGGCGATGACGTCGCGGATGGACGGGGCGCCGGCAAGGATGGACACGGTGCGGTCCCAGCCCAGTGCGATGCCCGCATGAGGCGGAGCGCCGTACTTGAAGGCCTCCAGCAGGAAGCCGAACTTATCTTCGGCCTCTTCCTTGCTGATGCCGAGCACGTTGAGCACACGATCCTGGATGTCGTCGCGATGGATACGCACGGAACCGCCGCCCATCTCCTCACCGTTGCAGACGATGTCGTAGGAGTCGGACATGGCGTGCTCCGGATCCTGATCGAACTTGTCGATCCAATCCTTGGACGGCATGGTGAACGGGTGGTGCATGGAGGTCCACTTGGAGTGGCCGACCGCCACGTCGTCGTCGTCCGGATCGTCGGTTGGCTTGAACAGCGGGAAGTCCACAACCCAGGTGAACGCGAACTTCTTCGGGTCGAGCAGTCCGGCGCGAGAGGCGAGCTCCACACGGGCGGCGCCCAGCAGCAGCTGGGAGGATTCGCGGGCACCGGCGGCGAAGAACACGGCGTCGCCGTCCTCCGCGCCAACGGCTTCCTTAAGGCCGGCGCGCTCCTCATCGGACAGGTTCTTGGCCACAGGCCCCTTGAGCTCGCCGTCGGCGGTGAACTGCACATAGGCAAGACCCTTGGCACCGCGCTGCTTGGCCCATTCCTGCCAAGCGTCGAACTGACGACGCGGCGTGGAGGCGCCGCCCTTGAAGAGCACGGCACCCACATACGGAGCCTGGAACACGCGGAACGGCGTGTTCTTGAAGTAGTCGGTCAGCTCGATGATCGGGTTGCCGAAGCGCAGATCGGGCTTGTCGGAGCCATACTTGTCCATGGCCTCCTGCCAGGTGATGCGCGGCAGCGGCAGCTGGACCTCATAGCCGGCGGCCTTCCAGATGGCGGCAATGACCTTTTCGGCCATGGCCATCACGTCTTCCTGATCCACGTACGCCATCTCCATATCGAGCTGGGTGAATTCAGGCTGGCGATCGGCGCGGAAGTCCTCGTCACGGTAGCAGCGGGCGAACTGGTAGTAGCGTTCGACGCCGGAGACCATAAGCAGCTGCTTGAGCAGCTGCGGGGACTGCGGCAGCGCGTACCAGGAGCCGGGTACCAGTCGGGCCGGCACCACGAAGTCTCGTGCGCCCTCCGGGGTGGACTTGATGAACGTCGGGGTCTCGACCTCGGTGAAGTCCAGATCCTCAAGCGCGTGACGGGCGGCCTTGGCCATGTCGGAACGCAGCTTCAGATTGCTCTGCATGCCGGGGCGGCGCAGGTCGAGGTAACGGTACTTGAGACGCACTTCCTCGCCAGGCAGCTTGTTCTCGGACTCGTTTTCAAGCGCGGTGGACACCTGGAACGGCAGGGCGTCGGACTTGGCGAGCACGTCGATGCTCTCGGCCACGACCTCGATCTTGCCGGTGGCAAGATGCTCGTTCTCATTGCCTTCCGGACGCAGACGCACCTCGCCGGTGACCTGGATCACGAACTCGGAACGCAGCGGACGCGCCTGCTCCTCGTCATAGATGACGACCTGCACCAGGCCGGAGGAATCGCGCAGATCGATGAAGGCGACTCCACCATGGTCGCGGCGGCGGTCGACCCAACCGGACAGGGTGACCTTCTGGCCGACGAGAGCCTCGGTGACTTCAGTGGCATGATGTGTTCTATATGCCGTCTGGCTCATGCTTTGAATACTCCCAAATTATTCGATTAATCAATCAATAACAACGGTTTGCCGGGCATTAACAGTATCCGGCTCCCACGACGTGCGATCGGCCGGACGCTGTTCGCCGGACACGATGTTCTTCACCTCATCGCCGGCACCCTCCTGGCCGGGGAACCACACGAATGGAATGCCGAGCTTATCGGCGTACTTGATCTGCTTGCCCAGCTTGGCGGCGGTCGGAGCCACATCGGCGGCGATGCCGCGGGAACGCAACGCATTGGCGATGGCATTGGACTCGGCACGTTCGCTTTCGTTCCACACCGCGACAAGCACGCTTGCCGGGGACACGCGATTGGCGTGTGCGCCCGCGGTGTGCAGCATGTAGCTGACGAGTCGGCTCAAACCGATGGACAGGCCGACGCCCGGGTACTTGCGGTTGCCCTGCGAGGCGAGGTTGTCGTAACGCCCGCCGGAGCAGATGGAGCCAAGGGATGCGGCACCGTCGAGGAAGGTCTCGTACACGGAACCGGTGTAGTAGTCCAATCCGCGGGCGATCTTCAGGTCAGCGATGACGGAGCCGGGGCGAATCGCGGCCGCCTGGTCGACGATCATGCCCAGCGTGTTCAGGCCTTCACGCGCGAGCGCGTAAGCTTCAGACTCCTGGGAGATGCCGTGCTTGGCCGCGAGTTCGTCGAATTTTTCGGCGAGTTCGGCGCCGTTGGCGGCGGTGAGCTCGGCCAGCTCGAGGCAGGCGCGGGCCTGCGCGTCGGTGGCACCGCAGGTCTCGACGAGCAGCTTGGCCACTTCGTCGGCGCCGATCTTGTCGAGCTTGTCGATCTCACGCAGCACGCCTTCGATATCGTCGAGTCCAAGGCCACGGTAGAAGCCTTCGGAAAGCTTGCGGTTGTTCGCATGCACGGTCGCCTTGGGCAGGCCGAACTCGCGCAGGCGCTCCAATGCGGAGACCATGACCAGCGGCAGCTCTACTTCGTAGTGGTCCGGCAGATCGCCGTTGCCGATCACGTCGATATCGGCCTGGACGAACTCGCGGAAGCGACCCTCCTGCGGGCGCTCGCCGCGCCAGACCTTTTGGATCTGCCAACGCTTGAACGGGAACGCGAGATCGCCGGAATGCTCGACCACATACCGGCTCAGCGGCACGGTGAGATCGAAATGCAGACCGAGCCGTTCCTCAATCGGTGTGTCGGATTCGTTGCCGACATCCTGCAAACGGCTCAACAGGTAGATCTCTTTGCTGGTCTCGCCCTTTTTCAGCAGCGAAGCCCCAGTTTCCACGGCTCTTGTCTCGATGCCGAGGAAGCCGTTGAGCTCGAATACTTCACGGAGCGTGTCGATAACACGCTGCTCCACAACACGTTCAGAGGGGAGCCACTCTGGAAATCCTGATATTGATGCGCCTTTAGCCACGGAATCAATATAATAGGTGAAGGTTGCGTCAATCATCCTTATTTTGTCAGGATGTGAAGCGCGATGCACACACTTCCAAGCTGTAAGGAGCTGGCCATGGCCGACGAGAACGTCACCAAGAACGAAACCACCACCGAGACCACCGCACAGGAGACACGCGAAGCGACTCAGGCACCGAAGCCCGCCGCTCCGAAGCCCCATGCTCCGTCCCCCGCAGCATTCGCCAAGAAAGCCGCACCGGCGGCCCGTCGCGTCGCCGCACCGGCAGCTGCCACCTACACCGAGACCCAGGTCAAGCAGGCCGAATCATTCGGACATGTCGATGAGAACGGCACCGTATTCGTCAAGGATGGCGACGGCGAACGTGAGGTCGGCCAGTTCCCCGACGTGTCCAAGGAAGAGGCACTGGCGCTGTACGCCCGTCGTTTCCTTGATCTCAAGGCCAAGCTCGATGCATTGGCCGCACGTCTGAAGAGCTCCACCATCAAGTCCCGCGAGATCGACGAAACGATGAAGATGCTGGCCGAAGAAACCGAATCCCCCGCCGTGGTGGGCGATCTGGCCGCACTCAAGGCCCAGTATGAGGAGCTCAAGACCAAGGCCGAAGCCAAGAAGGCGGAGCTGGCCGAGGCACGCAAGGCTGCCGTGGCGGCCGCGGTCGCAGGACGCACCGCCATCGTGGAGAAGGCGGAGGCGCTGGCAGCCGGTCTTGGAGACAACACCAACTGGCGTTCCACCGCCGACAAGTTCCGCACGCTGTTCGACGAATGGCAGGCACACCAGCGCAATAACGTGCGCATCGACAAGAAGGACGCCGACGAACTGTGGAAGCGTTTCTCCGCCGCCCGCACCACCTTCAACCAGGCACGCCGCAAGTGGGCGCAGGCTCGCGACAACGAGCGCAACCAGGCCAAGGCCGCCAAGGAGGCGATCATCGCCGAGGCCAATGAGATCAAGAACTCCACCGCCTGGGGCGAGACCTCCCGCCAGTTCAACGAGCTGATGGACCGTTGGAAGAAGGCCGGTCGTGCAGGCCGCAATGAGGACGATGCCCTGTGGGCTCGTTTCCGCGAGGCCGCCGATACCTTCTTCAATGCCCGTCAGGCCGATCGTGAGCAGATCTCCGCCGATGAGAAGGAGAATCTCGCCAAGAAGGAGGAATTGCTGAAGAAGGCCGAGGCGCTGGTACCGGTGGCCGACGAGAAGGCCGCCAAGCAGGCTCGTCAGGCTCTGGCCGCGATTCAGGACGAGTGGGATCAGATCGGCTATGTGCCGCGCGAGGACATGCGCCGCATCGAAGGCCGTCTGGACGAGGTGGACAAGCAGATCAAGTCCGTCGAGGAGGCTGCTTGGAAGCAGTCCGACCCCGAGGCCGACGCCCGCAAGTCCAGCTTCGAGGAGCAGCTCAACGCCCAGCTCGCCGAACTCGACGCCAAGATCGCAGCCGAAACCGATCCGGCCAAGAAGGCCAAGCTCGAAGCCGAGAAGGCCACCAAGGAGCAGTGGCTGAACGCGGTGAAGTGATCCGGCTTCGGCTTTCACCAGCCTGAATCATAGCGATACGCCGGAGGGCGGCATCCGTATGGGTGCCGCCCTCCGGCGTATGTATGTCCATGTGAGTCGTTTGCAGTCAGCGCCACTCCCCCAACCACTCATTCAAGGGGATGCGCGAGGTGAAGCGGCGGTGTTCGCCGGTCAGCGGATCGTCGAATTCGAGTTCGCGGGCCACCAGTTCCAGCGGATTGGAAAAATCATCGTAGGCATGTTCGATGATGCGCGGGTAGAAGTCGTCCCCCACGATGGGCAGTCCCAGCGAATTCATGTGCACTCTCAACTGGTGCGTCTTGCCGGTTCGCGGATGCAGCACATATCGCGCCACCATATGGCGGCCGTCCATTCCAGAAAGCGGATATCCCGTACGATCCATATGCCCCAGTCCCACACGTTCGATCAGCGTTTCGGCATTCGGCGTGCCGGGCTCCTCATAGGCTTGCAGTATCCCCCGCTGTTTGACGATGCGCGACCGCCGTTCCAACGGAAACGGCCTGGGCGGTTCCAACTTGCGTATGGTGCCGAAGCACGGCCTACCGATCGGTCTGAGCGGCGCCAGGCATTCGTAGGTCTTCACCGCCAGATGGTTCTGGAACAGCAGCTGGTAGGCACCCCGGCTGGCACGGTCACGCACGAACACCACAATGCCCGCGGTCAGGCGATCCAGCCGGTGCGCGGGTATGATGTCCGGTTCGCCATAAGTCTGCCGCAGCCGAATCAACGCCGTCTCCCGATACCACATACCACGAGGCGTGGTGGCCAGAAAATGCGGCTTATCCACCACAATGATCCGCTCGTCCTCATACAGCACCGTACAGTCGAACGGAATATGCGGTTCCTCGGTCACATACCGGTGCCTACGCTCCTGTTTCACAAAACTCTCCCGACTGCACGAAGGCCGGCATACGCCGAAACGCCGCGCATTCGGCTTTGTGCAGATCCATGCGCAACGTAACGGCGTATGCCGGCCATGCCAAGCAGCGACATGCGCTACGACTATTCGACGGTAACGGACTTGGCGAGGTTACGGGGCTTATCCACGTCGTACTTCTTCAGCTTGGCCATATCCATGGCGAACAGCTGCAGCGGCACCACGTCCACCAGCGGGCTCATCAGCGTCGGGCAGGCGGGGCGCCAGAACACCACATCGGCGTACCGCTCCACATCGGGATCGTTCTCCTCGGCCACGGCGATGATGTACGCGCCGCGCGCCTTGACCTCCTCGATGCCGGAGATCACCTTGGCGTGCAGCACGTTGCGCCCGCGTGCGGGCGGCACGATGAACACGACCGGTTCGCCCTCGTCGACCAGCGCGATCGGACCGTGCTTGAGCTCGCCTGCCGCGAAGCCCTCGGTGAAGGTGTAGGCGATTTCCTTGAGCTTCAACGCACCTTCCATGGCCACCGGGTAGCCGACGTGACGGCCCAAGAACAGGAAGGACTTGGCATCGACCATCTGCTCGGCCGCCGCGTGAACGGTTTCGGTCTGCGTGTCGAGCACCCACTGGATCTTGCGCGGCATGTCCTTGAGCGAATCAAGCGTCTGCTGGATCTCGTCGCGGTACATCGCGCCCTTCACCTGCGCCAAGTACAGGCCGAGCACGTAGGCTGCGGTGATCTGCGCCACGAACGCCTTGGTGGAGGCGACGGCGACCTCCGGACCGGCATGCGTGTACAGCACGGCGTCGGATTCGCGCGGGATGGTCGCACCCTGCGTATTACAGATGGCCAGCACCTTGGACCCCTGTTCGCGGGCATGGCGCAACGCCATCAGCGTGTCCATGGTCTCGCCGGACTGCGAGATGGCAACGACCAGCGTGCGCGGAGTCAGGATCGGGTCGCGATAGCGGAATTCGTGCGCAAGCTCGACCTCGACCGGGATGCGCACCCAATGTTCGATGGCATATTTGGCGACCATGCCGGCGTATGCCGCGGTGCCGCAGGCGATGACGATGATCTTGTCGATGCCTTTGAAATCGTGTTCGTCAATGCGTACCTCGTCAAGGTTCAAGGCGCCGTTCTCGCCAAGACGACCCAGCAGCGTGCGCTGCACGGCCGCCGGATCCTCATGGATCTCTTTGTCCATAAAGGAATCCCAGCCGCCCTTCTCGGCGGCGGAGGCATCCCAATCCACGGTGTAGACCTTCGGATCGGGCACGATGTTGCCCATGAAATCGGAGACGACCACCTTGTCGGCGCTTACGCACACGGCCTGATCCTGATCGACCTCCATCGCACGCTTCGTGTAGGCGACGAACGCGGCCACATCGGAGCCAAGGAAGTTCTCCCCCTCGCCAAGGCCCACGACCAGCGGTGAGTCATGACGGGCACCGACGACGATATCCGGCTGGCGCACATCGGTGGCGAGAATGGTGAACGCGCCTTCCAGCATGCGTGCCAGGCGGCGGACCGCCTTGAACAGATCCGGCTTGCCTGTCTCCCCGATGATCTTGTCGCTGATCTTGCCCAGCAGTTTGGCCGCGACCTCGGTATCCGTCTCGGAGGCGAAACGGTAGCCTTCGGTCTGCAGGTCGAGACGCAGCTGGGAGGCGTTCTCGATGATGCCGTTATGGATGATGGCGACCTTGCCGTCGCGGGAGGTGTGCGGATGCGCGTTGATATCGTTCGGCACGCCGTTGGTGGCCCAACGCGTATGCCCGATGCCCACCGTGGCCATCGGCATGGGGTTACGTTCGATGTCTTCGACCAGATTGGCGAGACGCCCGGCCTTCTTACGCACCTCGACATGATCCATGCCCGGTGCGCTCAATGCCACGCCGGCCGAATCATAGCCACGGTACTCCAGTCGCCGCAAGCCTTGGAGACATACCTCCAACGGTTTGCCGCACGCGGTTTCGATCCGTCCTGCGTATCCAACGATTCCACACATATTTCACCAGCCCTAACCAATCGCGCACCATATGGGGCGGCACGCGAATATCGCTTTCGTGGCACGAGCGCCCGCCGTGTTGCCACAAACGTTACCCAAAGCCGCGGCCAAGCCGCAACGCGGCAATTCCTCAACAAGTGTGTCAGACACTCGCCGCAAGCGCCCTATGCATCGTCATGCATTTACCGCATATCTACATAATCGGTTCAGCGCATGCGCTTATTGGCATAGCGCATGGCCCGCAGCGCTTCACGCTTGTCCTGCTCTTCACGCAGCGCCTGCCGCTTGTCGAATTCGCGCTTGCCGCGGGCCAGCGCGATCTCCGCCTTGACGCGTCCGTCCTTGAAATACAGGCTCAACGGAATGATCGTATAACCTTTGGCCTCGCTCTGCCTCGACAGTTTGATGATTTCACGCTCGTGCAGCAGCAGCTTGCGCTTGCGCTTGGGAGCGTGGTTATTCCACGTGCCGTTGAGATATTCGGGGATATTCGCGTTCTCGAGCCACATCTCGCCGCGCCTGTCGATGGAGACGAACGCCTCGGCGAGGGACGCGCGCCCTTCGCGTAGGGATTTGACCTCGGTGCCCGTCAGGACCAGACCCGCCTCGTATTTGTCTTCGATGGCGTAATCATGACGCGCCTTCTTATTCTGCGCAATCAGCTTGGTGCCCTGTTCCTTGGCCATGGCCTCCTCCTTTCCTGATACGTTTTCGCAACATTCCACAATAACAGCAGCGCCGCCTGAAGCATGCCAGGCGGCGCCGCGGGCGTATGAGTCCGATTCCGCTACAGCGCGGGCTCCCGATCCGACCGATCAGTAGTGCACATACTGATAGTTGCCGGCATTGGCAATGGTCTCCCATGCCGGGAAGGTCGAGAAGCCGGTGCCGCCTTCAGAAATCAGCACGGATCCATCGGCGTTCACTCGCTCCACAACCGCCACATGACCATACTGCCAGTCGGCGGTCCAATGGCCGCCCACGCTTTGGCCCTGGGAGAACACCATCGCCGCGCCGACATGAGGCGTGTTGTTGACGTAATAGCCAAGCCCTCGCGCCGTAGCCGCCCACTGCGCGCCATTGCCCATATAGGAGCCGACGGGGAGGCTCAATTGGGAGCGACGCAGGTATGCCCACAATGTGCACTGACGTGCCGGATACGCGGCGCCCCCCACCGTGTTGCCGGTGTTGTGTCCATAGCAGTAGCTCGATCCTTCGGGGCAGCTGCCCGGCACCGCATAGTTCATGCCACTGGCCGACCAGCCGCCGGAATTGCCGGAGCTGCCGGCATTGCCGCTGGAGCTGCCGGAACTACCCGAACCGCTGGAGCTCGTGCCGGTCTGCTGGCCCACGCTCGATGGCGTGTAGCTGCTGGCGCGACGCGCGGCCTCTTCGGCTGCGGCCTTGGCGGCCATGGCGGCCAGTTCGGCCTGCAGGGAGACGATTTCCGCCGCTTCCTTGGCGCTTTGCGTGGTCAGACTGCTCTTTTGGGATTCAAGCTGCTGGCGGACAGAACTGTCTTTGACCTGCAATGCCTCAAGATTGCTCTGCTTGGCGGCAGCATCCTGCGAGGCCTTCTGCGCGGCCGCGGCCTGGGAATCGGCCTGCTCCTTGAGCTTGGCGATCTGCTGCTCGATGGCGTCGAGACGCTGCTGACGGTTCATCGACGTGTTCAGCGTCGTGGCCGCGGCATCCGCGGTATTGGATGCCGAACGCGCCGCCGCGGAATCGGATTGCATCTGCGCTACGAATTCGTCGGCGCTTTTCGCGTCGGTCACCACATCCATCATGTTGGACGCGTCGGAACCATGGAAACTGTTACGTGCGATTTCGGCGACTGACTCCTTGGCGTCATCGTATTCGATGCCGGTGTCCTTGATTTTCTGCTCAAGCGTCGCCTTGTCCTGCTTGGCGGCTTCAAGACGCTGGTTCGTCGCATCGGCCAGGCTCTGCGCCTGGTATGACGCCTGCAATGACTCCTGCGCTGCCTGCTGGGCGGCGGGAATCTGGTTGTTGGCCAGATCGTTCAGCTCCTCGATGGTGCTTGCCAGGTCGGAATCCACTCCGGCGAGCTGCGCCTTAAGATTCGCGTGGTTCGCCTGTTTCTGCTGCAATTCCGCATAGGACGCCGCCTTCGCGGTCGGCACATTCGTGGTGGTGACCGCCAATCCGGCAGCCATGACCATCGCGCATGAGATGGCCATGCCGATAACGGTCTTCGCGGACTTTGTTCGCTTATTCACTACTGTGGGACCTCCTACTTCCTTCGGCACATTGTAGCGGCAGTTCCTGAACCGTCAATCAGGCCTTGAGATAGCGATGCAGGGAAATCACGGACGCAATGATGGACAGCAGCAACGCCCCGGCGACCAGCGCCGGCGAGACGATCCATACCGTTGCCTGCGTGACGAATGGGATCCAGCTCACCGACTGCGCGATGCCGTCGGTGATGAACACCTGCACGATGGCGGCCAATGTGCCGCATGCCAGCAACGAGCCGATCAGCGACGCGAACAATCCCTCAAGAATGAACGGCAGCTGGATCGTCCAGTTCGAAGCGCCGACCAGCCGCATGATCTCCGTCTCGTTCTTGCGCGATGCGGCGGACATGCGGATCGTGGTTCCGGTCAGCAGAATCGCCACGACCACCATGACGGCCGCAAGCGTGACCGTAACCACTGTGGCGCGGTTGAGCACCGCGAACACCGGGTCGAAGATCTGCTTTTGATCGACCACGCTTTCCACGCCGGCCTTTCCGGACAGGACCTCGGAAACCATCTTGTATTTGGTCGGATCCTTCAGCTTGAGCTGCAGGGAATCCTGCATATCCGCTGCGGTCAGCGTGCGCCCCTGATATTTGCCGTCGGGGTATTTCTTCAGGAAGGTGTCCTTGTAGAAATCGTCACGGCTGACATAGGTGATCTTGGAGACGTTGTCGCGCAGCTCCTGGTGGATGAAATCCTCAAGTTCGACGATCTCCTGCTGCGTGGGCGCCTTGCCGGCCGCGCATGTGGCCGCCTGGCTGCTGCCGTCCGGGCACAGGTAAACCACGACCTCCACCTTGGAATACCAGTCGCCCTTCGCCTTGTTGACCTGGACCTGCAGCAATGCCGAAGCCCCGATGAATACGAAGGAGATGAACGTGACGAGCATCACCGAGATGATCATCGGCACGTTTCGCTTCAGACTCGTCCACGTTTCCGAAAGGATGAATCGCATTCTCATCGCTGCTCCTCCTCATTGTCGGTTCGAATGCCTCGCTCCGCTATCGCAGGCGGCGCAGGCGGAGTCGGCGGGATCGGAGGGATAGGAGGGATAGATGAGGACGGCGAAACGGGCGGCGTCGGCGGGACAGGTGGCATGAACGCCTCATCGCCCGTCGCGCTACCGGTCTCGTCGTGCGACTCGTCATGCGACTCGCGCTGCGCCATCTCATCCAACGGCAACCCTTTGCCCCAGGTCATGGTGTCTTCGGGAGAGGCGAACGCCTCCCCGTAACGCCCGGTACGCCCCGAATGCACGGACTGCGCCAGCCTGGCGATGCCATCCCCGCCATCCATGGCATGCGCGGCAATGGCACCGGCCTGCATCGCATCCATCACGGTATGCGGCTCATCGTCCAGCATGCCGCCACCATTCGAACTCAACGCCTGATGCGATTTGCTGGTCACCTCGGAATCGGGGAAGAACACCGCGGAATCATAGGAGCCGTGCTCTTCATCACGCACGATCCTGCCGCTATGCAGCTCGACCACCCGCTTACGCATCGAATTGACGATCTCCTCGTTATGCGTGGCCATCACCACCGTGGTGCCGGTGCGGTTAATGGCATCCAGCACCTCCATGATGCCCAGCGACGTGGTCGGATCGAGATTGCCGGTAGGCTCGTCCGCAAGCAGGATCTGCGGATGATTCACATAGGCGCGGGCAATGGCCACACGCTGCTGCTCGCCACCGGACAGCTCATGCGGATAGCTTTTCTCCTTGCCAGTCAGGCCTACGGTCTCCAGCACCTTCGGCACCATCGACTTGACCGCCGAACGGCGCATGCCGATAACCTCCAGCGCGAACGCGACGTTCTGCCATACCGTCTTGTTGTTCAGCAGCTTGTAATCCTGGAACACGAAACCAATGGAACGACGGTACTGCGGCACCTGCCGATTGGTGATGCGCCGCAGATCGTTGCCGGCGACACGGATCTCGCCCTCCGTGGCCTCCTCCTCACGCAGCAGCAGACTCAGCAATGTGGTCTTACCGGAGCCCGAAGCACCCACAAGGAACACGAAATCCCCGCGCTCGATGTCGAGGTTGACATCGTCAAGCGCCGGTCTGGTGCCCTTGGGATAGATCTTGCTCACATGATTCAACGAAATCAGTGCCATGTCATTCCTTCCGTTTCCGTTCCCGTCGCACGATCATGCGGGAGCGGGAAAATCTACTCCGCGTCCTCGGCGTGACGCTGCTCATGGCGCCAGCGGATACCGGCCTGGATGAAACCGTCCAGATCACCGTCGAACACGGCCTGGGTCTGCGAAGTCTCATACCCGGTACGCAGATCCTTGACCATCTGATAGGGGTGGAGCACATACGAGCGCATCTGATCGCCCCAGCTGGCCTTGATGTCGCCTGCCAGCTCCTTCTTCTTCTTGGCCTCCTCCTCATGGCGCAGCACCAACAGTCGAGACTGCAGCACGGCCATGGCGGCGGCACGATTCTGAATCTGAGAACGCTCATCCTGCATGGTCACGACCAAACCGGTGGGAAGGTGGGTGATGCGCACAGCCGAATAGGTCGTGTTCACACCCTGACCGCCAGGACCGGACGAGCAGTACGTATCCACGCGGATATCACTGTCCGGAATATCGATATGATCGGTCGCCTCGACCAGCGGCACTACCTCGACCGCGGCAAAACTCGTCTGACGGCGACCCTGGTTATCGAACGGGGAGATGCGCACCAGGCGATGCGTGCCGCCCTCGACGGACAGACGGCCATACGCATACGGCGCATCCACCTGGAACGTGGCGGACTTGATGCCGGCCTCCTCGGCATACGACGTATCCATCACCTTGGCCTTGAAACCATTGCGTTCGCAATACCGCAAATACATGCGCAGCAGCATCTGGGCGAAATCGGCGGCATCCACGCCACCGGCGCCGGAACGAATGGTGACGACCGCGGAACGCTCGTCATACTCGCCGTCCAGCAGAGTCTGGATCTCCATATCGTCCAGATCGCTCTGGATCTTCTTCACTTCCTCCTGCGCCTCGGCAAGAGTGTCGGCGTCCTCTTCCTCCTGGCCGAGCTCGACCAAGGTCTCCACATCATCGATGCGCTGCGACGCGGAGTTGAGACGCTTCAGCTGCGACTGCGCAGCGGACAGGCGACTGGTCACCTTCTGCGCATTCTCGGGATCATCCCACAAACCAGGCTCCGCCGCCTGCTGCTCCAGCTCGGCGATCTGCGCCTTCAAACGATCCATATCCAACGCCTCGGCGATAGACCCGTACTTCGCACGAGCCTGGGAAATCGCCTCGGAAAAATCAAATTCTGCCATTATGATTCACCTTACGTTTGTTCTGTAGAAATTGTCTGTGAACATGCTTGGGGTTTACACCCAACCCAGAGGGTTTACACACACTCTTTGCGGGCACGCCGTTGTCTTCCCTTCCCTTGCGGCCGCGAACCAGCCGTTCGACGCAGGAAAACGCCCCCGCAGCAGTATGCGAAAGGGCGTCAAAGACCCGCGTAGATGGCGGGAACCACCACAGAAATCAGCATGGCAGCGGCGATGACGATGCACACCGTCCGCGTCACCACGCGACGGCGGCGCTCGCGCATCTCACGCTCATCCCGCTGATCATTAGTCATAAGGCAGAAGTGTACGCACCAGCGCGGATTTTACCCACGATTACGCCAACGGTTCCATTATGTGATTCCCCCAAGAACGTGTGTCCCGTTGCAACGCAAGAATAAAAGACATGGAAATGCGATCTGCAAAACTAATGAATGGACGTGTATTCGCGGGCGCCCGCGCCCTCTACCGCGCCGCCGGCGTGGATGGCAAGGATTTCGGCAAGCCGATCATCGCCATCGCCAACTCCTTTGACGAGTTCCTGCCGGGCCATGTGCATCTGAACAAGGTCGGCCGTCTTATCTCCGAAGCCATCAAGGAGGCTGGCGGCATCCCCCGCGAGTTCAACACGATGGCCGTGGACGACGGCATCGCCATGGGCCATACCGGCATGCTGTACTCGCTGCCGAGCCGCGACATCATCGCCGATACCGTGGAATACCAGGTGAATGCCCACTGCGCCGACGCCCTGATCTGCATCCCGAACTGCGACAAGGTCGTGCCGGGCATGCTGATGGCCGCGCTGCGCCTGAACATCCCGACCGTGTTCGTCTCCGGCGGCCCGATGGAGGCCGGCACCACCGTGCTGCCCGACGGCACCGTGAAGAAGAACACCGATCTGATCGACGTGATGTACGCCTCCGCCGACGACAATCTGGACGAAGAGGATCTGCTCGCCTACGAGAAGACCGTCTGCCCGACCTGCGGCTCCTGCGCCGGCATGTTCACCGCCAACTCGATGAACTGCCTGACCGAGGCCATCGGCCTGGCCCTGCCTGGCAACGGCACCATCCTGGCCTCCCACTCCTACCGCAAGGACCTGTTCAAGCGCGCCGCCGAACAGGTCGTCAAGATCGCCAAGCAGTACTACGAGGACGACGACACCTCCGTGCTGCCGCGCTCCATCGCCACCAAGGAAGCCTTCGAGAACGCCATGACCATGGATGTGGCCATGGGCGGCTCCACCAACACCGTGCTGCATATTCTCGCCATGGCCCAGTCCGCCGACGTGGACTTCACGTTGGATGACATCGAACGCATCTCCCACACCGTGCCGTGCATCTGCAAGGCCTCGCCTTCCGGCGAATGGGAGATCTCCGACGTGCATCGCGCAGGCGGCATCACCGGCATTCTCGGCGAGCTCGACCGTGCAGGCAAGCTGCACCGCGACGTGCATTCCATCGATTACAAGTCTTTGGAAGACAAGCTCAACGATTGGGATATCATGCGCGACACCTGCACCGAGCAGGCCAAGCAGATGTACCTTGCCGCCCCGGGCCACATCGTCTCCCCCGACCCGTGGACGCACACCACGCTGTTCGATTCCCTCGACCGCGACCGTGTGAACGGCGCCATCCACGACATCGACCACCCGGCCGTCACCGAAGGCGGCCTGGCCGTGTTGCGCGGCAACCTCGCGCCTGACGGCTGCGTGGTGAAGACCGCTGGCGTGCCCAAGGAGATCTGGACCTTCCGCGGTCCGGCACTGGTTGTGGAATCCCAGGAACAGGCCATCGAGGTCATTTTGAACGACACCCTCAAGCCTGGCATGGCTCTGGTGATTCGCTATGAGGGCCCGAAGGGCGGCCCGGGCATGCAGGAGATGCTGTACCCGACCTCCTTCGTCAAGGGCAAGGGCATCGGCAAGCAGGTGGCCATGCTCACCGACGGCCGTTACTCCGGCGGTTCCTCCGGTCTGGCCATTGGCCATATCGCGCCTGAGGCCGCGAACAAGGGGCCGATCGCGCTGATCAAGAACGGCGACATCATCAACATCGACATTCCGAACCGTACGGTGAACGTCGAGCTTTCCGACGAGGAGCTGGCCCAGCGCCGCGCCGAACTCGAAGCCGGCGACGGCTATGTGGCGCACCGCGACCGTAAGGTCTCCCAGGCGCTGAAGGCCTACGCCGCCTTCGCCCGTTCCGCCGACAAGGGCGCCACCCGCGATCCGGAGCTGATCGACAAGCTGTCGGGTCTCGCCTGATAGCGCATAGCCCACAGGGGCAACCACCGCAACCTGTACTTGCGGTACACCTTCGGCAGTGGGGTGCGGCTTGTTCAGCCGCACCCCACTGCCGTTTTCCATGCCAGGACGCTCATCAACGCCGTAAGCCGGTCATTGCCACGCTTCCTCATATTCCCGGGTGTATGGTGTGGGATATGACCACGATGAAAGAAATCGCACAACAGACCGGGGTATCCGTTTCAACGGTGTCTTTGGTGATGAATCATCGCGATGAGGGAAGGGTCAAGGCCGAAGTCGCCTCACGCGTCAGGGAGACGGCGCGCAAGCTTGGTTACAAGGTCAATCCGATGGCACGCTCCCTGCGTACCAACAGCACTCGCATTCTCGGCTTCATCAGCGACGAGGTGGCCACCACCCCGTATGCGGGCGGCATGATTCTCGGCGCGCAGACCGCGGCGAGCAGGTTCGGATACATGCTGATCACCGTAAGCACCGATGACGGCATGAAAGAGGACAATGAGATCGATGCGCTGAAGCGATACGGCACGGACGGTTTCCTTTATGCGAAGATGTCGAACCGCATCACCGACGTTCCCGCGAAACTGCTTGACTACCCACTGGTGCTCACCGATGCGACCGACGTCAACGGCAAGGTCCCCAGCGTCGAGCCGGACGAATTCTCCATCGCTTACGACGCCACCACGTATCTCATCAAAGCCGGTTGCAAACGTATCGCCTATGTGGGGTGCAGTGAGCCGTTGCTTGCGCAGGAGGGACGCTTGGCCGGATACCGGGCGGCCATAGCAGAGGCCGGCATGCCGTTCGACGACAAACTGGTGGCTAACGTGGTGAACAATGGGCCTGCGCTGCGTGCCGTTTCCCGCTTGTTCGACAGCGAGCACCCGGACGGATTTTTCTGCTTCAATGACGCGCGCGCCTGGTACGTCTACGAGTGCGCGGCACGGCGGGGCCTGACCGTCGGCAAGGATATTTCCGTGGTGGGCGTGGATAATCACCGCGTATTCGCGGAGACGTTGGAACCGCAGCTGACCACCGTGGAGCTCCCCCATTTCGAGATGGGGTATTGGGCCGCGACCAAACTCATCTCGATGATCGAAAATCGCCCGATGAACGATATCGAATGGCCGAAGACCACCGCTCCCCTGCCACCCATCGATGCGCCGATTCCAGCGAAGATTCACTGCACCCTATTGGAGAAGGGATCCGTGGCACGCTAGCGTTGCGTCTTTGCCGCAGTCGTTGAGCAACGGCATGCGGCCCGGGCATGTTCGGCATCCGACCTGCCGAATACGCCCGGGCTGTATGGTATCTCTGTCTTCTCTGCAATGGGCATCCGCTGTTGCATACCTATTTGCTAATTCGACATCATCACGCAATCTGCTGCAGCGTCTGCATGTAATCGTTTACACCGACCTCACCGCGACACACCGATGGCATAATACAGGGGAAACGCACAATCGGCTGTAAACAAGGCGATTTACGGACATGTAATTATTCTCATCGTTGTTTTTTACGTCAATCGATTGACGTAAATCGATTGACGCTTTACAATATAATTACGTTTTTCGGCAAAGGCATCGCAGCCGACGGCGGAAAACCTTATTCAAGCACAGCGTTCGTGCAGCAGCGGGCGCTCAGAAAAAAGGGAAAAACAATGGCAAGCGCACATAAGTCTGCATGGAAGAATCCTTCCTACTTGCAGAGCTCTTTCGGCATCTTCATGTTCTTCTGCTCCTGGGGCATCTGGTGGTCCTTCTTCTCCAGATGGCTCACCGATCCGACGCACGGCCTGGGCATGACCTCCGCCCAGCAGGGCCAGATCTACTCCATCAACTCTCTGGCCACCCTGATCATCATGTTCGCCTACGGCACCATTCAGGACCAGCTCGGCATCAAGCGTAAGCTCGTGATTTTCGTCTCCGCCGTCGCAGCATGCGTCGGCCCGTTCGTCCAGTTCGTGTACGCCCCGATGCTGCAGGCCGGCGGCACCACCCGCTTCATCGGCGTGCTCATCGGCTCCATCGTGCTGTCCGCAGGCTTCATGGCAGGCTGCTCCCTGTTCGAAGCCGTCACCGAACGTTACTCCCGCAAGTTCGGCTTCGAATACGGCCAGTCCCGCGCCTGGGGCTCCTTCGGCTACGCCATCGTCGCCCTGTGCGCCGGTTTCCTGTTCAACATCAACCCGATGCTCAACTTCTGGGTCGGCTCCATCTGCGGTCTGGGCATGCTGTGCGTCTACGCATTCTGGGTTCCGGCCGAACAGAAGGAAGAGCTCAAGAAGGAAGCCGATCCGAACGCGGCTCCGACCAACCCCTCCTTCAAGGAAATGATCGCCGTCCTGAAGATGCCGACCCTGTGGGTGCTCATCGTCTTCATGCTGCTGACCAACACCTTCTACACCGTGTTCGACCAGCAGATGTTCCCGAACTACTACGCCTCCCTCTTCCCGACCACCGAAATCGGCAACGCCACCTACGGCACCCTGAATTCCTTCCAGGTGTTCCTCGAGTCCGCCATGATGGGCATCGTCCCGATCATCATGAAGAAGATCGGCGTGCGCAACTCTCTGCTCCTCGGCGCCACCGTCATGTTCCTGCGCATCGGTCTGTGCGGCGTGTTCCATGATCCGGTCACCGTGTCCATCGTCAAGCTGTTCCACTCCATCGAAGTGCCGCTGTTCTGCCTGCCGGCATTCCGCTACTTCACCCTGCACTTCGACACCAAGCTGTCCGCCACCCTGTACATGGTGGGCTTCCAGATCGCATCCCAGGTCGGCCAGGTGATCTTCTCCACCCCGCTCGGCTCCCTGCACGATCACCTTGGCGACCGCCCGACCTTCTTCACCATCTCGGGCATCGTGCTGGCCGCTCTGATCTACGGCATCTTCGTGATCAAGAAGGACGACCAGGAAGTCGGCGGCGACCCGTTCTACACCGACAAGCAGCTTAAGGCCATGGAAGCCTCCAAGGCCTGACCTGAACAATCACCACCACAAGCGGCATCCGGTTTCTCTTCCCCTTCCTGCCGGATGCCGCTTTGCTCTCCAACAGCACTTTAGAATCCCCTCCGCCGCTCAAACAAGGTGTCACACCCTACCGAACGGCAACGCACAGAAAGACGATCACGATGACTGACTTCACCCCGAACGAACCGGTGCTCACCCCCATCAAGGACCACGCCGAGGAACTCGCCAAAGCCGAAGCGGGCGTGGCCGATTTCGCCGCCAAGCGCAACAACCGCTGGTACCCGAAGTTCCACATCGCCTCCAACGGCGGCTGGATCAACGACCCGAACGGCCTGTGCTACTACCAGGGCCGTTGGCACGTGTTCTACCAGCTGCACCCGTACGGCACCCAGTGGGGCCCGATGCACTGGGGCCACGTCTCCTCCACCGATATGGTCAGCTGGAAGCGCGAACCGATCATGTTCGCCCCGTCCCTGGAACAGGAAAAGGACGGCGTGTTCTCCGGTTCCGCGGTAATCGGCGACGATGGCAAGCTCAAGTTCTACTACACCGGCCACCGTTGGGCCAACGGCCACGACAACACCGGCGGCGACTGGCAGGTGCAGATGCTCGCCGAACCCGACAACGACGAGCTGACCAGCGCCACCAAGCGCGGCATGGTCATCGACTGCCCGACCGACAAGGTGGATCACCACTACCGCGACCCGAAGGTCTGGAAGACCGGTGACAAGTGGTACATGACCTTCGGCGTCTCCTCCGCCGAAAAGCGCGGCCAGATGTGGCTGTTCTCCTCCGACGACATGGTGCGCTGGACCTACGAGCGCGTACTATTCGAACACCCGGATCCGAACGTATTCATGCTCGAATGCCCCGACTTCTTCCCCATTCGCGACGCACAAGGCAACGAGAAGTGGGTCATCGGCTTCTCCGCCATGGGTGCCAAGGCCAGCGGCTTCATGAACCGCAACGTCAACAATGCCGGCTACATGATCGGCACGTGGACGCCGGGCGAGGCCTTCAAGCCGGAAACCGAGTTCCGCCTGTGGGATTGCGGCCACAACTACTATGCTCCGCAGTCCTTCAACGACGGCAAGCGCCAGATCGTCTACGGCTGGATGAGCCCGTTCGTCGCGCCGATCTGCATGGAAGACGACGGCTGGTGCGGCAACCTGACCCTGCCGCGTGAGATCACGCTGGGCGCGGACGGCGACCTGCACACCGCTCCCGTGGCGGAGATGGAAGGCCTGCGCGAGGACACCATCGACCTGGGCGAAATCAATCTGGACATCAACGAGGCATCGACCGTTATGGACGATGCCGAGGCTATGGAAATCGAGATGACCATCGATTTGACCGCATCCACTGCCGAGCGTGCGGGACTGAAGATCCACGCCACCGAGGATGGCGCCTACACCTATGTGGCCTACGACGATCAGATCGGCCGCGTGGTGATCGACCGTCAGGCCAATGCCCGAGGCGACCGCGGCTACCGTACGGCGCCGCTGTCCGCCGAGGAACTGGCATCCGGCAAGCTCAAGCTGCGCGTGTACGTGGATCGTGGCTGCGTGGAAGTATACGTGAACGACGGACGCCAGGCTATGAGCTCCTACAGCTACGCATCCGAAGGCCCGCGTGCCATCAAGCTGGTTGCCGAATCCGGCACGCTGAAGGTCGAATCCATGAAGCTGCACCATCTGAAGTCCATCGGATTGGAGTGATTCGAGGCTCATTACGAGCCCCACAGCAGTAAACGCACACCACTGGGCGGTCCATTTGGACGAAATCCGGGTTGATTTCGTCCAAATGGACCGCCCTGTGCGTAGAAACGTCCAAATGGACCGCCTTGTGCGGCGGGCAGCACCGCCACGACTCACCCATATTCGCGCACCTGCCCTATACTGGCCTGCTGGATTACAGGTTTCTGGCCGATGCGCGAACAGGCTCCTCACCTTACTGGTTTCTCGCCGTCGGCCGCGTGCGCGCCCACTTCGGCGCAGAAAGCAAGGTGAACGATGGTCGGGAACCACGTTCGGAACACTCGGGGCACATTGATCAAGATGTTCAGACGCCGTATCCCCACGCTTGTGACGGTGGTGCTGCTGCTCGTCGTCTGGGAGGCATGGGTGCGGCTCGCGCACGTACCCGCGACGATGATCCCCTCCCCCAGCGAAATCGCGCAGGCGACCGTCGAAACATGGCCGACGCTCTGGCCTGCCACGCGCATCACGCTTCTTGAAGGAAGCGTCGGATTCCTGCTCGCCGTCATGCTCGGTATTCTGATCGGCATACTGCTCTACTGCTCGCGTATTGCGAACGCGGCACTGTTCCCGCTGCTCTCCGCTGCACAGACCATGCCACTGATCTCCATCGCGCCACTGTTCCTCATCTGGTTCGGTTTCGAGATATCCGGCAAAATCGTCATCGTCGCCATATTCGGCCTGTTCCCCATCGCCGTGCAGACAATACGCGGCCTTGAAGCGGTGCCCACGTTCTATTCCGACGTGGCGCTGACCTGCGGCGCAACCCGCACATGGACGCTATGGCATGTGAAACTGCGCGTCGCCGCACGGCAGATCTACGGCGGCATCCGCGTCTCCGCCGCATACATCTACGCCACCGCAGCCACCGCCGAATACTTGGGTGCACGCGGCGGACTCGGCATCTGGTTGCAGGCCGCATACAATTCGTTCCGCACGCCACTCATCTTCTCGGCCACGCTGGTCATTATCGCAATCACCGGCATCCTCATGTGCCTGGTGAACCTGAGCGAACGAGTGCTGCTCGGCTCAACCGGTAGCGATGACGATCCGGACGCCGGACAGTGAATGCGGCCAAGCGCTCCTTCCACGTCGGAACGAGCCGTATAATGAAAACCGCTGTTTAGCCAGTGTGTGGCAAACCGGCAATGTTCCACGCTTTCGGCGCTGTACGGGCAACCGTCCGGCGGCAGGCATCACAAGGAACGCCGGGGGCATTGGACGAGCGGGGGCCTAGGGCCCTTCGTACCGTTTTCTGCCCGAACCCCGCCCGCAGCTTTATCCCTAGAAAACGGTAGAGAAGCAAGATTCAAGGGAAATCGCAAGATATGAAGAACAGCATCTTCAGCACAGCAATCGCACGCAAAGTAGTCGCCATGATTGGTGCCATCGCCATGCTCCTTGGCGTGGCGGCATGCGGGCAGGCCAATAGCACCGATGGCGAAGGCACCGGACTTAAGAAGGTCACGTTCATGCTGTCCTGGGCGCCAGACACCAACCACATCGGCGTGTACGTAGCCAAAAACAAGGGCTACTTCAAGCAGGCCGGGCTTGACGTGGACATCGTGGCCGTGGCACAGGCCGGTGCCGAACAGGCGGTGAACAACGGCCAGGCCGACTTCGCGTTGTCGAATCTGACCAACGTAGGCATGTACACCACCAAGGGCGCCAAGATCAAGCAGGTCATGCAGGTGCAGCAGAAGCCGAGCGCCATCTGGTGCTCGCTCGCATCGAACACCTCGATCAAGTCCCCGAAGGACTTCGATGGTAAGACCTTCGCCACGTTCGGCTCGAACGAATCCGATGCGGTGATCCGCCGTATGATTCAAAGCGACGGTGGCAAAGGCGACTTTGACAAGGTAACCGTCGGCACATCCACCTTCCAGACACTGTCAAGCGGCAAGGCTGATTTCGGCGGATTCTACGCCACATGGGAGGGCGTGCAGGCCGACATGTATGGCCCTAAGCTCAACTGCTTCGCCGAGCCGGATTATGGCGTGCCTGGCAACGCGGACACCATCGGCGTGATCACCAGCGACAAGACCATCTCCTCCAATCCAGGTCTGGTGAAGAAATTCGTGCAAGCCGCCAAAAAAGGCTATGAATACGCGTACGCGCACCCGAACGATGCAGCTGAAATCCTGGTGAAGGAGGCTCCGGAAGCGAATCTGAAGATCGCTTTCGTCAAGAAGAGCATGAAAACCATCGTGGACAGGCAGTATTGGGGTGACGCCGCCGACATCAAGGACGGCTCGTTCACATTCGGTACCAACGATGTCAAGGGCGCACAACAGTATTTCGACTTTCTCGCTCAGGAGAACGCCTACACCGATTCGCATGACAAGGTGATTCACACTGCCCCACAGGCGAAGGACATCTCCACCGACGAATTCCTGAAATAGCCTGTTCAGGTAGTCTGCTCAGGTAATCCGTTTGTTCAGAATCGGGCGTGGCGTATCGTTTTGCATTCGCGATATGCCACGCCTGTTTTCGCTCTCTATGCTGGTATCAAGCCAATATTGAAGAAAGAAGCATGCCATGGGCTCTCACAAACTCATTCTTGACATGGACACCGGCATCGACGACGCCCTTGCCCTCGCCTATCTTGCGACATTCAACGACGCCGAGCTGCTCGGCGCAATCGGCACATACGGCAACGTCGCCACGGATATGGCAGTACGGAACACGGCGTATGTACTGGAACTGCTGGAACTTCACGATGTTCCGGTGATGCGCGGCTCGCAGGCTCCCTCATGGGCGGCCGCGTTCATTCCCGATGCCGGCTGCGCGCAGTTCCATGGCACGGACGGGCTGGGCGGTTTCGGACCGTCTGCGGATTGGCATATGCCGGGTTCAATGTCCGATTCGCCCAAGACGGACGCATATGGGCACAGACAGGAATGCCGGATAGCTGATCCACCTGAAACGGACGTTCACGCAATACGCAGTCTGATCTCCGTTGGCGGGTACGACGTACACGACCCGCACGCGAATCCCGCAGTCGATTCGTTCTCCCTCTCATTCGCATCCGACCAGTGCGAAACACACGACGATTCCCGTAATCGCACCACGGCCACTGCAGATGTTCGGTACTCCCCCGCTCTGCCTGCCGGCGTGCAGTTCATTATCGACACGGTCCGCCGTTACGGCAATGACGTCACTGTCGTTGCGACCGGCCCTCTGACCGACATCGACGCGGCGTTGCAGGCTGCACCCGACATCGCAGGTAAGCTCAGACTGGTGATGATGGGCGGTACGCTCACCCAGGAAGGCAACTGCTGGGATCTGACCGCCGAAACAAATATCATTCAGGATCCGGAAGCTGCGAATCGTGTGTTCCATTCCGGCGCGGACATCACCATGGTCGGTCTGGATGTGACACATCAGTGCCTGCTGGGCGGCGAAGCCACACAACGTTGGAGGAATGCGGCTGCTCTGTCGGAACAGTCGAACGGCGCTATACCGGTCGATTCCCCTGCACATTCCGCAACCTCACAACATGCGTTGAGCCCGCGGGCACTACGGTTCCTCGCCGATATCGCCGACTTCTCCATTGCCGCCAACCTCAAGGCCGATGCGCGTCTCTTCTCTGCAGGCATGCCGCTGCATGACCCGCTTGCCGCAGCCGTGGCCCTCGACCAAACGCTGGTCTCCTGCATTGACCTGCCGATGAAGGTCGAGACGCAGACCGGCGACTTCCATGGTACGCGCGGCCGCACCATCGGAGACCCGGAGGGGCTGATCGACCCGTTGGCGCCGCGTGTGCACGTGGCGCTGCGTGTCGACGCCGAACGCTTCGTAAGCGAGTTCACGGCGCGCATAGGCGGCATTCTCGGCTGATTCCGGTTCGCTAGTGTCCGCCCCTCCACCCCACTGTGCGGTCCATTCGGACGAAATCCGTGATTTAACGGTCGAAATGGACGAAATCAGCCCCAATTCCGTCCATTTCGACCGCACAGCCCGCGCATAAGCCACGTTCCCGGCATCCGTCGTGGCACACGAGCCTCCTCCAAGCGCCTCGTCAGCACCCGTGGATTGTCCAAGTCCGAGTAGTACATGCGCACCATATCCACCCCGCTCCGTCTGAGGCACTCCTGCCGCTCTCGCTCAGCATCCACAACCTGCTTGACCGCACGTCCCGAAGTCATCGACGGATCCATGAATTTGCACACCCCATCGAGCTCCCCGGCAACCAAGGTGCCGTCCTCGCGCACCCATAGGAAATCCACTCTGTGCACGCGGCCGGGATGCGCCCGGCACGGGAATTCAACCTGGAGACGGTGCACCGGGAATCCCATTTCCTGCAGCACCGCGCGGCATTCCGATTCACCGCCGTTCTCGCTTCTGCCATCGCCCATGGCGAGTACGGCGCGCACACGCTCACGATCGCGGAGCATCGGCAGGGAATCCACATACGCCAACAGCAGCTCTTTGCTGATCCGCCCTTGACGCAGCGCGGCATCAATCGGCGACAACGCGTAGCGAAACGGCATCATTGCCGCGCAATCGACAAGCGTGCGTTGGATCGATGTCACTTTCACACCATCGATGACCACCGCGTCGGAATCAGTCAGCGCGTGATACCGTATCGTCGCCTGGTTCTTCGCGCGTCTGCTTTTGCCCACCGCAACATGAATCGGACGCGATTGCCGGTATGAGCACTCCAAGCCATGCATGATCGCCGCGCTTGCCCCGCAGAACACCCATTGCTCATGCCATCGCCCCAATGAGCGCATGATGTGGCGGACCTGTTCGAGCGGATCCAGCCGTTCCCAATACTCCTTCACCGCGTACAGACCGCGATGAACCCGCACGATGTTCCCCTGTCTGACGCGCCGCGCGACCACCTTGATGTCGGTGTCCCAGAACGGCCGCATGCAGCATCGTTCCCGCTGCGCCTTCGCAATCAGGAGATTCAAGGAATGATGTTGCTCTTTTTCACCCATTTGCGCAGTCTAAACGTTTGCCTTGCCCGAGAACAAGTCGCGTTGGTGATCGGATGCGCGGATGCGTTGCATGGCTGTGCGGTTCATTCGGACGAAATCCGTGATTGGGTGGTCGAAATGGACGAATTCGGCCCCGATTTCGTCCAGATGGGTAGTCAATTGCCCGATTTCGTCCAAATGAACCGCCCAGTGGGAGCGAATGTACGGATTGTGTGCGGACGGGATTGGATGCTGAAGTTGAGTGCTGAGCAGGATGGCAGGGAACAGACAGGGAGACGGGGACAGATGGCGGGACTGAGAGATGAGAACGGACAAGAACGAGAGGACAGAGAAGGACAGAGAAGGACAGAGAAGAACAAAGGAAAACAGAGAAGATATGGGTGAATACAGGCGAAGGTACGAGCGAGCACAAGCGATACAAGCGGACATAACAAACGGGCGGCGACGCGTCGAAACGCATCAGCCGCCCGCCGGCAGTGTTATATCACTTCTTCACGCCGCCGAATCTGCGATCACGGTGGACGTAATGGTCGATGGAGCGCCACAGCACCTCACGGCCGCAATCCGGGAACAGTTCGGGCACGAAATCAAGTTCGGCGTAGGCCGCCTCCCACGGCAGGAAGTTGGAGGTGCGTTGTTCGCCGGACGTACGGATCACCAGATCGCAATCGGGAATATCCGGATTGTACAGGTGCTCGGCAATCATCTTCTCCGTCACACGATCGCCGGAGATCTTGCCGTCACGCACCTCTCGCGCAATCGCGGCACAGGCGTCCGCAATTTCGGCGCGGCCACCGTAGTTCAGGCAGAACACCACGTCGATGGTCTTGTTCTTCTTGGTCTTCTCCTGCGCCACTTCCAGCTCGTCGATCACGGACTTCCACAGCTTCGGACGGCGCCCGGACCAACGCACGCGCACACCCCATTCGTTCATCTGATCGACGCGGCGATGGATGATGTCGCGCGAGAAGCCCATAAGGAAACGCACCTCCTGCGGGCTGCGCTTCCAGTTTTCAGTGGAGAACGTATACAACGACAGGTAACGCACGCCAGCCTCGATGGCACCAGCGATCGTGTCGAATACCACCGGTTCCGCGGCCTGATGCCCATCGGTGCGAATCAGGCCACGCTGCTGGGCCCAACGGCCGTTACCGTCCATGATCACGCCCACATGGCGTGGAACTTTGTTCTTGGGGAAATCAGGAATACGCGAAGGATCGGAAAAAGGCGCTGCCGGAATGCTCAGCGAAGTGTAGTCGACGTTTTCAAAAGCCATAATCCCCCAATGTAGCAAGCCCAACGGAACGAACAGCGCCAGCAGCGGCAGCAGCCATGTTCATGCTCCCATGACACGCAGTGAACGTAACGGCCGTTCAAGATAGTATTCGGCCCATTCCTCGATGATCGCACGCGTTTGCGGCATCGGCTCGCGCACCCCCTCGAGTTCGCGCCAGTCGCCGTTCATCAGGGCTTCCAATTCAGCGCGGACTGGCAATGGGATCGGTTCCGAACGCGGCGTATGGTGCGTGGCACATAACGCACCGCCGTCCGGTACGGAGAAATGCGTGATCTCACGGCTGTCGCACACCATGCATGAAGCGAGTCGCGGGGTCCAACCCGCAAGTGACAGCGCACGCATCACATAGGATGCCGAAATGAGTTCGGGGCCGTGCGCATGCGTGGCCAACGCGTTCAACGCTCCGGCAAGCAGACGGTATTGCGCGGTGACACGCTCGTTTTCGGCCGATGCGAGTTTGTCCGCGGTCTCGGCGATAACGTTGGCCGCGGTATAGGAGTCGTAGTCGGCGCAGATCGGCCCGGCATAAGCGGATATGGATTCGACCTGCGAAATCGTGTCCAGCGTGCGCCCTTCGGCGATAAGCACATCCACTCGCATGAACGGTTCGAGTCTGCCTCCGAAGCGTGATTTAGCCCTTCGCACGCCTTTGGCGACGGCGCGCACCTTGCCGTGATCGCGGGTAAGCAATGTGATGATGCGATCGGCCTCGCCGAGTTTGGCGGTACGCAACACCACGCCTTCATCATGATATAAAGCCATGATTCGCTCCCCTAGTATACGAACAGACCCCAGAAGGCGAAGAAGAACAGGATGTACATCATCGTTGCGAAGGTCAGCCAGAACAGCACACGTGCGAACCGGGTCGAGGCGATTACCGGTTCCTCGCCACGCACCATTCTGCGAATGGGTTCGCCCCGCAACGGCCAACGCAATATGCCTTGGCGCCAGGCCGCTTCGATCAGACGCGTGAATACAAGCGACCATGCCAGCACAACGAATGCGCACACCGCTTTGATCACCGGCCAGCTCCAGCCGATCATACCCGGGTCGTCGGTGGATGCCGCGCCCCACGCCAGGTGCACCACTGCCATAATCACCTGGGACAGTCCCGCTATGAACAGCAGTAATGTGCCGACCGTGGTCGCGGTGAGTATGATCAGCGCGTTGTCGAGTCGATGGGCGAATCCCAGCGGATGACGCGTACCGGACATACGCCCTCGAATCCAACGCGCCAGCGCGATCAGCCACATGATGCCGGTGACTGCCAGCAGAAGCAGCATGCTGACATGCAATATGATCCCGTATACGGTTCCGGCGCGTCTGGGTTGCAGTTCCTGCGGTACGGCGATGGATTGGAAGATGGAGTTGCCGGCCACGCGTTCGCTGGTCTGGTCCAACCCGTTCACCGTGCCTTCCACCCATGCGGTCATATCGGTAAGGTATTCGTCGGCGAGCAGGGTTCCCGTTTGGGCCTCGTCGCCGAGTCTGAGCACATGGTTGGCCACCGGGTAGCTGCGTACGGTCACATCCCAGTTGCCGGCTTCGTGCGCTTTGGCGAATATGCGCTTGACGCCTTCGACCTGTGCGGTCATCACATCCTTGGAACCGTAGGCTACAAGCGTCGGAATCGAGTAGGCGTTCGATTCGGGAAGGTCGAGGTCGAAATTCGTCAATCCGAGCATCGCGGTGTCCGCGCTGAACACCCGGCGCACAATCGACTGGTACCCTTCATTCGCCCCGGCCAACGCAAAATCCTGCGAAACGAAGAAACCCAATGATTCGCGTGGACTGAACACCATGGGGCTGAGCAGCACCTGGAATGCGATGTCGGGATCGTCCCTCAGCAGGTATTGCGAGATCCATGTGGATTCGGATGTGGCGTAGATGCCGACGTTGGCGGCGTCGACGTTGTCCATTCCACGAAGCAGGTTGACCACATCGTCATAGACGCGGGCCGAAGCCGGGTAGTCGCGATTCACGTCGGTGGTGTCCCATACCGGCTTGTCGATCACGGCGGTGACCAATCCTGCCGAGGCGAGCGTCTGCGCCACATCGCCGAAGGAGTTATAGGCGGTGCCGAATCCCGCGCCATGCATGAACACTGCCCCCGGGCGTGCGCCGGTCGCCCCGACGGGCTCACGGATCAGTACGGTAATGGTCTGTTTGCAGTCTTTGCCTTTGCCGTTTACCTGCCATGTGCCGTCGGCGCTTTCATCGACTTTCACGGCACGCGCGCCGCCGATCTGTCTGCCGTTGCGATCCACCGTAATGCTGAGCGCACGCTCCGCGACCTTATAGTCGCCAGGCTTGCTCAGATCGGCGTTGCCGCCGTCCGCCGAAGCGAATGTGACTGCGGTGTCATTCGTCAGCGAGGCAATGGTCTGACCGGTCGGATTATTGTTCCATGGCACGGTGGTGAGACTGGATATGCCAATCAGCAATCCCATCATCACGATGACGATCGGCAGGCCAACTGCAATCCGGTGCCCTATCGTCCAAGGCCGGGAGCGCATATCTGATGCTTGACTGCTGTTCAACACAGGTTTCATTGTAAAGAGCCCCTCCAACCTGGCTCATGCCGGATTGGAGGGGGGTAAAAGCGAACGTAACCGATGCCGTACGGTCCGCTGCGCCGTCAGTGCCCGGGATTCTGGATGGGTACCACGACCGGACCGGTGGAATTGACCGGAACCTGGCCGTCCGCTTCCATTTGCGCCGCGATTTCCTGCGCCTTGTTCAGGAGCGTCTCAACAATCTGGTCTTCAGGCACGGTTTCGATCACCTTGCCCTTGATGAAGATCTGCCCCTTGCCATTGCCGGAGGCCACACCCAAATCGGCTTCGCGCGCCTCGCCTGGGCCGTTGACGATGCATCCCATCACAGCCACGCGAATCGGCGCGGTCACATCCTTCAACCCTTCGGTCACGGCGGAGGCGAGCTGAATCACATCCACCTGTGCACGGCCGCAGCTCGGGCAGGAGATGATGTCGAACTTGCGTGGGCGCAATCCCATGTATTCGAGCAGTTTGCAACCGACCTTCACCTCTTCGACGGGAGGTGCGGACAGCGAAACGCGGATGGTGTCGCCAATACCTTCGGCAAGCAGCGCGCCGAACGCCAGACAGGATTTGATGGTGCCCTGCCAAGCCGGCCCTGCCTCGGTCACGCCGAGATGCAACGGCCAGTCGCCTTTGGATGCGAGCAGTCGATAGGTCTGCACCATGGTGATGACATCGTGGTGCTTCACCGAGATTTTGAAATCGTGGAAGCCTACGTCCTCGAACATGTGCGCTTCCTTCAGCGCCGATGCGACCAGGGCTTCGGGGGTCGGGCCACCGTATTTGGCATACAGTTCCTTGTCGAGCGAACCGGCGTTCACGCCGATGCGCAGGGAGATGCCGGCATCCGTCGCGGCCTTGCAGATGGACGGGCCGACCTCATCGAACTTGCGGATGTTGCCCGGGTTCACGCGTACCGCTGCACAGCCGGCATCGATGGCCTGGAACACGTATTTGCTTTGGAAATGAATATCGGCGATCACCGGAATCGGCGACTTCGCGCAGATTTCCGGCAATGCGTCGGCATCATCCTGACTAGGCACCGCGACTCTGACGATATCGCAGCCCGCCGCGGTGAGCTCGGCAATCTGCCGCAACGTGGCGGGAACATCGGCAGTGACCGTATTGGTCATGGATTGTACGGAAATCGGCGCTCCGCCACCAACCGGCACCGGGCCGACCATAATGCGGCGGGATGTGCGGCGCGGATGCAACGGGCTTTCACTGGTCAGGGCAATGGGGTCGCCGGTCGGGCGGAACGGCTTTTCGATTTCTGCCATAGGTTTCTTCTACTCGCAATTCTTGACGATGACGAACAATTCCAGATGCAGAGTTCGCTCACCTGCATCCAGTCACTGTTGACGGTTTATCAAATCATCGGCACGGCGTCGAGCTTCCCGCTCGACTTGACCCATTTCCTCCACGTCCTTGAACAGCGGGGCGCCACGCAGTTCGCCGTCCATCGCGTCGAGCACGGCCTTGACCGTGTCCACAATGCCCAGATATGGCAAACGATGATCGAGAAAAGCGTGCACAGCCTGTTCATTGGCCGCGTTCAGCACGGCGGTATGCTTCTCCGAAGCGGCAAGGCAATGCCGGGCAAGGGAGACCGCGGGGAACGCCTCATCGTCCAACGGCTCGAAGGTCCACTGCGCGGCTTTGGTCCAGTCGCATGCCGCGGCGACATCGCCCAGACGGTCCGGCGCGGACAGACCGAGCGCGATAGGCAGACGCATGTCGGGCGGCGATGCCTGGCTGATGGTGGCGCCGTCGACGAATTCCACCATGGAATGCACGATGGACTGCGGGTGCACGGTCACTTCGATGCGATCCGGCGGAATATCGAACAGACGGCTTGCCTCGATGACCTCCAAACCCTTGTTCATCAAGGTGGACGAATTGATGGTGACCACCGGTCCCATATGCCAGGTCGGGTGGTTCAGCGCCTGCTCGGGTGTGATATCGGTCATCTGATCGCGCTTCCAGCCTCGGAACGGGCCGCCGGATGCCGTGACGATAAGCTTGGACACTTCGGCATGCGTGCCGGAACGCAAGGACTGCCAGATGGCGGAATGCTCGGAGTCGACGGGATTGATCTGCCGGTCGCGAATCTGCGCGCCGAACAGCAGATGACCGCCAGCCACAACGGATTCCTTATTGGCAAGAGCCAGCTGGGATCCTGCCTGCAGCGCCGCAATGGAAGGCTCCAAGCCGATGGAACCGGTAATGCCGTTCAACACCACGTCGGCTCCGGAACCGGCCAATCCGATTACCGCTTCAGGACCCGCCTGAATCTGGGTGCCGTGGGCTCCCGCCTGGTCAAGCGCCTCGCGCAGCGGCTTGGCGGCCTGCCTGTCGAACACCGCGACCAATGGAACGTGGAATTGCGCGGCCTGCTGGGCAAGCAGCTCGATATGGGCGCCGCCCGCGGCCAAACCGCTTACGGTGAAACGTTCCGGATGTCTGGAGATAACGTCAAGCCCTTGAGTGCCGATGGAGCCGGTGGACCCAAGAACGACCACGGTATTGCTGTGAATCACTGCTCTTTCTTTTCGTTGTCGAAAGTCGGGAACGACAGATCGGGAATATCGGCGCCGGGGAAGGTGAAATCGAATTTCACGCCATTGTCGGTGCCGTCGGCACCGTTGCCGCCATTGCCATCATCGTTCTGGTGAACGGTCTGCGGGGTTTCATCCCCGGCGGGCGCGAAGCTTGGGAACGATGTGGACGCGAACGGGCTGGGGGCATCAAGACTCGGCACCTTGGGCACGAAGCTTTTCTCTTCGATCCTGGGGAGCTCCTGGGAGACCTCGGCCATATGCGCCAGGGAGGCCAGTGAAGCGTTGACGCGGGTGGGCTGTGCAGCCGGTGCCGTCGTGCCTGTCGGGGCCGGTGCCGTCTGGCGTGGCGGTGCGAATATGGAATCGGGTGCCGGAGCGAAGGGCTCCGGGGCCGCGGAAGACGGCGCGAATGCCGCAGGCGCTTCCACAGCCGGGGCTTCGACCGGATGCGACTGCGCGGCCGGCTCGAAGGACGGCAGCGGTGTGCGTTCCTGCTGCGGAATCGGATTGACGGACTCGGCAGGGGCGAATATCGAAGCGGAGGAAGTCGCGCTCGGCTCGTCGGCCATCTGCTGCTGCGATTGCGCAGCCGCAGCCTCGGCATGATCGGTGTTGACGACTGGCGGTGCAAAGGATGGCGGAATCGCCGTGTTGTTCTCGTCCGAACCCTGAGCAGGGAAGATGCTCGACGTGGAAACATTGCCGGCAGACTGCACCGGTTCCGCCGCCTGGTCGAATATGGACTGCTGCACAGGCTGGGAGAAGAGGCTCTGCTCGGCCTGGCTGACTTCGCTGAAGCTGTCGCCGGTGCTCACCGAGGTGGGTTCCGGAGTGTTCAACAATTCGCTGACCGCGGACTGGAATTGGGCGTCTGCGGAGATCAGCGGCGCGTCCGTGCCGGCCGCAGCCGCGGAAACGGCCGGGGCGACAGCCGCCATAGCCGGCACTTCGGATTTCTCACCCTCGTTGGGGGCGATGCGGTCGGAGATACGACCATAGGATTCGATACGGCTCAGCAGCTGCACGCAGGAGTTCAGGAAATAATCGACCTGACGCTCGTCATACCCCTTCTTGCCCTTGCGCTGGGTGAACACGGAATTGGCAACCGCCTCCGCGGTGATCTTGTCGAACCCCTTCACATCCTCTTTGGAGATGCCGTCGATGCCCAGCTCCGCCGCGCACTTGTCCACGATCCTATCGGCGAGCTTATCGACCTGCTTGCGGTCATAGGACGGCACATGCGGCTTGCCGGAGCTGAACCGCTCGCCATTCGCGCGACCGACGTGACGGGCGACGTCATGATACAGGTCTTCGGTCTGTGCCTTCCACGCGACGCGGCCATGCTGGGAGATCTCGCAGGCGGTCTGCTTATCGACCACCGCACGCTCCAATCGCGCCAGTGCCGCGTCGACCTGCGCAATAACGTAACCGCCTCGGGTCAAGTCAAAAGAAACGTTTTGGATGTCGCGCTGCGTCAGCTGCACGCCATCGCCGTCATACAACGCGTGTGCGTGCTCCAGAAACTCATCCACTTGACCGGGATCGTACCCCCACTTGCGCTTCCCGGCCCTGGGGATTGAAGCTTCAGACTGCTGAGCCATAGTCTACCGACCTCCTAGAGGAACAAACATACTCTGTTCCACTGTACGTGGGCGTTGAGACGCTATGCCATGCCGAATGCTCAACTCGCCGTATATTCCGCCCTTTTGCCGCATTCACCACGCATTCGTCAAGGGTTACGCTATGGTATTGGAGAGCGGGCGATTAGCTCAGTTGGTTAGAGCGCCACCTTTACACGGTGGATGTCGGGGGTTCGAGTCCCTCATCGCCCACGATTCGCAGTGGGTCCGTCAAGCGTTGGCTGGCGGGCTCTTTTTATGATTCCACGCACAATATACGAGATATACGAGGTGGAGGCCTCTTCGAGCGGAATCGCCACTCCCCTCCGCCCCCGTCCGGACCAACCGCCATTCGTGGCGAAACATCCGAATCGACCATTCTTCGCCACATATGAAAAGAGCGACCCGAAGGCCGCTCCTATAACGTCTATAAACCGTTCACCCCACAAAAGACAGTGAGCCTCGGCTCACCTTCCCCTGCCGTAGGCGCGCAGGCGAATGCCGTTCCAATCGCCGCTCACCGTCAATGGAGTCGCCGCATTCATGCCGGCGGTCTTGGCCGCGGATTGCACGGTGCTGGAGCTTGGCGCCCCCGGACGCCCCGGCTTCGGGGTAAGCACCCATAACGGCCCGTCATTGCCGAGCACGGCGTAGGCGTCAACGATGGTGTCCGAAAGCGCATCCTCATCGTCGCCATCCCGCCACCACAGGATTACTCCGTCTACAGCGGAATCGTAATCCTCATCGACAAGCTCTTCGCCAGTCAGTTCTTCAATCTTCTCTCGGATGGAGTCATCCACGTCGTCATCCCACAACCATTCCTGCACGATGTCGCCGCGTTCAAATCCAAACTCTTCAGCGTTCTGTGATGCCGTTTGATTCACAAAGCCCAAGAATAGCAACATGTGACGAAATACGTGTGATCTGTTCACATTTTTCTATTTCGTTTTCTCCACGTCGGTATCGACCGTGCAATGCGGCAGCGATGCGCCCTTGCCCTTGCCTATGGCCACGACGGCATCATAGGCATCGTCGATGGTGGAAACAGCCACATCGCGCAACCCGCTGGGAACGTGGCCGACCACTTCGTCGCAATTGCCTCGGGGAGCCAAAAACCATGTGGCCCCGTCGCGTTTGGCTCCAAGCATCTTCAATCTGATGCCGCCGATCTCGCCCACCGTCCCCTTGGCGTTGATGGTGCCAGTGCCGGCAATGGTCTTGCCGCCGGTCTCATCCTGGGAGGTAAGCTTGTCGATCAGACCGAGCGTGTACATCATGCCGGCGGACGGGCCGCCGATATCGTCCACATGCATGGACACCTGGGCGTCGGCTACATCGATTCCACGCTTTCTGAGCATGTTCTTCGCAGCCTTGACGGCGCTGTTTTGCGAATCCTTCATCTCCGTGGCGCTTTCGGCCTCGTATTCCTCCGCAGTCTGCCCGGTCGGAACCACCACTTCACGCGGCATCACCACGGCATGGGGGTCGAACAGCGCCCACACCACTTCCGCATTGGTGACCGGATAGCCGGGCAGTCCGCTGGCATTCACCGTGGTCAGCAGCAGCTTGCCCCGGCTCCGGTACGTATGCGCTTGGGAAACGGCGATGATCTGCTTGCCGTCGCTGGAACCAAGCACGTTCTGCGTGGGGCCGGGCATTTCCACCGAATAGGCGCTGGGCAGGCACAGCACCACCACGGAAAGCGCCACTGCGATCAGACCGGCCAGATAGCGCGGCGAACGCGCACGGAAATACCGTGCGATACGTGAGGGTATTGAGGTATGCGACATACCGTGCATACTACACAGGTGCGCTGAACGACCAAGACGGATCCGGATGGTGGGCACTGACGCTTGGGAAAGGCCGGCAGATCAAACAGCCGAAGCGCCATCGATATGTGCATATTATGTGCGCACGCATGGGAATCCTGTAAAACCTATGCCGTCAGCAATGGCAATGCGTATATTAAGTGGACGGCACACCCTAATATGAGTACCACAAGACGCGTGCGCCAGCATGCGCACCGACCACACATCCGCAGGGATCTAAGGACCTCCACCATGGACGAGAACGCATTTCACGATTGGCTTATCACCTGCTTCGGCAAGGAGCAGGGCGACGCTGTCTGGCAGCAGATTTCCCAGCTTCCCGATTCGATTCGCGAACAGTTGCTCAGCCAGGATCCGAGCACACTGCCCAACCCGGCCGAAGTGCAGCAGCTGATGAACGCGTTCACCGTCGGAGGACTCAATACCGTCAACGAAATGCAGCAGACCGTGCAGGACGGCCCCATCAACATCAAGCTGGCGAAATCGCTGGCCTTGCAACGAGCCAACGCGGACGGCTCGCGCACTACTGTCAGCGCCGAAGAGGGCGCGGCCGTGCGCAAAGCCATGAGCGAGGCGAATCTATGGCTCGACAGTGCCTGCGAATTCGCACCGCCGAGCGGTGACCCGCAGGCTTTGACCCGCGCCGGATGGGTTGAAGGCACATTGGACGCATGGGCGAAATTCGCCGCACCGATCGCCGCTTCGATGGGAGATGCACTGGCCTCGGTGATCTCCGAACGTCTGGGAGATTCCTTCAACGGCGAAATCGCCGGCATGTTCGCCGGTCCGGTGCCGATTCCGATTCCCGAAGGCATGAAGGACCCTGCACAGCTGATCAAATTGCTGGGCAATACGTCATTCGCCATGCAGCTCGGCCACGCCGCCGGCGTGCTCAGCCGGGAAGTGCACGGCGGTTTCGATCAGGGCATCGCGCTGCTGTCCAATCCAGCCGGCGCGCTGATCGCGCAGAACATCGAGGAATACACCGCATCGTTGAACAGCAATGTGGAGGATTCCTTCGGCAACATCTCCGAGGAGGAAACCGCAGCAGATGCAAAGACCGATAAGGCCGACGCCGATGCATCCGCCGGCGAGCAGCACAGCGCGATGGACGCGCAGACCGAGGCGCTGTTCAACGAAATCGTCCAGCCCGATCCGATTCCACAGGATGAAGTGATGACGTTCCTCGCCCTACGCGAGGCCGCGCACGCACGCCTGTTCTCGGCGGTTCCATGGCTGATGCCACGCTTCGAAGCACTGATCGGCAAATACGCCCGCGGCATCTCCATCGATCTGGATGCGATGGAAGAACAGCTGCGCGACGCCGAAAGCCTCGACCCCGATTCCATCTCCAATGCGGTCAACCTCACCAAGGTGGGAATTCCCGATACCCCGGAGCAGCGTGAGGCCATGGCATCGATCGAGTCACTGCTGGCGCTGGTCGAGGGATGGGTGGATTGCGTGGTCTGGAGGGCCGGCATGGCGCATCTGCCGCATATCGAACAGCTCACCGAAATGGCTCGCCGCGAACGCGCCACAGGCGGGCCTGCCGAGCGCACGTTCGAAAGCCTGCTGGGATTGGAACTTCGCCCCAAGCGCATGCGCGAAGCCGCCGACCTATGGTCCATGATCACCGCCGCCGACGGCCCGGAGGCACGAGACGCCAAATGGACTCACCCGGACATGCTGCCGTCCTTGGATGGCGGGGCAAACGGTACTGCCCCCAACTCGCAGAATCCCACCGACCCGCCTTCCGGCGGCAATGATTGGGACGCCGAACTTTCCAAGCTGCTTGGCGAGGAAGACAGCTGATCCCACACTCGTTCATCCGTAACGCGCGGTAGGACGCAACGGCTTCACACCTTGTGTTGCCTTCTGCGCTCTACCGCGCGTTACCTCTGATATACGCCACTGCCAACACAACGCTTATGCGTGGCATGGGTATGCGCCGCCGGAGCCACCCGGCTACCCCGTCAGCTGAGGAAACGGCTCAGCACACGCTGCTGGGAGCCCATACCGTCTTTGGAACGGGCATACGACATATGAAGCGTATCTTCGGCTCGTGTGATGGCCACATACATCAGACGCCGCTCCTCCTCCAAGTCGTCGCCGTTGCGGGCGGAACCGTATGGCAGCAACCCCTCCGAACAGCCGACCACGAACACATGCTTGAATTCGAGGCCTTTTGCGGCGTGGATCGTGGATACGGTGACACGGCCGAGCTTACGCACCGCAGCGTCATCCTGTTCATGCATCGTCTCGACCAACGCCAGTTTCCCTGCCGTCTCGAGATCCGCGACCGGCGATGACGATGCCCAGCCGGAATCACGCCGGACGCGATACCCCAGCCGTTCGGTGCGCAATGCGCTGCAGCAGGCGGCCTGTTGGGCGTTGATTCGCGTCAGAATCGCACAATCCGAAGGGTTCGCCCCGTTCGCCACCAATTTCGCGATACGGGCGGCAACCCCCTGTGCCTCCAGCAGATCCGTCTCGTAGATATTGCGAGACACCCTGCTGCCGTTGGCCCGAGCGGAGCGCAATTTCAGATAGTCGTGCCGCACCGGGGACGCCGCCAATACGCGATTGGCATAGTTCACTACCTGCGGCGTGGAACGATAATCCGTGTCCAAGCGGATATCGGCGGCCAGGGGTTTGAACTCGTCGGCGAAACCCAGCAGATCATAGCTGGATGCGCCGGCGAACGAGTAGATGGTCTGTGCCGGGTCACCCACCACACACACATTGCGGTTATCGCCCAGCCACAAGCGCATCAGCCTGTGCTGCAACGGGGATACGTCCTGGTATTCGTCCACGGTAAGCCATCCGATGGCATGGCGGATCCGAGCGGCGGGCTCGTCGAATTCCTCAAGCACATGGCACATCATGAGCAGAATGTCATCGAAATCCATCTCGCCGCGCGCGGTTTTCTCCAGCTCGTAGGCGTCGTAGATATCGGCGAAATGCGAGGCGTCGATCCCCGCCGGCATACAGCGTTCGACGGCGGCCGCCACACGTTCCACCTCGCTTGGGGCCACCAGCGACACCTTCGCCCAGTTGATCTCGTCGCGCACCGCGCGAACCGTCATATCGTCCAACCTGTCGGCAAGACCCACCCTGCGCATGGCGCGCATGGTGATATCACGCGCATCCTCAATCAATCGTGGAAACGGCGCCTCGCACACGTCGGCCCACACACGGCGAAGCTGCCGCAATGCCGCCGAGTGGAAGGTCGCCGCAGTCACCTGGCCACCCACGCCCAAGGATTCGAGACGCACCCGCATTTCAGCGGCCGCCTTGACGGAGAACGTCACCGCAAGCACACGCGACGCATCCCATTGGCCGCTTGCGCACGCATGGGCGATACGCCGGGTCACCGTACGGGTCTTGCCCGCGCCAGCGCCAGCGATAATACGTACAGGGCCTTCCAGCGCCGTCGCCGCAGCCAGCTGCGCATCATCCAAACCTTCAAGCAGCTCGTCCATGCACCCCATTGTGGCAAGCGGCCTGCCCACATACGGCGGCATGACGGCGAAATCAGCGCCATGATGCCCACCCTCGGTCGTGTCTGGCCGCTCTGGGCCGCACATGTATTAGTGTGGAAGCGTGACTGAACGAAACGAACTCATGATGGCGGCGCTGACCTCGGCTGCCATGCCCTCCATCGTCGTGGCCGGCGTATTCGCCGGTACCACGCATGCGCACGGCATCGACCAAGCACAGGTGCGCGACGCGTCGGGCACCGTATACGACGTGTACGCCACCAACAGCGATCAAGGACGACAACTGTTGGCTTCGCGCGTACAGGCGTCGCGTGCGCTCTGCGAGGTAAGGGAATCGGGCGGACTCGGCTTTTCGCTGGGTCGCGTGCTCACCTTCGTGCCCGGCACCGATGCCAAGGGACCGACCGGAGACACCGCGGTAATGGTGATGATGCATCAGGATGGTGCCGAAGTGCCCCTTGACGTGCTTTCGTCAACGCAATGCTCCGCCATGGGAACCGCCATCGGCGCAATCCACCGTCTGCGCACGGATTTCATGCAGGAGGCGGGCTACCCGGTGTTCGTCACAGGGCAGATCAGGGCTCAGTTGACCGCTTGGATCAGGCGGCTGCGCAATGCCGGCCATGTGCCGAGCGAGATCACCACAAGCTGGGCGCGCATCATGGATACGGAGGGGCTGTGGTCGTTCTCGACATGCATGGTGCATGGCGGGTTCGATGACGGCGATGTGCGTTTCAGCGGATCCACCATCACCGCCGTGAACAATTGGCAGAACATGCAGGTCAACGACCCGGCACGCGATCTGGCCTGGATCTTCTCAAAGCTTGATGAGGAACGTCGCAACGCGGTGCTTACCGCGTATGGGCGCATGATGGGCAACCGTCTTGACGATCTGATCATGCTGCGCGCCAACCTGTGGGTGCAGATGGAGCAGGTAGGCGATTTCATCCGTGCGTTGAACAATGCCGACAACGATCGGATCATCCAGTTCAAGGCACAGGTGGACCGTCTCGCGCATCAGCTCGGCGTGAGTGTAAGAGGTACTCAGGCATCCCACGGCGCTACGGTACAACCGTCCGCCGGCAAGCACCCCTCCACGATCACGGTCGGAACGCTGCTTCAGGGCGATGAGAACGGCATGCGTTCGGGCAGCGGGTTCGCCGATGCGGACGACAGCACGCTCGACCCGGACAACACCGGTTCCGCGAACATCTCCACTCATTCCGGCGCATCTTCCGACAGCACGGCAAGCGGGCATTTCGCATCCGCGCCGATGCCCGACATTCCTCCCATCTCCTCGGCCACCATCGCGCTCGGCCAGATGGACGACGCAACCGGCAACACCCATGTATCGCCCGGGGAAGGCGTGGTAAGCGACGACACGAACGAGCACCACATCGTGGCGAACCAGGCGAACGGCAACACGCTGAACAACGAGCAGCCGCAACGTTTCTCCATTCCGGATCTCAACGCGCCGGCAACGGAGGTGATCCCCCTGCTGGAGCGGGAGGAACGCGCCCTGCATGACGCGCAGACCGGATTGGATGCGTCGGATGTGACGAACGAACGGAATATCACGCCGCAAGCGTAATCAGCACTGTGGTTTTCGCCACACCAGAGCAGAATATAGCCATATACGAACCAACCAAGGAGCATTTCAATGGATATCGAACTGGGCATTCAGAACGTGGCACGCGCCGTCACCTTCAGCACCGAGGAATCCGCAGAGGCCGTCAACGCCACCATCAGCGCCGCAGTAGCCGAGAACAAGCCGATCGTGCTGAACGACGACAAGGGACGCAGGATCATCGTCCCCGCCGGTGCCCTTGGCTATGCGATCGTCGGTTCCGAAACCAAGCATGCCGTCGGCTTCGGGGCACTCTGATCGGTTGTACCGCCAGCGCACAGGCAATGTGCGCACCATATGCGTTGAGGGCGCCTTCCGCCAGTAAGCAGGAAGGCGCCCTCAACGCATATCAGCAGAGCTCCGGCCAGACAGCCGGCTCACCAGCCGACGTTCAGACGAGTGCAAGCACCCCTCGTTCCACGATCCGTTCCACCGTGGCCGCATCGGTCAGATTCTCCCCCAACGCGTTCAGCTTTCCTGCGCCATGCCAATCGGACCCGCCGGTCACCAGCAGCCCATACTTGCGTGCAAGATCAAGCAAACGGCGACGCTGATCGGGAAGATTGCCGCGATGCCACACCTCGAGACCATCCAATCCGGCATCGACCAGCATGCCGATCTGCGCGTCGGACAGTAACGTGTCGTTGCGACGCCTATCGCCAGGATGCGCGATGACGATCACGCCGCCAGCCTGTTTGACGGTCTCCACCACCTCCCGTGCCGTTGGCGACGGCGTGGGAATGTAATACTTCGATTGCGCACTCACCGCCCCGGCGAACGCCTCGCTTCGCGTCCGGTACACGCCGGCCGCAACCAGCGCGTCCGCGATATGAGGCCTGCCCACCGTGGTGCGGCTCCCCTCCTTGACCTGCTGCTCGACCTTCTGCCATGTAATCGGAAAATCCTGTGCCATGCGTTCGACCATATGCCGCGTGCGCAGCAAACGCTTACGTCTCGTAGTCGAAAACATATCCGCGATCCGCTTGTTCGCCGGATCATATTGCAAGCCAAGCATATGCACGCTCACCGAACCGCATACGGCCGTGATCTCCGTTCCCCGCAACAGTGCGATTCCTTCGCGGGCGGCAGCATCCGCGGCATCGTCCCAACCCGCACTGGTGTCATGATCGGTGATCGCAATGCCATCCAGCCCATTGCGCAATGCCAGCGAAACCATGCCCTGCGGGGTTTCCGTCCCATCGGAAAACACGGTATGGCAGTGGATATCCCACCCCGTTTCAGGCGGCTCATCGGGAATCTCATAGCGTGTCATGACCCCTATCGTAACCCACTGTTAAGCTCGTTGCGCAGCATGAGGGAACATCCGCAGCCGGTTCAATGAGGAAGGAACAGCATCCATGAGCGACGAAGCAACGGAAAACACCGATCTCAAGCCACACGGCTGGAGACACAGCGCCACCTGGACATACCTGGTGATGCTGGCGGCATCCGCCGCGGCATTGGTCGTATCGTTCATATTGAGCGCAGACACGCTGAAACTGGCGCGGAACCCCGGCCAGCAACTGGGCTGCGACGTCAACGCGGTATTGTCCTGCTCCTCGGTCGCCCAATCATGGCAGGCCGAAATCGTGAAATTCGGCGGACTGAGCTACCCGAACGCATTCTTCGGCATCGCCGCGGAATCGGTATTCGTCACCATCGCCGTCATAGGATTGGCACGCGTCACCGTGCCACGCTGGTTCGCCACCTGCACCTGGCTGGGAGGGCTCGCCGCGCTCGCGTATTCGTACTGGCTGACCTCGCAGTCGCTGTTCGTGATCCAGGCGCTGTGCCCTTGGTGCCTGGCGCTGATGTTCTCCACGACCATCCAGTTCATGGCGCTTTCGCACGCGACGGCCGTGGTCCAGGAATTGCCCGCACGCAAGAACGGCGCAGTTCGCGGTCTCGACACGTATTACCGGCTTAATTACGATCTGATGGTCGACGTGGTGTGGATTCTGGCTTTGGTTGCGATCATCATGGTCAAGGATGGACCGATGATATTCCGCTAGAACCGTCATCCCGTCTCCCATATTCGCCATCGCGGCGGAGGCATCAATGAAGGGCCGCGCATCGATTGTTCGGTGCGCGGCCCTCATTGATGTCGTAGGCGACACCGTCGCCCGCTCAATCACAACAGCGTGATGTCGCCCACCAGCGTCGCGTCTCCGGTAAGTTTCACATCCGTGTCGCTCACGTCGATGCGCAGCACACCGCCACGCACGGCAATCGTCCAATGGTCGATGCCGGTCTTGGCGCGAAGCGTGACGGCGGTGGCGCACAATCCGGTACCGCACGACAAAGTCTCACCACAGCCGCGTTCGTTCACGCGCATGGTCGCCGTGCCGAGGTTATGGTCGGCGTCCCGCGTATCGATACGCACGAATTCCACATTCTGGTCGGATTCCAGCACCGGGCTGACCACCGGCTTGGTCACCAGGTCGAGATCCTCCACCGCAGGCAATGTGGCCTTGCCGTCTTCGATCACTGCAACGACATGAGGATTGCCCATATCCACGTATGTACCGCGCGCAGACCCTGCGGTCCCCGGAATCGTCACTTCGAAGGCATCCACCTCGCCGCGCTTCCATGCGCCCATGTCCACGCGGAACACGTTTCGGCCAAGCCCTTCGACGCTGCCGAGCGACGTGAGCACCTTCACGCCGGCGCGGGTGCCCAAATGGAAGGCATCGCCCTTGGCGTAGCCGCGGTCATAGGCGAACAGCGTGATCGCGCGGGTGCCGTTGCCGCACATCTGGGCCAGGGAACCGTCGGCATTGCGATAGTCCATGAACCATTCGGCACCGTCCTCACGGCATTCGGCGATCTGCTCGGCCGTCAGATCGGACACGTCCTCGGGATGTGCGAGACGGATCACGCCATCTCCGCCAATGCCGAAATGGCGATCGTCAAGGTGCCGTACCTCGTCGGCAGTCGGCTCGAACCTGCCTTCGGGATCGGCATATACGACGAAATCGTTGCCGGTGGCATGCGTTTTGGTGACTTGCTGCGGAATACCCATGCGCCCCACCCTACCCGTCGCCATGCTCAACACCGCATACCGACCGGCACCGCACGCCAGGAACGCCTACAGTGGCGCAATGGGACGATTCCCGCACATTGCGGCGAGTACTCTAGAAAGAGTCTGATAATCCAGGCTCGATGAACGGGAAGGAACGCATATGAGCTCAACGGCACCGATCGGCGTATTCGATTCCGGCCTCGGCGGCATTTCGGTGGCCCGGCAAATCGCACACGATATGCCGGACGAAAAGGTGCTGTATTTCGGTGATTCCGCGAATGCGCCATATGGGACCAAAACCCCGCAGCAGGTGCGCGATCTCAGCTTCGCCATCGTGGAACAATTCGTAAAACAAGGTGTGAAGGCCGTGGTCATCGCCTGCAACACCGCCACATCGGCAGCAGCCGACGCACTGCGCGACACCTACGACATCCCGATCATCGGCATGGAACCGGCGCTCAAAGTCGCCTGCGACCGCGGCCACGGGCACCGCCAGCGCGTTATCGTCGCCGCCACGCCGCTCACCCTGCGCGAGCGCAAATTCGCCAAGCTGATGGACCGGTTCAAGGCGGACCACACGATTTTCCCCGAACCCTGCCCCGGCTTGGTGAACATCGTCGAGCATGGCCAGCTGGACGACCATGACACCGTAATGCGCACCCTGCACCATTATTTCGGCAACTACGATCTGCCGACCATCGACTCCGTAGTGCTTGGATGCACGCATTTCGTGTTCTACCGCGATTATTTCCGCGAACTGCTGCCCGACACCGCCGCGATCATCGACGGCAACGAAGGCACGGTGAGGCATTTGCATGTGGTGCTGGAATCATTGGGCAAACTCGCTCCGGAGGGGGCGGAGGGCGGCGTTACGATCGCCAATTCCGACACGTCCCCACGCACCGCCGAACTGGCCTCGTACCTGCTGCACCGCAATTGATCGCCGACCCCGTCCGCCGCCAGCATTTTGCGCCGATGGCCGAACAGCCTTCCGGAAATGTCCGCCGAAACGGCATAAGCTTGGCTCAGCAACACGGCCATCGCACCGACTAGCGCATGGCCAATACCTCATAAGACCCTGAATAGGCAAACAGGAAAGGGGCAGTCCTATGGCACATAGAACAGCGATGATCGACGTTGGCGGCGGCTTCCGCGCGATTTTCGGCGCGGGGGTAATGGACCGCATGCTGGAGGACGGCATTATGGTCGACCATTGCTATGGGGTTTCCGCAGGCAGCGCGAATATGGTCTCCTATATCTCCAAGCAGCATGGCCGCACCCACAAGTTCTACACCGAATACGCCTTCCGCAAGGAATACGCGAGCCTCGACAGCTACATCAAAAACCACAATTATGCCAATCTGGATTACATGTACAGCACGCTGAGCAACCATGACGGCGAATATCCCGTCGATTATGAGGCGTTCGCGGCCAATCCCACCGGCTTCACCGTAGTCGCCTGCAACGCCGAGGACGGGTCGACCAAGTATTTCGACAAATCGGATGTCAGCTACGACAATTTCGACATCATGAAAGCCTCGTCGGCGGTGCCGTTGGCTTGCGAACCGTATGTAATCGATGGCGTGCCGTATTACGACGGCGGCATTGCGGACCCGATTCCGGTGCAAAAAGCATTGGATGACGGCTACGACCGCGTGGTGGTGATTCTGACGCGATTGAAGGACGTGCTGCGCGAACAGAAAAAGGACATCGGCCCGGCGACCATTCTCAAGCGCACGCACCCGGAGGCGGCGGAACGCCTACTGAACCGATGCCAGACCTACAACGACGAGGTGGCGCTGGCCAAAGAGGTCGAGCAGGACGGACGCGTGCTGATTCTCGCGCCGGAAAGCCTATACGGCCTGAACACCCTGAGCAAATCCTATGAGGGCCTGGAACGCATGTACCGAGCCGGATATGCGGCGGCCGAGGCCATTCCGGCATTTCTCAACAGCTGAAAGCCCGGCGGCAACAGGAACGCCGCTGCGGGCAACGGCGGACGGCGATGACGTAGGCAATGCCTGCCAACGGGCGAACAGCACACGAAAGGACAGACCAATGCAACGGCTGAATCCACAGACCCTAGTGACCTTGTGGACCATCGAACAGCTTGGCTCGTTCTCGGCCGCCGCCCGCGACATGGGTTGGTCGCAGCCCGCCATCAGCCAGCAGATCAGAAAATGCGAGACCGAACTCGGCGTAAGCCTTGTAGACCGCACCTCGCATGGCGTGGAGCTGACGCCGGCGGGCAGAATCCTCGCCCGTCATGGCCAGCTCATCGAAAACCGTCTTGCTCAGGCAGGCAAAGATCTTGAGGAATACCGGCGCAACGGCTCCACGCATATCCGGCTCGTCGCTCCCCCATCGGTGTGCTCGTCGTTCGTGGCACGCGTACTGGTGCATATCAGCAAATCGACCGACATCCGCGTCAGCCTTATGCAGATGGAACCGCCGGAGGCGGTCAAGGCATTGCATCAGGGCCTTGCGGATTGCGCAATCACATTCCGATACAATTCGCTGCCCGGCATGGACGATTCCACCGACCTTAACACCGAATGCTTCGGCATCGACCCCCTGATGCTGCTGGTCGGCGCTTCCAGCAGCATCGCCGCAACATACCGGCGTACCCAGGAGCCGGTGAATCTGAGCGAAGCTTGCGACGAGTCATGGATCGCCGGCTGCGAAACCTGCCAAGCCAATCTCGTCTCCTTGGCGAAAGCGGCGGGATTCTCGCCGAATATCACGCATTCGACCGATGACTACTGGGCCACGCAGAATCTGGTCGAGGTCGGTATGGGCGTATCCATCGTGCCGCGTTTGGCGACCATGGCGGGGTTGCGGGGCGATCTTGCCGCATGCCCGATCAGAGACGCCAACGCATTCCGCCAGGTCTGCTTCGTTGCCCGGAACGGCGACGACCGCCCCGCCATCGCACAGGTGCGGCGGGAAATCGGCAAAGCATCCAGGCAGTATCTCGAACCGGTATGTTAACCGGTCGATTCACAGCAGTCGGTTCACAGCAGTCGATTCAAAACAGTCAGTTCACAGCAGTCGGTTCACAGCAGTCGGCTCAAAGTTTTATGACGAGCCCTGGCATCCTCTTGCGTAAAAACACCCTGTGATATAAGCAAAGTTCATAGCAGCCAAACAATCCGGCGGAGGAACACCCTCGCTTCCACGCCGCGCATCACGCATGCTGAAGGTATGAGCGATATCAGCATGACTTCAACAGATCCGGCCGCCACCGCAACCCACTGCCATGAGCAGGCGAACACATCAGGTTTCGACGCGGAAGCCATCGACCGCACTTCCGCCGCGGACCTGGCGGCCATCGGCGGCGACAAGTGGACCCGCTACCCCGGTTGCATCGGCGCGTTCATCGCCGAAATGGACTACGGCCTGGCGCCCTGCATCCAGCAGGCCATCGACAACGCCTGCGACCATTGCAAGCTCGGCTACATCCCCGACCCATGGAAACGCCGTGTGGCCGAAGCCTGCGCCAAGTGGCAGAAAGACCATTACGGCTGGAATGTAAGCCCGGACATCATCCGACCGGTTCCCGACGTGCTCGAAGCGTATGAGATCTTCCTGCGTGAAATCGTCGGCGCAGGCAATTCGGTGATCGTGCCGACGCCGGCCTACATGCCGTTCCTGAGCGTGCCGCGCCTATACAACATCGACGTGATAGAAATCGACATGCTGCAGGACGGCGACGCATGGGCCTTCGACTTCGATGCCATCGAGCAGGCGTTCCGCAACGGATGCAAGGCGTTCGTGCTGTGCAACCCGCACAACCCGATCGGCAAGGTGCTTACGCTTGACGAGGAACAGCGAATCTCCGACCTTGCCGCCGCATACGATGCGCGCATCTTCTCCGATGAGATCCATGCGCCATTCGTATTCGACGGCTACACGCACATCCCCTTCGCCACCATCAGCGAACAGGCCGCCATGCAGTCCATGACCGCGACCAGTGCCTCCAAATCCTTCAACATTCCCGGCACGAAATGCGCGCAGGTGCTGCTCACCAATCCGGACGACCTGACCATGTGGATGGATCGCGCCGAATGGAGCGAACACCAGACCGCGACCATCGGCGCCATCGCCACCACCACCGCCTACAACGAGGGAGACCCCTGGTTTCAGGATGCGTTGCAGTATGTGAAGCGCAACTTCACGTTGGTCGATGAGGAAATGCACGGACGATTCAACAAGGTCGGCTATGTGAAACCACAGGGCACGTACATCGCATGGCTCGATTTCAAGCCGCTCGGCATTACCGACCCGGCGGCGTATTTCCTCGACAGGGCCAAGGTGGCGCTTACCGACGGCAAGGAATGCGGCACGATTGGTCAGGGGTGCGTACGCATGAACTTCGCCATGCCGCGACCGCTGCTGCGCAATTGCTTCGACCGCATGTATGTGGCATTGCACGAGGATGGGCTGTTGTAACAAACAGCGTGCTGTCGGAGCGAGGATTGCAGGACTTCCACAACCTTCACTCCGGCAACGCCTTTCGGTATTTTTTGGGGAGAGGCTTGATTTCTCCGCAGGAATATGGATTATTGCCATCAATACTGCATTCCGTAGGTGGTTTTGCGGTTCCGTAGGTGGTTGCCCGCGGAACCGCCACCGGGAAATGGCCTCAGTCAAGCCATTTCCCAAAACCGTTATCCCGCCATACCCTCCTACGGAATGCAAAAACCACCTACGGAATCCCCCATGCCCACAACAGCATCAGGAATATACATGCAAACGCTCGACACATGCCCTGCCCACATGCTATTACTTCTGACGCCAAGCCATCAAGCATCAAGGCACCAGGCATCGGGAATCCTGTGGAAGCCTCATTATGCTCAGGCTGCAATTTTCGTCGGGCACGGCCCATGCCCCTTCCCCTCCCCAGTCGCCATATAGCTCATTACACAGAAGGGGCGGTTCAGCTTTGAACTGAACCGCCCCAATAGCATTTCAGGCCCACAACCACGCAAACCCGAACACGCCTACAGCTGACCGGCCTTACTTGCCCGCCTCCATGGCGGCGATGACCTGATCGCGCATCTCATTGAAACCTCCCGGCGTGGAGGCCGGCAGCACAACCGTCTTCGTGTTCTGCGAGGAGGCGAGATTACGCATGGTGTCGAGATACTGGTTGAACAGCACCACGTTGTTCACATCGCTCACGTTCATGCCCACGGCCTGCAGGCTCTTGATCTGATCGACGATGCCGTTGGCGATCTCACGGCGGTAGTTGGCCTGGCCTTCACCCTGCAAACGGGTCTTTTCAGCCTCGGCGGCGGCCTGCGTCTCGATCTGGATACGCTGCGCCTCGGCGCGCTGACGGGTGGCCTCCTTCTCACGCTGGGCCGCATTGATGGAATCCATGGCGCTTTTGACCTGCGGGCTCGGGTCGATGGCGGTGATCAGCGTCTTGACCACGGTGAAACCGAAACGAGACATCTCATTGCCCACGGTCTTCTGCACATCGAAGGCGACATCGTCCTTACGGGAGAACGCGTCGTCAAGCGTCAGCGCCGGAATGGCGGAACGCAGCGCATCCTCCATGTAGGAGCGCAGCTGGCCGGCTGGATCGCGCAGCTCATAGTAGGCGGTGGCCACATTGCTGGGATCCACACGGAACTGTGTGGAAGCCACGACGGTGACGAACACATTGTCGAGCGTCTTGGTTTCCAACTGCACGTTAAGCTGGTTCACACGCATGTTCGTCTTCATAGCGATACGGTCGACGAACGGGATACGAATATGGATGCCTGCGAACTGAACGGTGTGGAATTTGCCGAATCGTTCGATGATGTAGGCCTGCTGCTGCGGCACGATGAACAACGTGGACAGAAACAGCGCGGCGATAATAATGACAATGACAAGAAGTGTGAGCAGAAAGCCCATGTCCTCTCCCTTTCCTTTGCAAAGGTGCGCTGCATCCGTTGCAACGCACCTTTTCAGCGTATCAGAGCGGAACATGGGCCCGATTCGCATGGCCAGGAGCTGGGCAATGCCTGTCCGCGAGCTGGACAGACGTATCGGGTCGGGCGTATCGGTCAGGCGGCATACGCTCCGGCGATGGCTTGGTCGAGGTCGGCTATCAGATCGTCGACGTTCTCCAAACCGATCGACAGACGGATCAGATTATCGCCTACGCCGGCCGCCTCGTAATACCGCTGCGGCACCTCACGATGCGTCACATGCGTCGGGTCTACGATCAGCGAGCGCGAGTCTCCGCTGTTCGTCACGCGCTCGTCCCTATCACCGTTGCCTATACAGCGCACGAATCGTCATAGGGCTTATTTATGAGGAGTTATCGAGCCGAAAAAACGCAGAAAATCAACGATTTTCTCGACCAATAACAATGCCGTTCCCGCAGGGAAAGTCATATGTTATTCCCCTTGTGGAAACGGCATTTCAAAAAGCAAAACGGCCTTACAGCACGCGCCCCACCCGGCGCACGGCCTCGCGCAGCAGATCCTCCGATTTCAGCAGGCTGAACCTCACGTAGTCCACGCCCACTGTGCCGAAGCATGTGCCTGGCAAGGCGGCGACAGCGGCGCGTTCCAGCAGCAGGTCGGCGAACTGCTCACCGTTCAATCCTTCCGGCGCATGCACCCATGCGTAGATGCCGCCGTCCGAATCGAATACGTCGAGCCCGAGCTCGCGCAGCCCACCTGCCACAATCTTTCGGCGCAATGCATAACGTTCCGCCAACTCATGCACACAACTCTGGTCGGATTCCAATGCGGCCGCTCCGGCGTCCTGCACACTGCCGGTGATCATGGAACCCATCTGGTAGTGGTATTGCTTCACATGGCTCACGATGTCGCTGTTTCCCGCAATGAAACCGGCACGCCAGCCGGCCATCGCATACATTTTCGATAGTGAGCACACTTCCACGGCCACGTCGAACGCACCGGGCAGCGACAGAATGCTGATCTGCTGTTCACGTACGCCAAGCCCCGCATAGGCGAAGTCCTGCACGATGGCGAACCGGTGTTCGCGAGCAAGTTCGATGGCACGTTCCAGAAACCCTCGCGGCGCCTGCGCTCCGGTCGGATTGTTCGGATAGTTCAGGATCAGCACCTTCACGCGATCCCAGGTATCCGCAGGAACCGCATCCAAGTCAGGCAGGAACCCGCGTTCCGGCAGTGACGGCAACAGTATTTCCTCAGCTCTGCCCATTACCGTCATGCAATGGTATGACGGGTAGTAGGGGTCGGCGTAGGCCACGGCGTCTCCAGGCGATACGAGCACCGCGAATAGTGCGGCCAAGCCATCGACCGCGCCTTCCACGGCGAACAGCTGCGTCTTCCAATCAAGGTCGACATCATACGTATTGCGATACCACGCCTGCGCCGCCTTGAGGAAGCTCGGCTTGCCATCGAACGGCGAATACCTGGCGTTCGCCGGGTCGTCCACGCCCTTTTTGGCGACTTCACGAATAAAATCCGCGGGGAACGCATCCGGGTTGCCTTTCGCCAAGTCGATCACATCCGCACCGCCCGCCACGGCCGCGGCCACTTTGCGATCCATGTCCGCGAACACGTTCGGCGGAATGGACTGGGCGACCGTGGTGAACGGGACCGGGGAAACATTCGAAGTCATACACAAACCTGCCTTACTCAACCTGCTGTATTGGCACTATCACTTGGCTGCACTTCACGCGACTGGCGCCGTCGTGCCGCCCGTCAGTGGGTCACTTTGCGTGCGATGGCATCGCCGATCCACTGGATGATCTGCACGATGACGATGAGGATGATCACAATCGCCACGAGCACACCGGTTTCGTAGCGGTTGTAGCCGTATTGGATGGCCATGTCGCCGATGCCGCCGGCCCCGATGGTGCCGACCATGGCGGAATAGCCGATCAGCGAGATGATGGTGAGTACCACGCCGCGGATGAACGACGGCAGCGCTTGGGGGAATACCGCATCGACAATGATCTGCCGTGTGGTGGCGCCGGTGGAGATGGCGGCTTCCAGCAGACCCGGGTCGACTTCGGAGAATGCGCTTTCCGCAATACGTGCGAAGAACGGTACTGCCGCAATCGATAGGGAGATCGCGCCGCCGGTCGGCGTGTAGGGGTCGCCGAGCAGGAACTGGGCAACTGGGATGAGCACGACCATGAGAATGAGGAACGGCAACGAGCGAATGGCGTTGACGATGAATCCGACGATCACGTTCAGCGCATGATTGGGTGTGAACAGACGGTTTTCGGTCAAATACAGCAGCAATGCCACCAGTGTGCCCAGCACCACGCCGATCACGGCCGACACGATGACCATATAGGCCGTGTCCAGCAATGCCTGACCGAGATTCTCTTGAAGAATCTGCAAGGTCTCTTCCATATCGATCATGCCTCCCTAGCTTCAGCGGATTCAGCGTTCCCGGCGCTTTCCGTGGCCCCTGCGGCTGCCGCCAACTGTTCGCGGTCGAGTTCGCGATAGCTGTACACGTGCGTTCTTAGCTGGCCGAGCGCCTGCGTCAACGACTTGCCGTCGCCCGCGACCAGCACGATCAGAATGCCGATTGCCTGCGAACCGAAGTATTCCACGTTGGCGTGCAGCACGTCGATGCTCACACCGTAATCCTGCGCCACCTGGCTGATCAGCGGTTCCAATGCGGCATCGCCCTTGTATCGCAGCTCCACGATGGTGCCCGCCGGCAGCGACGGCACCAGCTGCGGCGGCACCTGAATGCCAAGGTAGCGTTCCACCAGCGCCTTGGTGGTCGGGTGCTTCGGCGCGCTGAACACGTCGAAGGTACTCCCCTGTTCCACGACCACGCCGTTTTCCATGACGGCCACGCGGTCGAAGATCTGTTTGGCCACATCCAGCTGGTGGGTGATGAACACGATGGTGATGCCCAGTTCGCGGTTGATACGCTGCAGCAACGCCAGAATGCCTTCGGTGGTTTCGAGATCCAATGCGCTGGTCGCCTCGTCGCACAGGAGGATTTCCGGCTTGTTGGCCAGGGCGCGTGCGATGGATACGCGCTGCTTCTGCCCGCCCGACAAGCTCGACGGGTAGCTGTCGATCTTGTTTTCCAGCCCAACGAGCGTAAGCAGTTCACGGATGCGCTCGTTCCACTGCGCTTTCGGATAGCCGCCGGCTTTGAGCGCGAATTCGATGTTCTTGCCGACAGTGACGTTGGTGATCAGGTTGAAGCCTTGGAAGATGAACCCGATGTTCTTGCGCAGTTCGCGTAACTGTGCGCCTGTAAGCCCGGTGATGTCGTTGCCGTCGATGAGCACCTGGCCTTCGGTCGGGCGTTCCAGCAGGTTGATGGTGCGTACCAGTGTGGATTTTCCGGCTCCGGAGAATCCTACGATGCCGAATATCTCGCCTTTGTCCACACTGAGGCTCACATGTTTGACCGCTTCGACGGTTCGTCCGCCTTCGTGGAACGTGACCGAAACATCGTTCAGTTCGATGACGCTCATTATCCCTCGTTTCGATGAGTTTCGATGAATGTGAAGTCGATTGCCGATTGACGGATCGGTGGGCTTCCCGTGTAGCGTATTGCACAAGGAACCCACCAATCCGCATCAATCATGGAACTTGGCTGAACCGTGCATCACCAGGTGGTCGGCTTGCCGAAGTCCTTGAAGTCGCTCTTGGCGATGGCGTCCTTGAATTCCTGGCTGACGAGCAGTTTCTTGACGGCCTTGCCGAAGTCGGAGTTCGCGTCCTTGGTGTTGACCACGAACACGTTGATCACGCCTTCGTCCTGCTTCTCCATGGCGAGTGCCTCGGATGGCTTGAGTCCTGCGGCCCACGCGAAGTTGCCCGGTACGAGCGCCACGTCGACGGTGTCGACGGAACGGGCGAGCTGTGCCGCGTCAAGCGTCTTGATCTTGAGGTTCTTCGGATTGTCCTTGATGTCGTTGACAGATGCCTTGGTGGAGTCGATATCGCCCTTGAGCGTCACCAGCCCCTGCTGTTCGAGCACGCCGAGGGATCGGGCGAGGTTGGAGCCGTCCGCCGCAATGGACACGGTGGAGCCGTCCTTGATGTCCTTGATGGACTTGAATTTGTTGGAGTAGATGCCCAGGCCCAGCGTCGGCACCTGGCCGAGCGATGTCAGGTCGAGGTTGTTGTCTTTGGTGAATTTGTTCAGGTAGTTGATGTGTTGCATCAGGTTGGCCTGGATGGAACCGGAGGCGAGCGCCTTGTCGGGTTGCACGTAGTCGTTGAACAGTTTGGTTTTCAGCTCGAAGCCGTCGTCCTTGAGCAGCGGTCCGATGACCTTGTCGACCATGTCGCCGTATGGGCCGGGGCATACGCCGACGGTGATCTTGGTGATCTTGCCTTTGGAGGCGTTGAGTGATTCGTTCGATGCGGAGCTGTTGCCGGAGCCGCAGGCGGCTACGGAGATCAGCGTTGCCGCGGCGAGCACGGCGGCGACGGCTCGTTTGATGCCGTTGGCGTTCTTCAGAATGGTGATGGTCATGGTGTTCCCTCTCTGTGCGTGTAAGAAATTCAGGAGTTTTGCTCGGTCCGTTATTTGCTGGCTTCGGCGTCGGCCCTGGCTTGGGCGACGATGTCGGGATGGTGAAGGGCGAATGCGTGTTCCGCCAGGTGAACCTCGCGGGTCAGGAATTCGTGCAGTTTGCACACGTAGCCGTGTTCCCGGCCTACCTTGGCGATATAGCCGTTGATGTAGTCGACTTCCGTTGGGCGGCCTTTGGTCAGATCCTGGTACATGGACGGGTAGTGCAGCGGATGCGCGACTCCGGCGGTGTGCAGAATGGTTGCGACTTCCGTCTCACGGGTGTCGAGCAGCTTGTATCCGGCTGCCTCTGCCGCGCTGTAGGCTTCGTCCACCAATTGTTCGGTGAGCCATCGCGCGTCGGGGTGTGCATGGAATTCGCCGAATCGGATCTGGTACATGGTGCACAGCGTGTTGAGCACGGAGTTGAACACGATCTTCGCCATGCACATGCCGATGAAGTTGTCCACGATGGTGGGGTTCAGCGTGGCGGCTTTGAAATCCTCGAACAATTCCTGTTCCGCTGCGGCCACGGTGTCGGTCACGGTGTCGGCGTAGGCGCACAGGTTCATGGCCTTGGCGTGCGCGCCACCGGTGAAGTTGAAGTCGCCCGGCCCGTACACGTAGGCGCCGATCAGCGCGGTGCCGCCGTAGATGCGGTCTTTGACGAAGTATTCGTTGAGCTTTTCGAAATGCCCGTAGCCGTTCATGGCGGAGAACACGACCTGCTTGTCGTTGAACAGGTGGGCGCAGCGCTTGAGCACGCCGTCGAGCTGCATCTGCTTCAAGAATACGATCCACACATCCGGCTGGCCGGTGTATTCCTCCGGATAGTACACGTTGATCGGCACCAGGTGGCGGTCTTCGCCGTCCTGGGACACGTAGGCACCACCCTGTTCGCGGATCTTCTCGACGTTCGGCTTCCAGGTGTCGATGAAATCGACGTCCTTGTGCGCGAATTCCTGCAACAGCACGCCGTACTGGATGCCCATGCCGCCAGCGCCAATCACCGCATACTTCATGTTCCCTGTCTCCTCTCTCCTGTGGTTTTCGTTGTTTTCAAGCGAATACCCACAAGATATCGGGAAACATCCTTGTCAATGCCGGCGTGGCTATATGCGCTTCTTATGGAAGGCGCAAACCGCAATAATTCTTTTTTATGAACGGTTATCAGGATATGAAAAGCCTCCCGCGGCACATGCCACGGAAGGCTTGGAAACAGAATTGACGGACGGCAGGTTGCCGTCAGGTCAGGCGATTGTCAGAGCTTGCCGCCCTCGACCACAATGTCATCCGGATCGACATCGGAACCGTACACCGGCTTCAGGGTCTCCTCGTAATCCTTGTGGAAGAAGTTCTCCTTGCCGAGCTTCACGATCTCGTCGTTCAGCCAGTTGAGCAGTTCCTTGTTGCCCTTCTGCACAGCCGGAGCGATGGTGTCCTCATCGCCCAGCTTGGTGATGCCCACCTTGAAGCCCTTGTTGGACTTGGCCCAGGCCAGCACCTCGGTGTTGTCGGTGGAGAAGGCGTCGCCGCGGCCGTCGAGCAGTGCGTTGTAGGCGTCGGCGTACTGGTCGTACTTCTGCAGCTTCACGTCAGGCTGGTTCTTCTCGAAGTAGGTTTCGGCGGTGGTGCCCTTGGCGATGATCAGGGTCTTGCCCTTGAGCTGGCTCACATCGGTAATTTCGGCGTTCTCCGGGGACACGACGCCCAACGCGACCTTCATGTATGGCTTGGCGAAGTCGACCTTCTCCTTGCGCTCGTCGGTCACGGTGAAGTTGGCCAGGGTGATGTCCACCTTGTTGGAGGTGAGCACGTCCACACGGGCGGCCGGATCGACGGAGGTGTACTTGACCTTCACGCCCAGATCCTTGGCGAGACGCTCGGCGAAGACGATGTCATAGCCGGCGTTCTTGCCGTCCTTGTCGACGTAGCCGAACGGCGCCTTGTCGGAGAACACGGCGACCTTGAGTTCGCCGGACTTCTTGATCTCGTCAAGGGTACGGGCCTTGGCGCTGGAGGATGCCGTGGTGTTGTCGGACGACGACGCGTCGGACGGCGATGCCGCGGACGGACCGCACGCAGCAAGGGAGGCACCCATAATCAGCGCTGCGGATGCGGCGATAACGGCTTTCAGCGGTTTGATGGTGAATTTCATGGTTGTTTTCCTCTCTATTGCTGATCGTGCGACGCACGTTCAAATTCAAAGGTGCGCAGGAACTGCTGCGCACGTTCCGTTTCCGGTTCGATGAAGAAGCGTTCGGGGTCGGTGGAATGCTCGACGATATGACCGTCCTCCAGCAGGATGATCTCGTCGGCGATGGCACGGGCGAAACGCATCTCGTGCGTGACAATCACCATGGTCTGCCCGGATCGTGCAAGACCGATCACCACGTCAAGCACTTCGCGCACCATTTCCGGGTCGAGTGCCGCGGTGATCTCGTCGAACAGCAGCACTTCCGGATGCAGGATCAACGCACGGCAGATGGCGATGCGCTGGCGCTGGCCGCCGGAAAGCTCATGCGGCCAGGCATCCTTGCGATCGGCAAGACCGACCTTGCCAAGCAGTTCCAGGGCTTCGCGTTCGACTTCGGCCTTATCACGCTTTTGCACGAGCAGCGGCGCCATCATGATGTTGCCAAGTACGGTTTTGTTCGGGAACAGATCGTAGCTTTGGAACACCATGCCAATATGCGTGCGCAGTTCGCTGGAGCGTGCCGAGCGCCCGGCCTTCTCGCTGCCGGGCTTCCCGGTTTCGATGACCGTGCCGTTCAGTGCGATCTGACCGCCCTGAATCGGCTCCAATCCAGCGATTGTGCGCAACAGCGTGGATTTGCCGGAACCGGACGGGCCGACCACGACCAGTACACGGCCTTTGGGAACGTCGAAGCTGACGTCGTCAAGCACACGCCTGTCGGCATTGGCGTACTGCTTGACCAGATTGCGCACAGACAGTGCCGCACCGTTATTCGTTTCGGTAACGATATCAGTCATTTGCCCACCTTTTCTCAAGTCGACGGGCCACGATGGAAAGCGGCCAGCACACAATGAAGTACATGAAGAAAATCACCCCGTAGATCCACAGGGTTCCGGTCGGATACTGGAATCGGTTCGCGTCGATGATCTGCTGACCGACCTTGATCACTTCGACCACGCCGAGCAGCACGGCCAACGATGTGGTCTTCACAATACGTGTCGCCAGGTTCACCGAGGCTGGCAGCAACCGGCGCAGAGCCTGAGGCAGAATCACATGCACAAAGCCCTGCCAGTTGCTCAGTCCCAGCACATACGCCGATTCGGATTGGATTTCGGGAATCGACTGCAATGCTCCGCGCACCAGATCGCCCAGTTCTGCGCCACCCCACAGGATGAACACCAGCACGCAGGCCCCGGTGGCATCCAGATTCCAATCGAACCAGCGCGCGAACCCGTAATATGCGAGGAACAGCAATGCAAGCTGGGGCATAATGCGGATGAAATCAAGGTATATGCGCATCAGCACACGAACCACGCGGCTCTTCAACGTCATCAGCCAACCGACCAGCAACCCCACCGGAACGGAGGCGATGACGGAGACCGCGGCGATCCACACGGTGACCCACAGGCCTTGAAGCAGTCGCGGCATCACGCCCGGCTGCAGAAGAATCTCAGCGCCTTGCATAGTCGAACCTCCTTTCCAACCAGGTGCCGATCAGCGAGATCGGCAGCAGTACGATCAGGTAGCTTACGACGAGCATGGCCAGCGATTCGTAGGTACTGTAGTACATGCCGATCAGATCCTTGGCCATATACATCACGTCGGCGAGCGCGATGGCGGAGACCACGGAGGATTCCTTGAACAGGAAGATCACATTGGCCACAATGCCTGGAATCGCACCGGAGACGGCTTGCGGCAGCACGACCCGTGTGAGGGATTGCATTGGAGTAAATCCCAGCACGTACGCGGTTTCACGCTGCACTTCAGGCACAGCCTGCAATCCCGCACGCATGGCTTCGGCCATATAGGATCCGCCGAGAAAGCCCAGTCCCACAATCGCGCAGGTTTCCGCCGACCAGACGATGCCCAGCTTGGGCAATCCGAAGAACAGGAAATACAATTGCACCAGTAATGGCGTGTTACGGCTGATTTCGATGTACACGCGCACGATCTGCCGCGCCACCGGCACCCGGGCCAATTCAACGCCTGCGCATATCAGGCCGACGACCAGCGCCAGGATAATGCCAATTATGGAGATGAACAATGTCATCTCCATGCCTTTTACGAAAAAAGGCGCGTAGCGCTGGACGAACGACCAGTCGAACATGGCAACCCTTTCTTCCATTTCACTTCTGCGATGTCCCGTAACTCCTATCGAAAGGATGCCGGAGCATCAGGCCCGTGCGCTGGGAAGTTCCACCCGACAACCGCAACAGGCTTCACTGCACAACATTGTATTTGCTACACGATGCGCAGGTTACGGCGATGTTATCGGAATTGCTTATGAGACGCTACCGACTTGGCTTGTGGCGGAAACTCTGCCCGGTGCATGCACGCGTGGTGCCGCAATGCGGTTATACACTGGGGGTCATGGATATTACCAAGGCTTTGACCAGATTGAACGGTTCGGGCAACGATCCGGTTTTCCTGCTGCTTCATGGGTGGGGTTCCAATGAGCTTGATCTGCCCGACCTGCTGCGGTACTGCGGTGCCGGTTCGGCGGATTTCGTCTCGTTGCGGGCTCCCATCGCCTATGGCATGGGTTTCACATGGTTCGGCGAATGGGCGCACGAGGGCGTGCCCGAGGGCCGTTCCTTGACCCGGCAGGCGTATGATGCGGCCGATGCCGTCAACCGCTGGGTCGAAGCCAATGTCAATGGTTCCCGCCCGATCGTCACCATGGGTTTCTCGCAGGGAGGCCTGCTCGCCACGCATATGCTGCGGTTCGATCCCAAGCGCTATGCCGCGGCCATCAGCTTCTCCGGCTGGCTTGCCCCCGGCTCGCTCCCCGGCGATAAGGCGCTTGAGTCGGCGCAGCCGCCGGTGTTCTACGGACATGGTTCCGCAGACGTCATCTTCCCCACTCAGGACGTGCTCGCCATGAGTTCGTTCTGGCGCAGGCACGGCACGCTCAGCGAGCATATCTATAGCGGCATGGGGCACTCAATCAACATGGACGAGCTGCGCGACGTGCAGCGTTTTCTCGAATCGAATAATCTGATCCGCCCTCAGATGTGACGGCGGCAAGCGGTATGCGGACATCCTTTCACCCCGCATACCGTTCTTTGAGCGCGCAGGCGAGCGCATCCCCGCAGCACGCTACAGTGGCCAATAAGCGTACGGATATGCCCGCTTCCGGCATGTCCGCGTTGATAAGGAGCATAACGAATGACTGATGAAAGAACCGCATACGGTTGGGGCTTGGCGAGCGTCGATGCCGCCGGCAACACCCTGGACGTCTGGTACCCGGAACTGACGCTCGGCCCGGCACCCGCCGAAGCCGATCGCGGCAATCATAACTTCGGCGCGCTGGCGCATGCCGAGGCCGACGCCCGTGGCGTACGCCGCATGCCGGTGTTCACCGTATCCAAGCTGGACGAGCCGATCGAAAGCGCCGAGGACGCCTATCTGCGCCTGCATTTGCTGAGCATGCGCCTGGCCAAGCCGAACACATTGAATCTCGACGGCATCTTCGCCAAGCTGAACAATGTGGTGTGGACCAATTACGGGCCGTTCGCCGTCGATGATTTCGCCCTGCGCAAGCTCGACGTGATGAATGCCGCCGCGCAGGCTGGCCCGTTGGCTCCGCGTGCCGACGTGAATGTGCTGTCCATCGACAAGTTCCCCCGCATGGTCGATTACGTGGTGCCGACCGGCGTGCGTATCGGCGACGCCGACCGTGTACGCCTGGGTGCACACCTGTCCGAGGGCACCACCGTCATGCATGCCGGTTTTGTGAACTTCAACGCCGGCACCCTTGGCGTCTCCATGGTCGAGGGCCGCGTCTCGCAGGGCGTTGTGGTCGGCAACGGCTCCGATATCGGCGGCGGCGCATCCATCATGGGTACCCTGTCGGGCGGCGGCAAGCTGAAGAACTCCATCGGTGAGCATTCCCTGCTGGGCGCGAACGCCGGCATCGGCATCTCGCTAGGCGACAATTGCGTGGTCGAGGCCGGTCTGTACGTCACCGCCGGCACCAAGGTCACCATCTACGACAAGGCCAAGGTTGCCGCAGGCGAGCCGCTGGAAACCGTCAAAGGCGCCGAACTGTCCGGCAAGGACAACATTCTGTTCATCCGCAACTCCGTGTCCGGCCGTATCGAGGCCCGCTATCGCAAGACCGGCATCGAGCTTAACGAGAAGCTCCATAAGAACTGAGTCTTCTGGGCCTTCGCCGGCTATTCCGGTGCCCGCGCACTCCGTGCGCATACCATTGGGCGGTTTATTTGGACGAAATCGGGGCTGATTTCGTCCAAATAAACCGCCCAATTCGTAGAATCGTCCAAACAGACCGCCCGGTGCGGCGGGAATCATCGTTCTTCCATCGGAATGTAGTCGCGCTTCGTGTAGCCGGTGTAGACCTGGCGTGGGCGCCCGATCTTCGTGTTCGGGTCGGCAAGCATCTCACGGTACTGTGCGATCCATCCGGGAATGCGTCCAAGTGCAAACAGTGTGGTGAACATGGACGGATCGAAGCCGATGGCCCGGTAGATCAGCCCCGTGTAGAAGTCGACATTCGGGTAGAGATGCCTGGAGACGAAGTATTCGTCGTTCAACGCGATCTCCTCCAGCTCCGTGGCGACTTGGAACAACGCGCGTTCGTCTGCCGGTAGTTTCAGCGTATCGGCCCGTGTCATGATCTTCTCCAGGTAGCTCTTGGCAATGGCCGCCCGCGGATCGTACGACTTGTAGACGCGATGTCCCAGTCCGGAGATGCGCTGCCCATTGGCCTTGGCATCCTCGACGAATTCCTTCACGCTCTTGCCTGAATCACGAATCGCCTTAAGCTGGCGGAGCACGGCCTCGTTCGCGCCGCCATGCAACGGTCCGGACAGCGCATTGATGCCCGCCGCGACCGCGGAATACAGGTTGGCATGCGCCGAACCGGCGATACGTACCACGGAAGTGGAGCAGTTCTGCTCATGATCGGCGTGGATGATGAGCAGTCTACCGAGCGCATGCACGTATAGCGGGTCGGATTCGAACGGCTCGTACGGCACGGCGAAGCACATGCGCAGGAAGTCGTCCACGTAACCGCGCGAGTAGTCCGGGTACAGCATCGGCTCGTCACGACGACGACGGAAGATATAGCTCACGATGGTACGGGCCTTGGCCATGATGATGGTCGCAGCCTCGTCAAGCTGGTCGGAATCGTTGATGTCGGTGGTGTCCGGATAGAAGGTGGCGAGCGCGTTGACTGCGGATGCCATGACGCTCATCGGATGCGCGGTGCGCGGGAAGGAGCCCATGAAGGTGCGGAAGTCCTCCCCCACCATGGTGCGGTGGTTGATGTCGGAGATGAAGCGGTCGTATTGCTCTTTGCTGGGCAGCTCACCGTGGCGCAGCAGCCATGCCACTTCAAGGAAGTCGGACTGGTCGCATAATTGCTCGATCGGGTAACCTCGGTAGCGCAGGATGGAGTTCTTGCCATCGATGTACGTGATTTTCGATTCGCACTGCGCGGTGGTCAGAAATCCCGGATCGAGCGTGACCCAACCGTCGTTTCTCAGGTCGGAGACAACGATGCCGTTGGCACCGGCGGTAGCCTCCACTAGGGGAAGGGTGAAGCTGTTCGAGTCGATGCGCAGCTGGGCTGTGGCCATATCACGTGCTCCTTACGCCAATGAGTTAGAGTATCGCTCACTATAGGGCATCGTCGTTTCAGCGGTACCGCATATCTCAAAAGGCAAAAAGAGCCTCCCTCTTCATAAGGAAAGGGAGGCTCTTTGTCCCGGCCCCATTGTCGGGCCGATGCCGATGCTAGTCGCGCTTGGTGAGAATCAGCGGACCGTTGTCGGTGATGGCGATGGTGTGCTCGCTATGCGCGCCACGGGAACCGTCCTGGGAGCGCAGCGTCCAACCGTCCTTCGGATCCTGGAATATCTCGTCGGTGGTCTTGAGGAACCACGGTTCGATGGCGATGACCAGACCTGGGCGCAGCTTGTATCCGTGATGCGCGCTGCCGTCGTTCGGCACGTGCGGATCGCCGTGCATGACGCGTCCCACGCCATGACCGCCGAATTCGAGGTTGATCGGGTAGCCGTAGGTACGAGCCACATCACCGATGACGTTGCAGACATCGCCCAGACGGTTGCCGGCCTGCGCCGTGTCGATGGCGGCGGCGAGCGCTTCTTCGGTGCACTTGATGATGCGCAGATCCTCCGGGTCGGGGTTGTTGCCGACCACGAAGCTGATGGCGGAGTCGGCGACCCAGCCGTTCACGCTGATGGCGAGGTCGAGGCTGACCAGATCGCCGTCTTTGAGGCTGTAGTCGTACGGCACGCCATGCAGTACGGCATCGTTGACGGATGTGCAGATGTAATGTGCGAACGGGCCGGTGCCGAAATCGGGGGCATAGTCCACGTAGCAGGATTCGGCGCCTTTACGGTCGACAATCTTCTTGTGCACGAATTCGTCGATCTCCAGCAGGTTGGTACCGACTTTGGTGGTTTCCTTGAGTTCCTTGAGGATTCCCGCAACGAAACGACCTGCGGGCTTCATCGCCTCGATTTCGGAGGCTGTTTTGATTTCGATCATGGTCTCTAGCCTAGGCCACCCGTCTTACTTTCCAAAACGAATCGCGCGAACAACGGCCATAATGCCAATGACGACCAACGCGATGGCGACGAACATCACCAGCCATACGGTCGATCCGAACGGGTTGAACAGGGCTATGAAACCGGCGACGATGGACAGTAGCGAATAGATCACCGCCCACGCCGAGCTTGGCACGTTCCAGCATTCGAATAGTGTCATAATGCCTTCGAGCAGCCAGCTGACGCCGATCGCCATGGTGCACAGCACGGTGAGCATGGCCGCCGACATCGAGGAGTTCTTCAATACCACTATGCCGCCGACCAGCATCAGCGCGCCGAATAGCACGCCCAGCACTCGCCACCCGCCGGGCAGACCGAGTTCGACGATGGCCGTGACGATGCGCACCATGCCGGAAATCAGCAGGTATATGCCCAGCATGATGGCCACGACAGCCAGAGTGTGGCCGGGCCAGAACAGCAGGGCCACACCCAGCAGGATGGAGGCGATGCCGATCACCCCATACATGCCGCGAATGCGATTCTTGGCTTGCTGCGGCAACACCTGCTCGAGGAGTCGGAACGGATCCATACCGTTATTCGGCGTGGCGTTCATCGGGTTGAAGTCGCTCATGGTTATTCCTTTCCGTTTCCGGCCGCATACGGATATGCGTCGGGTTCGCCTTCCGCTCGCGCGGATGTGCGTTCTCCCATGATAGAAGCCGTTCGCGGTTTGCGATATGTACAGACTTCCCGATGTGTAAGGCTTTGCCACGGGTGGAGCCGGGACTAGGCTTGTTGCCATGAGTGAAGCATTGAAATCCGGCATCGACCCGGCATCGTTCTCGTCCGTCATCAAACCTTCCGCCGATCTGTTCCGTTACGTCAACGGCCCATGGATCGACACGTACCGTCTGCCTGATGACCGTTCCCGCTATGGTTCCTTCGACAAGCTTGCGGAGGACGCACAGAATCAGATCAGGGATATTCTGGAAGACGATGACTGCCCGGCGGTGTTGTCGCGGGCACTGTACCGTTCCTTCCTGAACACGGACGCCATCGAGCGAGCCGGCATCGAACCGATTCGCGATGCGTTGCAGCTGATCGATGAGGCCGAAGGCAAGGCGGATCTTACTCGCGCCTTGGGCTTCATCAACCCCACTGGCGGCCCCGACCTGTTCGGCATGGCCATTTACGGAGACCCGGGCGACCCAGATGTCAATATCGCGCATATCGAGCAGGGCGGCCTCGGGCTCCCCGACGAAGCGTATTACCGCGAGGATCACTACGCGCCGATCCGCGGTGCCTATGTCGACATGGTCGCCACGCAACTGACCAATGCAGGTTACGCCGGTGACGATGCGAACGCACGCGAGCAGGCCGAGCGTTTCCTTGCCGTCGAGACGAAACTTGCCAAGCATCATTGGGATAATGTCGCCACCCGCGATTCGGTGAAGACATATAACCCTATGAGTTACAGCGAACTTGCCTCCACGCTCGCACATTTCGATCTTGATTCGTGGGTCGAGTCCTGGCAGGAGGCCTACGACGCTTCCGAGGCATCCGCCGATCAGCCGCTCGACTTCCATACCGTGCTGAACCGTGTGATCGTGCACGAGCCGAGCTTCCTTACGGGTCTGGACTCCTTCTGGCAGGCCAGCGATCTGGATAATCTGAAGCTGTGGGCGCGTGTGCATATGATTATCGGCTCGGCTTCCATGTTGAGCGAGCGGTTCGACAGCACGAACTTCGACTTCTACGGCAAGGTGCTTTCCGGACAGAAGGTGCAGCGCGAGCGTTGGAAGCGCGCGGTGAGCCTGGTCAACGGCGTATGCGGCGAGGATGTCGGCGCCGAGTATGTGCGCAGGCATTTCCCGGAAAGCTCCAAGAAACGCATGGAACAGCTGGTGGCGAATCTTATCGACGCCTACCGTGCCTCCATCACCAGTTCCGATTGGCTGGGCGAAGATACCAAGGCCAAGGCTTTGGAGAAGCTCGGCAAGTTCACTGCGAAAATCGGATACACCAATCATTGGCGCGACTATTCGGCATTGCATCTTGATGAGGATGCCGCGCTGTCCAAGAACATGCAGTCCGCGAACCTGTACGAGACCGGCTATCAGCTGTCCAAGGCAGGCAAGCCCGTTGACAAGGACGAATGGCTGATGAACCCGCAGACGGTGAACGCCTACTATGAGCCATCCATGAACGTCATCGTGTTCCCCGCAGCCATTCTGCAGCCTCCATTCTTCAATCCACAAGCCGAGGACGCCGCGAACTATGGCGGCATCGGCGCTGTGATCGGTCATGAGATCGGTCACGGCTTCGACGACCAGGGCGCCCAGTACGACGGCGACGGCAAGCTCCATGACTGGTGGACCCCGGAGGACAAGGCGAATTTCGAGGCACGCACCAAGGCTCTGATCGAACAGTACAACGCGTTCGTACCCACGCAGCTTGCCGAGAAATACGCCGACGACCCAAGCAAGGCGCCACATGTCAATGGCGCGCTCACCATCGGCGAGAACATCGGCGATCTCGGCGGCGTCAATATCGCGTTGAAGGCATATGCCTTCGCACTTGACGAGGCAGCCGGCCGCGAAAAGGATTCCACGCCGGAAGGCATCGAATCCACTCTCGACGGCGCCCCCACCATCGACGGCTTCACCGGCCTGCAGCGCTTCTTCCTGAGCTACGCCTCCATTTGGCGCACAAAGAACCGTGACGAGCTGGCCGAACAGTATCTGCAGATCGACCCACACTCCCCTGCGGAGTGCCGTACCAACGGCATCGTACGCAATGTGGATCTGTTCGCCAAGGCATTCGATGTGCACGAGGGTGACGCCATGTGGCTTGACCCGGCTGACCGTGTGCGCATCTGGTAGCGGCCACCATGATCAGAACTCCGGTTCTTCGGCAAGGGCGACGGTAGATTCAGACTGGCTTTGCGCCACATACTGTTGACCTCCATTGTTCGGGGACTGGGTGTTGCACGGCGGCATACCGGCCTGTTGCATCCCATTAGGGATGCCGCTGGCCGGTGTGCCGCCGTTTTCCATATCGTTTCGCGTGTTCCGCATGGCGTTCGGCTGCGTCGAACCGTTGCCTGATGCAAAGGGATCGACGCCGGCTCCGTTGAGACCGCCCGCATTATCGGGATTGCCTCGGTCTTCGGCAAATCCATCCGTGTATGCGCCTGCGGAACCGGCCGCGTCATTCGTGCCACCGTTGCCGCCTTGAGCACGGTTCAATCTGGAGAACGCCGACGTTCCGTAGTTCAGGTCATGCCCGATCGCACTGGCATCCATGACGATCGCAGTGCGATTGACGCCGTCCTTCGTCCACCGGTCCATACGTAGTGCGCCGGTGACGACCACGGCATCGCCCTTGTGCAGCGAGCGCATCACGTTGGCGGCCAAGGTGCGGTATGCACGGATTTTGATCCATACTGTCTCCCGTGATCGCCATGATTGCGAGGATTGGTCGAAATACCCAGATGAGACTCCCACATTGAACGAGCATGCCGGATTGTTCGGGTCTCTGGAGAAACTCACCGGATCCATGCCAAGATTGCCGGTAAGCGTGACTGTTCCTTGCTGGCCTGCCATGATATGTCCTTTCCACTGGCAACGAGTTGGACCGCACCGCCGCGCCGTTGAGGCAATGCGGTACTCCCAGCATGCCGTACGCCGCATTGGCGAACCAGCCGCTCCCTTGCCTGTGGACAGCACTCCCCTCGCCGGGCGTGTTGTGGATAGCCAGTGGATAACCTCCCGGTTATCCACCGTCGGCAGATTGCGGGACACCCAAACCACCGACACAGAGCCAATATCCACCGCACCCACTTTCCGCCCCGCAAACCCCGCAAAACCGCACAAAAGGCAGGCAGATACAACAATTCCCCTCGCAGAGCCTTGTCTGCGAGGGGAATTGTTATGATAAAAGGCTTTCGCCGTCAAACGAAACGAACCAGCGAATCAGATGCGCGCAAGCAGCGTCTCCACGGCTTCAGCGGCAGGAACGATCACCTTGTTGTCACCGTTGCGGTCGCGGATCTCAATGGTGCCGTCGTTCACGTAGTCGCGGCCGACCACGGCGATCTGCGGCACGCCGATCAGCTCGGCGTCCTTGAACTTCACGCCCGGGGAGACCTTCTTGCGATCGTCGAAGATCACTTCAACGCCCTTGGCCTCAAGCTCGGCGATCAGCTGTTCGGCACCTTCGAACGCCTTCTCGTCCTTGCCGGTGGCGACCACATGCACCTGAGCCGGAGCGATGCAGCTCGGCCATGCCAGGCCGCGCTCATCATGATGGGTCTCGGCGATGCAAGCCATCACACGGGACACGCCGATGCCATAGGAGCCCATCCACACCGGAACGGTCTTGCCGTTCTGATCGAGCACCTTCAAGCCGAGCGCATTGGAGTACTTCAGACCGAGCTGGAAGACCTGCCCGATCTCCACACCACGCTCGAAGCTCAGGGGGCCGGATCCGTCCGGGCTCATATCGCCATGACGCACCTCAACGGCCTCGACGGTGCCGTCTGCCTCGAAGTCGCGGCCGTACACCAGATCGTAGTAATCCACGCCAGCCTCGTCGGCGCCGGTGAACCATGCGGAGCCGCGGGCGATATGCGCGTCCAGCAGGTAGCGCAGCGCCTCGCCGGTCTCATCGGCGTTTTCGGCCTTCTTGCCATCGCGCGCCTGCGGGCCGAGCACCATCGGGCCGATATAGCCCTTGACCAGTTCGGGGTGCTTCTTGAGGTCTTCTTCGGTGGCCTCTTCGATTTCGGCGGGGGCGAACTGCGCCTCCAGGCGCTTCATGTCCACCACACGGTCGCCGGGCACGCCCACAACCACGAGTTCGCGCCATGGCTCGTCGTGGTTCTCGTCCTCGGCGTGCTTGACGACGATAACGACGTTCTTCAGAATGTCGCTGGCCTGCCATTCGCGGCCATCGGTACGCGGATGGTTGACGTTGGCGAATTCGACCATCTTGTCGATGGTCGCGGCGTCCGGGGTCGGGCGCTTCGTGGCGGCCGGAGTGTTGGAGTAATCGATTGCCGGCGGTTCCGGAGTGGTCAGAGCCTCGACGTTCCAGGCCTTGCCGGACGGCGACTGTGCGAAGGTGTCCTCGCCGATCTCCATCGGGGCCAGGAACTCCTCGGATTCGAAGCCTCCCATCGGGCCTGCCATGGCGTGTACCGGCACGTAATCGAGGTCGAGACGCTTGAAGATGCGCTCATAGGCGCCGCGCTCGTCCATGTAGGCCTTGACGAGGCCTTCCTTGTCAAGCGTAAAGGAGTAGGCGTCCTTCATAATGAATTCGCGGCCACGAATCAGGCCGGCGCGCGGACGGAACTCGTCGCGATACTTGGTCTGAATCTGGTACAAGGTAACCGGCAGATCCTTGTACGAGGAATACAGGTCCTTGACCAGCAGAGTGAACATCTCCTCATGGGTCGGCGCCAGCAGGTAATCGGCCTCATGGCGGTCCTTCAAGCGGAAGATGTTGTCGCCGTATTCCTCCCAGCGGTGGGTGGCCTCATACGGCTCGCGTGGCAGCAGGCCGGAGAAGTGCACTTCCTGGGCGTTGATGGAGGCCATTTCCTCGCGGATGATGTTCTCGATCTTGTTCAGCACGTTCAACCCCAGCGGCAGCCAGGTCCAGATGCCGGGGGCCGCCTTGCGCAGGTAGCCGGCACGCTGCAGCAGCTTGTCGGATACCACATCGGCGTCGGCGGGGTCTTCGCGCAACGTGCGCAGAAACATAGTAGACATACGAAGAGTATTGGAAGTCATAGGTTCCAAGATAGCGCGACCCGCACCCACGGCGAGCGGCGCCGCAACAAGCTTGCAGAACGCCAACGCCTCCGGCATAACAATGATCATGCCGGATTTGCGCGAGTGTTGCCTCGTTGCAACGTGATGGCCACCCTATGTGGCCGCGGGCCTCACCCGTGCATATTTATTACCATGGCTGACCCTCACCACACAGCGGAATCAAGAAAAAACAACAAATGTTGTGGCGGGTGACATACAACGACATGACACTGACATATGCAACCAGCAGGTATTATGCTCCTCTGTAGAGGGGTGATGTTCGTATGGTGCGCCCGGCGTATAACCACAACAGGTATACGGGCGATGCACCATATGGGCAATCGAACCTTCGGCCCCTGCTGAACAGCCAAAAGAGAGAACATATAGCATCATGAACGTCGTACAAGACAACGATGACGTAGAAAACAGGCCTTTCTCAATCGCCATAGTCGATAATGATGCCATTGCACTGTATGCATTGCGTACATTGATCGAGAAAACGCCAACGATGCGCATTATCTGGACAGCGACAACCGGTCGCGAAGCGTTGACCCGCTGCCTTGAAGACGATGCGGCGCCGGATGTGCTGCTCATCGACATGGCATTGTCGGACATGCCGGGAACCGTGCTCTGCCGGCGTCTGCGAGCCAGCACACCGTTCCCCAAGGTACTGGCGATCACCTCCTACCCGTTGGATATTTACGAAACGGAAGCCGCCGAGGCAGGAGCACAGGGCATCATTGCCAAGGACGATTTCAAGATGCTGGCGCAGGCCATCGCTATCGTCCACGACGGAGACGTACTACCGGCAAACGCCCCCTTCGAAACAGCCGAAAACGCATACGACCGTATCCGCAGCACGCCAGCAGACCCTCTGACCACTTTGACATTCAACGAGATGAAAGCCTTGAACCTGGCTTCCCATGGCTTAAGCTCCAAGGAAATCGCAAAGCAGATGAAAGTTACACCGGTGACCGTGCGAACGTATACCCTGCATGCACGAACCAAACTCGGTGCCGCCACGCTGGGCGAAGCACTGGTCAAATGGCAAAGGGCGAAACATGTTTGATCGATTCCGTCATGCCGTACTGCGCCCGACCGACGCGTCGTTCTTCCTGAACCAGAAACGCTATCGGGCGATTATCTGCTGCATCTGCATCGGCATATCCCTTTTCGAATGGTCCGGCATCTTCGATCAGCTGTTCCCCGGAACAGTAGGGCGGCTGATTGCCATCGAATACCTCCTGTCGATGGTGGTGATGGTATTCTTCCCCGTGCCGGCAGGTCTGGTATGCATGATTACATACTGCTGCTTGCTGTTCTCTCCCACATATGCCGCAGCCAACATATACTGGGGCATGCTGCTGTCCATTTTCTACATCGCTTTCCACCTGCGACGTTGGGCTTCCGGCGGAGTTCTGTGCCTGCTACTCATTGCGGAGTTCCTTGAGATGAAACTGATGGAGGGTTCCATTGACGCTTTCGTCGGATTCGCCAGCGAAGATCTCTTCGTATTCTGCATCGGCATACTGCTCGCCACCACGGAGCGCACCGCTCAGGCCAAGCAGGTGGAGCATAATCTGCGGATAGCCTCGCACCTCCATTCGGCGGTCACCAGCGAGCTCTCCTCCATCATTCTCATGGCACGGTCCGGAAGCAAGGACGACGGCACCCTGGAACGCATCGAGACCGTAGCCCGGCTCAGCCTAGCTAATATGCATAGCATCATCCGCACATTGTCCGACACAGGCAACGCCGATACCGACGAGTCCCATAAATCGCCCGATATCACCGCCTATGCACAAGCTCTGGATCACAATGCACAGTCGATGGGGTTCACGGGGCGTCTATCTATTCGATTGGACTCCTTCCCCGTCTCCAACAGCCAATTCATGCTGATACAACTATGCATCAAGGAGTTGTATGCCAATATCACTCGCCACATGGCAAAGAATGGCGGCGAATACAGCATCACCATCAGCGGTTCCGAAAACAGCATCCGCATCACCGAGACCAATCCCTCATCGGGCAATCCCAATGAACTCACTTCAGGGTTCGGGCTCAGCCTTCTCGAACATCAGTTGGAGGTTTCGGGCGGAGCCATACGGTATGGATTGTCCGGCAACACATGGCACGTAGAGGTGACGATTCCTTCAGGCCTTGCACATTGATACGCACCTGGGAATCCTCTTACATGCAGGATATGCCGGGCATGATATGCGTGCGCCGTCATCCGCAACGCTTTGAACATCGACCCCCGCACCCGCCGCCGGCGCAAATGCCATCACACAGGTCAACAGGCCGGAAACCGCCAATCGAATCATCACTTCACGCTCCTCATTTCGCTATCGTTACACCCCTACTATGCACCGAACCGGATTTGGCGGCAACTTAGAAAGCACTATGCGCCCCACTGAATACAGTCATTCGGCGTCGCGTTGCACGTCGTTCAGGCCGTACGCCACATCGCCGGGTTGAATGTCTCCAGCAAGCAGCGTGCTCACCGTGACCAGGGTATACCCCTTGCCCTTAAGCCCTTTAATGATCTTCGGCAGCGCCTTGGCGGTCGCGGCATTGCCGTCATGCAGGGAGACGATGGAACCGGAATACGCGCCGTCGACCACACGCTTGGTTATGGCGTCGGCACCAAGCTTGCCCCAATCGCCGGAATCCACACCCCATAGAATCATGGCCTGACCGGAATCCCTGGCCTGCGCACGCAATGCGTCGCCCCATGCGCCATCCGGAGGGCGGAATAGCGTGACGTCCTTCCCGCTTGCCTTGGAGATCACCGCATCAGTGTCGTCAAACCATTTCCTCAGCTGCTCGGCGGGCATGCCATGCATCTGCGTATGCCGCCACGAAATCGAACCGACATCATGCCCCTCCCCGGTCATGCGCCTGACAAGCCCCACATTGGAACCGTTCACGAACTGCCCCTGCAGGAAGAACGTAGCCGGCACACCGGCGTTCTTCAACACATCGAGCACCTTCGGCGTGTTCGTCTTGTTCGGCCCGTCATCGAAGGTGAGCGCCACGCACTGGGTGAAATGGCAGTCGAGCGGCATAGACGCGATAATATCGTCGACAGCGCCCCTCAGTCGGGCGAATTCGCCGTTCAGAGCGGTCGCATCGTCGCTGCTTGCCGTATCAAGGGTGTGCTTGGCGGAGGCGAGCTCCGTCTCCAAAGTGCTCCGCTTGGACTCGTCCACCTTGCCCTTGGACCGTTCCAGTGCGAGTTCGCCGCGGGAGATGAGCTTGGACAGCTGCTTGCGCATGTCCTGCGCGTTCATCCCGTCAATCATCTGCTGCAGCGTCTGCGAATCGTATTGCACTGTAGTCAGGCCGTTCACCATGACCGTCCTCGACCTGCCGTAACTGTCGGCAAGGTCCGAAAGCTCCCCGCGCGACTGCTTCGCCGAGCATTCCTTCGCTGCGAGCTCTTCGACGCCGCTGCCGCGCAGGCTGTCCACCTGTTGCCGCAGCCGGTCGCGGGCGTCGCTGTCGGTGATGGATTTCGTCTCCTTCAGCAGAGTCGCCGCCTTGCTCATGGCCGGCGTATAGGAGGTATATGTTCTGATGTAATCCGTGCGCGCCGACCGGCAGTCGGCGAGCGCCGCCGCATGGGCCCGTCGATTGTTCGCCATGGCCGCGCCGATGACGTTCCATCCGGCGAATACCATGCCTGCCGCGAATATCGCGATAAGGGCACCGACGATTACGCGCCGTTTCCTGCCGGTGGCCTTGCCGCTCCCATCGCCGTCCGATTGCCCACCGGTGTCGCCATACTCCTCACCGCCAAGCTCGCGCAGCTCGTCCATGCCGTCGCGATTACGATTGTCGCTCATTCAGTCTCCCCTTGTCATCAGGCCAGGGTTCTCATCCGTTACCCTTCGCCGGTTTGGTGGCGACGGGCGTCCCGCCGCGGCGCACGCCGCGGACTCCCGCTTTTGTGTCTTCCATTAAGAGGATAGGAACAATAAGTTATCAGATGAGCAAAAAGCGTCTTTTTCGCCATCAAATGTTGTATGCGCCTAGAACAGCGCATCCTGGGCGAATTCGCTTTTTGATTCGTCGGCGGCTTCGGCGTTGCTGGGTTTAAACACGCTTGCACCCTCATCGGCCAGCCGCGCCGAGGCTTCATGGGAAGCCACGCGAAGACTGCCATCAAGCCTCACAGCATCCGGCGAGACCAGGAACATGCGTTCGTTCACTCCGGTCAGATACAGCCCTCGCATCGATTCCACGCGGGAGAGCGCCACGTACCCCATGCCCGGCGCGAAGGTGCGGCGCAGGTCCATCACCGCGCGGTCGAGCGTCATGCCCTGCGACTTGTGAATCGTGATCGCCCACGCGCAGCGCAACGGCACCTGGTTCACGCTGGCGAGCACGGTGTCGCCGTCCATCATCTCCCAACAATCGGGTTTCATGGTGACGATATTGCCGTTTTCGAATTCGACGATCGGCCAACCGCCCTTCGATTCCGGCACGAACGCCCGAACCGTGCCGAGCGACCCGTTGACGAACTGATGGTTCTGATCGTTGCGCACGGCCATCACCGCCGCACCGGTTTTCAACTGCAGCCGTTCCGGCGCAAGCATGTTGCGTTTGAGCCGTTCCACCAGATTCGCCGGTCCTGCCGCGCGGGCGAGGTATTCGTGCGGCTCCTCGCGGATCTCGAACAGTCTCATATCGTTCAGGGTGTCCGCCTGCTTGTTCACGGGGAACAGATTCACCGCCTGCTGGCCTGGTTCGGGCAGCATGCCGAGACATGTCGCCAATGCAGCGCGGTCATCATCGTTGACGGTTCTCTGCCGAATGTCGGTAAGCACGCCCAACAGCCTGCCATCGTCCTGACGGTGTTGTTCGGTCAAGTAGCAGACGATGCAACCCAACTCGTCCCAGACCAATGATTCGGTGACGAATCCTTCCGGATTCTTGCCCTGTTGGGCGTACCGTTCGCGCGACGCTACGAATTCCGGCGTAGGCGCGATCACATCATGATTGCGGTTGGAGGTGCTGACCGGCGGCAGCTGGAAGAAATCACCGCAAACCACAACCTGCAGCCCACCGAACGGGCGCGGGTCGAGTCGGATCCTGCGGCACACCTGATCGACCATGTCGAACAGCCAGGCATGCATCATCGACACTTCGTCGATGACGAGGATGTCAGCCGCTTGCAGTTTGCGTTTGCGTCGCGTGCGAATCGTTGTGAGCAGACGCTCGCTCAACGAGGTGGCCAGGCCGATGCCGCTCCAAGAGTGGATGGTCTGACCGTTGATATGCGTGGCCGCGATGCCCGTGGATGCGGTGACAGCGACGTTCGCGCCCTCCTCACGAGCCGCACGCACGAACTCGTTGAGCACGTAGGTTTTGCCTGCACCGGGGGCACCCGTGAGGAACACGTTCGCCCCGGCGTTCAGAATGGCCAGCGCTTCCGACTGCTGCATATCTCTCCTCGCCTCGCGGGGTTCGCTTCGCCTTCGCTTACTTGTTCAGAATGCTCGTGGCCGCGATATCGTCGGCCATGGCCTTGGCGGCGACGTCATCGGGGCCGGGGGCTGGAGCCATGAAGGCCTTGCGGTAGTAGCGCAGTTCGTCGAGCGATTCGATGATATCCGCAAGCGCACGGTGGCCGCCGTTCTTCGGCGGGCGGTTCTGGTATACGGCGGGGTACCAGCGGCGTGCGAGCTCCTTGAGCGTGCTCACGTCGATGACGCGGTAGTGCAGGTGTTCCATGAGTTCCGGCATGTAATGGTCGAGGAACTTCTTGTCGGAGCCGATGGAGTTGCCGGCCAGCAGCGGCTTGACGCCGTCCGGAGTGAACCGCTTGACGTAGTCGACGACCTTGGCCTGTGCCTCCTCCAGCGACAGACCGTTCTCCCATTCGTTGATCAGGCCGGAACGGGTGTGCATGTTGCGCACAAAATCGTTCATATGGTCAACGGCCTTCTGGCTGGGCTTGATGACGTAATCGACGCCTTCGTCCAGTACGTTCAGATCGAAGTCGGTCGGCACCACGGAGACTTCGACCAGCTCGTCGCCGCCGAAGATATCCAAGCCGGTCATCTCGCAGTCGATCCAGATCAGGCGCGAACCCTCCGCGGTGTAAGTTTCGCCATCATGCGCATCTACCATCATTGCCTCGTTTCCTTGTTATGTCGTGGCGTTGCGGCCGTGAGGCCGAACATACGAAGATACCGCGAGGTAGGGAGATTAGCGGATTGCATAACCGGCCCACACGAAGATGCCGTTCAGGCGGAAGGCGGCAGTCAGTGAACCGCAACCCGTTCCGTGGTGCTGCGCAGCACCAGTGATGTCGGCATGGTGTGAACGGGCTCGTCCAGAGTCTGCCCGTTCATCAATGCAAGCGCCTTGTGTGCCGCCTCCCGACCGATCTGCACTGGGTTCTGGTGCACGGTGGTCAGGCCGGCAACGGCGGCGCTGATATCGTCGTCGAATCCGATAACCGACGCATCTCCTGTGGCACACGCCACCCCATACGGCGCATCTCCTTGATCAACGGCACTGCTGCCGCGTCGCAGGAGACGCATATGCCGGTCGGCTTTCTGACTACGCTCAACAGCTGCGCGACGATGCCCGAATACATATCCTGTTCCACCTGTTCACCCGCATTACACAGCGAGGGAATCACTATGACATCGCCATCCCCGTAACCGCATTCCTCGGCGGCGCGTACAAAGCCCTGCTCTCGCACGGACTCCGAGCAGATGAATGGCGAGGCATTCACCGGCTGGCTTACGTAGGCTAGCGTCGTATGCCCCTGGGAACGCAGGAACCGTACCACACCGCTCATCGCCGCAATCTCCGTGCTTGGCATCAAACGCGTGCGCTAAAATCCAAGTCCGCCCATATGAGTGAGGGGTTGGTCGGTACTGTTTCGTACCAATCAACCCCTCACTCGTCGTATCTCGATATCGCTAACCACATATTATTCGCATTAAGCTACAGATGATGTCTTGTTGCTCAGTCGTTGTTCCGTCATGCTTTTGCCGATCGTAATTGTTCGCGTATTATCCAGACCGTATACGAGATCAGCGGGCAGACAATGGCCGAGGTGAGCACATCCGTGGGAAAATGCAAACCGAGCAGCAAACGCGATATTCCAACTGCAACGACCAGAATCGTACCCGTTACCATTGCTCGCCTGGTATAAACGGCTTCAATGCTTCCAGCAGTGCCGCCATTTCTGCAGGCTTCCGGCACTACTCCCATATGCCGTCGTAGTTCTTCGATCCCCCGCATCCTGCAATGCGCAGCGTTACGCACTGTCAATAGGATCATCGTCGCCACAATAACCGCCCCAGCGGTGTGGCCGCTGGGAAAACTCGGATCGGTCGGCAACAGGTTGGAATGCAAGGCGGTAACCGGCCTTGGCCGTTCCACCAACCATTTGATGCCGGTCACATATACGATTGGCGATGCCGCAACAGCCACATCGCCTAGAACGGTTCTGATTGAATGCGCAAATCGAAAATCGATGCAGGCAATGATAGCCAGCAGCAGCACGCAGCCCCCTGTAGAGAACAGGAGTGCGAATATAGCGGAACAATCATAAAGCCATTGTGGACGGTTGGACAGTCTTACCAGCAAATGAGTCTCATACGATACGAACGTATGTGAATTGCAAAGCAGAAAACCTATCAGGGGAACAATACAGCAGACCAGAATCGTCACTGTAATAGCGGAACGTGCCCGCGTATCGTAATGTGCCTTCAAATGCATTCCGTCATTCTCTCACTTGATGTATGCACCGCGTACCCCCTGCGGCGATCCATGACAGAAACGGCACATGGACGACGCCCTGCGGCCTTCCCTGTTTCCCTGCCCGTCCGCCCCGCCGTCGGGCCCGCCCGCGCGTGCGTGGGAAAAACGAGGATCCCCCCGGGAGCCCGTGGGGGCTCGACCGGGGGGAACCGTATCGTGTGAAAGCGGCGGCGCGCTACTCTCCCACACCCTCTCGGGTGCAGTACCATCGCCGTGCAGGGCCTTAGCTTCCGGGTTCGGAATGGGACCGGGCGTCTCACCCTGGCCATGGCCGCCGCAAATCTTGTCGACCTTCCCCGGAAGGACCCCGGGGGGATCGGACCGTGACGGTCCGGGAACCGGACAATGGACGCGAAAAAAGTCTTGTGACGCATTCCGGACGCTCCCTGCCGTGGGGAATCATCCGAAGGACGCAATACGGGCCACCACCCGGGACCCGGATGATGGAGTATGATTGCCTTTCCCCCGTTAGTACCGGTCAGCTCCACCCCTTGCGGGGCTTCCACGTCCGGCCTATCGACCACGTGTTCTACATGGGGGGTCGCGCGGCCCGAGGCCGCGAGGAATCCTAATCTCGGAGCAGGCTTCCCGCTTAGATGCTTTCAGCGGTTATCCCTTCCGAACGTAGCCAACCGGCCGTGCCGCTGGCGCGACAACCGGCATACCAGAGGTTCGTCCACCCAGGTCCTCTCGTACTATGGGCAGGCCTCCTCAGGATTCCAACGAGCGCAGAGGATAGAGACCAAACTGTCTCACGACGTTCTGAACCCAGCTCGCGTGCCGCTTTAATCGGCGAACAGCCGAACCCTTGGGACCTGCTCCAGCCCCAGGATGCGACGAGCCGACATCGAGGTGCCAAACCATCCCGTCGATATGGACTCTTGGGAATGATCAGCCTGTTATCCCCGGGGTACCTTTTATCCGTTGAGCGATGCCGCGTCCGTACGCCGGCACCGGATCACTAGCTCCGACTTTCGTCCCTGCTCGACCCGTCAGTCTCGCAGTCAAGCTCCCTTGTGCGCTTACACTCGCCACCCGATTGCCAACCGGGCTGAGGGAACCTTTGAGCGCCTCCGTTACTCTTTGGGAGGCAACCGCCCCAGTTAAACTACCCGCCAGGCACTGTCCCTGAGCAGGATGACTGCTCGAGGTTAGACATCCAATGCGAACAGAGCGGTATTTCAACGACGGCTCCTCACGGGCTGGCGCCCATGACTCGTAGCCTCCCGCCTATGCTACACAATCCACACCGAATGCCAATACCAAGGTATAGTAAAGGTCCCGGGGTCTTTTCGTCCTTCTGCGCTTAACGAGCATCTTTACTCGTACTGCAATTTCGCCGAGCTCCTGGTCGAGACAGTGGGGAAGTCGTTACGCCATTCGTGCAGGTCGGAACTTACCCGACAAGGAATTTCGCTACCTTAGGATGGTTATAGTTACCACCGCCGTTTACCGGGGCTTGAATTCACCGCTTCGCCCGAGGGCTGACGGATCCTCTTAACCTTCCGGCACCGGGCAGGCGTCAGTGCATATACAGCGGCTTTCGCCTTCGCATGCACCTGTGTTTTTGGTAAACAGTCGCTACCCCCTGGCCTGTGCCACCCCCCGCCGCTCCCGGGGCAAGCCCGTTCACAGCAGGGGGTCTCCCTTAAACCGAAGGAACGGGAGCAATTTGCCGAGTTCCTTGACCAGGATTCGCTCGATCGCCTTGGTATTCTCTACCTGACCACCAGTGTCGGTTTGGGGTACGGGCGGCATTGGCCCTCGCGCCGAAGCTTTTCTCGACGGCAGGGATCACCGGATATCGGCCCATAAGGGCCCCATCATCGCACCTCGCCCACACGCCGCACGGATTTGCCTGTGCGACGGGCTGCGTGCTTGACCACGGAAAACCACCTCCGCGGCCGGCTACCCGTCCGTGTCACTCCTGCGCTGCCCTACTGCCGGGCGGTTCCCAACGCGCCGGACCCACACCCACCCGAAGGAGGGCACGGAACCGGAACGGAGGTTAGCAACCCGGTCTCGGACCGGTCGGTCCAAAGCCGGTACGGGAATATCGACCCGTTCGTCCATTCGACTACGCCTGTCGGCCTCGCCTTAGGACCCGACTAACCCGGGGACGATGAACGTGGCCCCGGAACCCTTGGTCATCCAGCGGCGGGGATCTTCACCCCGCTCTCGCTACTCATGTCTGCATTCTCACTCCCGTGCGGTCCACGACAGGCTCACGCCGCCGCTTCGCCCCGCACGGGACGCTCTCCTACCCAGTACAGAAGTACTGCCGCGTCTTCGGTGGTGTGCTTGAGCCCCGCTACATTGTCGGCGCGGAACCACTAGACCAGTGAGCTGTTACGCACTCTTTCAAGGATGGCTGCTTCTGAGCCAACCTCCTGGCTGTCTATGCGACTCCACATCCTTTCCCACTTAGCACACGCTTGGGGACCTTAGACGACGATCTGGGCTGTCTCCCTCTCCACGACGGAGCTTATCCCCCGCCGGGTCACTGCCGCGATACGCATCACGGGTATTCGGAGTTTGGTTGCTGTTGGTACCCGGTATGGGCCCGCAAGCATCCAGTAGCTCTACCCCCCGGATGTAATCACGCGACGCTGCACCTAAATGCATTTCGGAGAGAACCAGCTATCACGGAATTTGATTGGCCTTTCACCCCTAGCCCCAGGTCATCCCCTCAGTTTTCAACCTAAGTGGGTTCGGTCCTCCACGCGGTCTTACCCGCGCTTCAACCTGCCCAGGGCTAGATCATCCCGCTTCGGGTCCAGGGCACGCGACTCAAAACGCCTTTTGAGACTCGCCTTCGCTACGGCTCCCCCACCCGGGTTAGCCTCGCCACATGCCACTGACTCGCAGACTCATTTTTCGATAGGCACGCCGTCACCCCTCAGGGCTCCGACGGTTTGTAGGCGCACGGTTTCAGAGACTATTTCACTCCCCTCCCGGGGTACTTTTCACCTTTCCCTCACGGTACTCGTTCGCTATCGGTCAGACAGGAATATTTAGGCTTATGCAACGGTCTGCACGGATTCGCACGGGATTCCACGGGGCCCGTGCTACTTGGGAGAACCCATCGGAAGACCATGTCCCTACGGCTACGGGGCCATCACCCTCTGCGGCCCGGTATTCAACCCGGTTCGCCTAAGACATGGTTTTGTGACTCCCGCCCGGCGCGTCGGCACCGGGACAGGGCTTCCCACAACACCCAGGACGCAACCCCCGACGGGTATCGCGCGCCCCAGGTTTGGCCTGATCCGCTTTCGCTCGCCACTACTCACGGAATATCCTCTCCTGCAGGTACTGAGATGTTTCACTTCCCTGCGTACCCCCCGCCCGAAGGCGGTGCCGGCCCATGACGGCCGGCGGGTTTCCCCATTCGGAAATCCTCGGATCAAAGCCCGGTTGGCGGCTCCCCGAGGCTTATCGCAGCCTCCAACGTCCTTCATCGGTCCTGTCTGCCAAGGCATCCACCCCACGCCCTTGCAGGCAACCCATACACCCGTACGGGACCCGCAAGACGCCCTATCGGCAAATTCCCAGACGACAAATCATCACATCTGAAATGATCACAAAACGATCGACGAACAACAATAAACAAAACATTCAAATGAAGTTCGATCGAAAAACAATAGAAGCAAAACGAAGGCCGACGGCCTCCGCCTCGCTCGCGTCCACTATCCAGTTCTCAAACCACCACGCGCCACGCGCCCACGCACACCCCCAAGGGGACGCGCGCACCACGCATGGGCAACGAACCGCACCACGGGAAAAACCCGCGGGGTGGCGGTCCGGGAGCCCAAAAGCATGCCCATACCATGCAAGCCGCATGATCTCTTCCACACCAGCACCCGCGACACGGCACGACCATCGCGCCGGCGCGGCACACACTGTCCGAAAACACGGACTGCAATCTCCGTAGAAAGGAGGTGATCCAGCCGCACCTTCCGGTACGGCTACCTTGTTACGACTTAGTCCCAATCACGAGTCTCACCTTAGACGGCTCCCCCCAGCGAACTGGTTGGGCCACCGGCTTCGGGTGCTACCCACTTTCATGACTTGACGGGCGGTGTGTACAAGGCCCGGGAACGCATTCACCGCGACGTTGCTGATTCGCGATTACTAGCGACTCCGCCTTCATGGAGTCGGGTTGCAGACTCCAATCCGAACTGAGACCGGTTTTCAGGGATCCGCTCCATGTCGCCATGTCGCATCCCGTTGTACCGGCCATTGTAGCATGCGTGAAGCCCTGGACGTAAGGGGCATGATGATCTGACGTCATCCCCACCTTCCTCCGAGTTAACCCCGGCGGTCCCCCGTGAGTTCCCACCATCATGTGCTGGCAACACGGGGCGAGGGTTGCGCTCGTTGCGGGACTTAACCCAACATCTCACGACACGAGCTGACGACGACCATGCACCACCTGTGAACCCGCCCCGAAGGGAGGCCCCATCTCTGGGGCTGTCGGGAACATGTCAAGCCCAGGTAAGGTTCTTCGCGTTGCATCGAATTAATCCGCATGCTCCGCCGCTTGTGCGGGCCCCCGTCAATTTCTTTGAGTTTTAGCCTTGCGGCCGTACTCCCCAGGCGGGATGCTTAACGCGTTAGCTCCGACACGGAACCCGTGGAATGGGCCCCACATCCAGCATCCACCGTTTACGGCGTGGACTACCAGGGTATCTAATCCTGTTCGCTCCCCACGCTTTCGCTCCTCAGCGTCAGTAACGGCCCAGAGACCTGCCTTCGCCATTGGTGTTCTTCCCGATATCTACACATTCCACCGTTACACCGGGAATTCCAGTCTCCCCTACCGCACTCCAGCCCGCCCGTACCCGGCGCAGATCCACCGTTAAGCGATGGACTTTCACACCGGACGCGACGAACCGCCTACGAGCTCTTTACGCCCAATAATTCCGGATAACGCTTGCACCCTACGTATTACCGCGGCTGCTGGCACGTAGTTAGCCGGTGCTTATTCGAAGGGTACACTCACCCGAAGGCTTGCTCCCCAACAAAAGCGGTTTACAACCCGAAGGCCGTCATCCCGCACGCGGCGTCGCTGCATCAGGCTTGCGCCCATTGTGCAATATTCCCCACTGCTGCCTCCCGTAGGAGTCTGGGCCGTATCTCAGTCCCAATGTGGCCGGTCGCCCTCTCAGGCCGGCTACCCGTCGTAGGCTCGGTGGGCCGTTACCCCGCCGACTACCTGATAGGACGCGACCCCATCCCATACCGATAAAATCTTTCCCAGACCACCATGCGATGGACTGGAGCATCCGGCATTACCACCCGTTTCCAGGAGCTATTCCGGTGTACGGGGCAGGTCGGTCACGCATTACTCACCCGTTCGCCACTCTCACGGCCGGAGCAAGCTCCAGCCGATCCCGTTCGACTTGCATGTGTTAAGCACGCCGCCAGCGTTCATCCTGAGCCAGAATCGAACCCTCCACAAAAAACTTCGCGAAGGGAATCAACATGTGACTCCCAAAATAAAGAAAATCGACTTCGCCTTATAAGGAAAGGCGCTATCGCACGAAAACCCCGCCGACCTTCAAGGCCCCTCGGCCACTCCCCAACGGGAAGCGGACGGCGGACTGGCAATCATTGACTTGCATAAAGTAGTACAGACACGCTCTTGAGTTCTCAAACCACCACCGCACCGGACCGGAAGCACCAGCCCCAAGGGGAAGCACCCCGTGCCGAGCAGCAAGAGAAAAACTTACACCAACCCCGGCCCACACGCAACCCCGACCCACACGAACACCCCCAAAACCATTGGAAACACACGCAAACACCGGCGTGTCGAAAACACCCCGAAACCGGCCCGAACCACACCCACGACACCCACGGGAACACCGGAACCCCCCACCAAACACCACAGAACAACCAGACAACGGCGCGTCACACAAGCACACCCACCAAAACGACAGCCTAGGGATGGATATGCAACGAGGGCCGCTCCACAATGGAACGGCCCTCGCCTATGTACAACCTACGCCTTACGACGCGAACTGCGATCAGTTATGGAAACCGGTGTAGTTCGGAGCCTCGGCGGTCATCATGATGTCGTGCGGATGGGATTCGCGCAAGCCGGCATCGGTGATGCGGATGAACTTGCCGCGTTCCGGCATCTCGGCGATGTTGTGGGCACCGATGTAGAACATCGACTGATGCAGGCCGCCGATCATCTGATACAGCACGGCGTTGAGCGAGCCACGGTACGGCACCTCGCCCTCGACGCCTTCCGGAATGACCTTGTCGTTGGAGGTGACATCGGCCTGGAAGTAACGATCCTTGGAATAGGACTTCTTGCCGCGCGGAGCCATGGCGCCCAAAGAGCCCATGCCACGGTACAGCTTGTACTGCTTGCCATGCAGCAGAACCTTCTCACCCGGAGCTTCCTCACAGCCGGCAAGGGCGCCGCCCAGCATAACGGTGGAGGCGCCGGCGACCAGAGCCTTGGCGATATCGCCGGAGTAATGGATGCCACCATCGGCGATGCAGGGAACACCAGCGGCACGACAGGCCTGAGCGGCCTCGTACACGGCGGTGAGCTGCGGAACACCAACACCGGCGACAACGCGGGTGGTGCAGATGGAGCCAGGTCCGATACCGACCTTGACGGCATCGGCGCCGGCATCAATCATGGCCTGGGCACCGGAACGGGTGGCAACGTTACCGCCGATGATCTGCACGTTGTCGAACGCGGAATCATGCTTGAGGCGGGAGATCATGTCGAGCGCAAGACGGGCCTCGCCGTTGGCGGTGTCGACGACCAGCACATCGACACCGGCCTCCATCAGCGCGGAGGCACGATTGTACGCATCGCCCAGGAAGCCGACGCCGGCAGCGACGCGCAGACGCCCCTGCTCATCCTTGGTGGCGTCCGGGTACTGCTCGGTCTTGACGAAATCCTTAACGGTGATCAGGCCGGTCAGATGGCCTTCGGAATCGACCAGCGGCAGCTTCTCGACCTTATGCTTGGCCAGCAGACGATGCGCGTCATCCTTGGAGATGTTGGTCGGACCGGTGATGAGGTTCTCACGGGTCATCACATCCTTGACCTTGAGCGTGTCGTAATCCTCGGAAGGAATGAAACGCATATCACGGTTGGTGATGATGCCGACGAGCTTATTGTCCTTATCGACTACAGGAAGGCCGGAGATGCGGAACTTGCCGCACAGCTTGTCGAGATCGGCCAGAGTGACCTCGGGGCTCACGGTCAGCGGGTTGGTGATCATGCCGGATTCGGAACGCTTGACCACATCGACCTGGGCAGCCTGGTCATCAATGGAAAGATTACGGTGGAGCACGCCGATGCCGCCATTACGAGCCATGGCGATGGCCATTTCAGCCTCGGTTACGGTATCCATTGCAGCGGAAAGTACCGGAACCTTCATCGTGATCTTACGGGTCAGATGGGTGGTGGTATCTACTTCAGAGGGGATGACATCCGTCGCGTTAGGCAGCAGCAGCACATCGTCATAGGCGAGGCCAAGGCTAGCGAAGATGGTCGGAAGCGGTGCGTATGCAGATTGAGGCTCTGCAAAGATATCAGAATTTGTAGCCATGTACTCACTATATGAACGACACCTGACTTATTGGCATACGACATGACAGGATGCGGACACGACTACTGCCGATTGGCGTTGACCGAATCCTCCTCGCGCAGTTCGACAAGACGATGCTTCAAATACGGATACATGGTGACAACCGTAAGAATTGCGGCGGCGACGACCATGCCGACCAGCACCAACCATGCGGGAACGAACAGAATCATCAACGATCCGAAGGAAATCAGCGCAGCCCACGCCCAAAGAATCAGCACCGCACCCTGAACGGAATGACCGATGCGCAGCATGCGATGATGCAGATGCATACGGTCGGGGTGCATCGGAGACTGCCCCTTGCTCAAACGCCGAACAATGGCAAGACACATGTCGAGCACCGGCAGGAACAGCACCAGCACCGGCAGCAGAATCGGCATGAACACCGGCAGATAGACGCTGGTATGTACGGACGCCGGATCGATATGGCCGGTCATCACGATGGAGGCGCAGGTGATGAGATAGCCCAGCAGCATGGAACCGGAATCGCCCATGAACAATTTTGCCGGATGCCAGTTATGCATGATGAACCCCGTGCAGATGCCCACCATCGCAACATCGATCAGCGTGGCCATGGAAGCATATGAGGGAGAGGTACGCGCCAGCACGTACGAATAGATGGCAAACGCGATGCCGCCAATTGCGACGATACCCGAGGCAAGGCCATCAAGGCCATCCACGAAATTGACCGCATTGATCGAGGCGACAATCAGAAACGCCGTAATAGCCATGGACAGGCTGGGAGACGCAGTTACCAAAGACCCCAGCGGCAATGAGATGATCTGCAGACCACCCCACGCCACAAACACCGAAATAAGCAGCTGCCCCGCCATTTTCAGCATCCAATCGAGATCCCACAGATCGTCGGCCATACCCAGAAGACAGATCAGCACCGCGCCGATCATCACCACCCACGCCTGATGATTCTCGTGGAACAGGCCTTGAATGAAGGGGATCCTGCTTGCAAACAGCATGGCGATGACGAACCCCAGCATCATGGCCAAACCACCCATACGCGGCGTGGGAATGGTATGCACGTCGCGCGAGCGCACCTCGCCCACGGCGCCGATCCGGATGGCCAGATGGCGGATCAAAGGCGTCAGCAGATAGGTGGCGCCACCGGCGATCGCCGCAATGAACAGGTAGATCCTCATATGCCCAATCCCCCGCCGTTGATGTGCAATGCCTGATGAATGGCGTTCTGGCCGATGATGCCCTCGCGCAGAATGGCGATGCCGTCGCGCGAATGCGGATCGGCCTCGACCACGGTACTGGAGACATGGCCCGGGGTCGCACCACCGTCAAGATACAGATCGACGCTATCGCCCAGAGCCTGCACGGCCTCCTGCACGGTCTGCGCGCTTTCGCCACCGGAACGGTTCGCACTGGATGCGGCCAGCGGGCCTGTGGCGCGGAGGATACGCAGGCTGGCCGTTGAATTGGGGATACGCACCCCCTGGGTCATGGTTCCGGTCGGAGTCTTGCGCACCGTCGCCAACGTGCAATCCGGACGGGCGAGCGCAATCGGAGAGAACGCGCCCGGCATGAACGCGGCGGCCAAGCGATTGAGCGGTGCGGGAAGATCGAGACCAAGGGAATCGATATCGTCGATGGAGGCGAGCAGCACCTGCAACGCCTTGAACTGTGGACGGTGCTTGGCCTGGTATATCCGTTGGATGGCTTCGGCATTGCGCGGATCGCAGGCAATGCCGTACACCGTATCAGTCGGAATGACAATCACACCGCCGCCGCGAACGATCGCTGCGGCCTGGGCCAGGGACTCGTCGGTAATGGCGCGGACCTCGCTCATGACACCTCCCTTAATCATTGGTACAACCTTTCCATTGCACCACTAGGCAACGATAGATGCAAACCATGCCATAGGCGTGCGCAGCGAAAACCAGGTGCCAGCCCCATAACGCAACCCCGATCGACACCGTATGGGCAAAACGCTCCTTATACTGTGAACGCGATACTGTGAACGCAAACAGCCCTGCAGTGTGCTCTACGAACCACCGCAGGCCCCAATCCCGACGAAGGAGTCCACCATGACATCACTGCCACCGGTCGAACTACGCACACCACGCCGTAGCGAACACGACGAAATGCTGGACGGCAAACTCTACCGTTCCGGAGACCCGGAACTTAACGCGCTACTGGAGCATTCCGCCGACCTATGCACCCGATACAACACTCTGCCGCGTGGAGCCAGCGCCGAACGACAGGCGATCCTCGACGAGCTCATCCCCCATCACGGCGAGCATCTCGACATCATGGGACCGGTCTTCTTCGACTACGGCTGCCATACCACCATCGGCGATCGCGTATTCATGAACTTCAACTTCACCTGTCTGGACTGCGCGCCGGTGAGCATCGGCGATGACGTGCTGTTCGGGCCGAACGTTGCGCTCCTGCCGCCCATGCACCCGATCCGCTGGCAGGATCGCAACGTTCGGCAGGCGGAAGACGGCTCCTACTACGACTACGAATACGGCCGTCCAATCACCATCGGCTCGAACTGCTGGTTCGGCGGCAATGTGACCGTACTGGGCGGCGTGACCATCGGAGACGGTTGCGTGATCGGCGCCGGAGCCGTGGTGACCAAGGACATTCCGGCGAACTCCGTGGCGGTGGGCAATCCGGCGCACGTGATCCGCCAGATCACCGACGCCGACGCAGCGGCATTGCAGGACTACGCGCAATAGCGGAACGGCCCGCAGACATAACGCAACGCCTCCGACACGACCAGGCAGGTCGAATCGGAGGCGTTGCGACATATCGACAGGAAACGCTACGCGCCCAAGTACGCCTTGCGCACCTTCTCGTCGTGCAGCAGATCCTTGGCATCGCCCTCCATGGTGATGGAACCGGTCTCCAGCACATAGGCGCGATCGGCGATGGACAACGCCATCTTCGCGTTCTGCTCGACCAGCAGCACGGTGATGCCCTCGGCATGCAGCTTCCTGATGATGGCGAAGATCTCCTTCACCAGCTTCGGCGACAAGCCCATCGAAGGCTCATCCATCAGAATGGTGTTCGGATGGCTCATCAGAGCCCTGCCCATGGCGACCATCTGCTGTTCACCGCCGGACAGCGTGCCGGCAAGCTGGCGTCGACGCTCCTTCAGACGCGGAAACAGATCGAACACCATGTCAAGGTCGGCGGCCATCGTCGAATCGTTCTTGATGCTGAACGCGCCCATCTCCAGATTCTCCTGGACGCTCATGCGCGTGAACACATGACGACCTTCAGGAATATGCGCCATGCCGTACGTCACGATATTGTGGTTGCGCTCCTTGAGCAGATCATGGCCGTTGAACATCACCGAACCGGATTTCGCCGGCACCAGACCGGTGATGGTATGCAACGTAGTGGTTTTGCCGGCGCCGTTCGCACCGATCAGCGAAACGATCTCGCCGTCGTCCACATGCATGCTGATGTTCTTGACGGCATCGATCGCGCCATAGGACACACTGAGATTCTTGATGTCGAGCATCAGTTCCCCTCCTCGGATTCGGTATCGTCATCGGCGCCGAGGTATGCGGAAACCACCTGCGGATTGTTGGCGACCTCCTCCGGCAGACCCGAAGCGATGGTACGCCCGTAATCAAGCACCTGGATACGCTGGCAGACGTTCATGACCAGGCTCATATCATGCTCGATCAGCAGGATGGCGATGCCAAAGCGATCGCGGATCGTGTTGATGCAGTTGAGCAGATCCTCGGTCTCCGTAGGATTCATGCCTGCGGCAGGCTCGTCGAGCAGCAGCAGTTTCATACCGGTGGCCAAAGCGCGCGCGATCTCCAACTTGCGCTGGGCGCCATACGGCAGATTCGCGGCCTCGGTGTTGGCCAAGCCCTCAAGGTTGAAGATGCGCAGCAGATCGATGGCCTTGGCATGCATATCGTTCTCCTGCTTCCAGAAACGCGGGGTGCGGAAGATCGCACCGCCCATCTTGTAGGTGAACGACTCGTTGAATGCGACCAGCACGTTCTCTTCGACGGTCATCTGCTTGAACAGGCGGATGTTCTGGAAGGTTCGCGCGATACCGGCACGCACGACCTGATAGGTCTTCTTGCCGTTCATGCGCTTGCCGTCCAGGAAGAACTCGCCCTCGGTCGGCTGATAGACACCGGTGAGCAGATTGAACACCGTGGTCTTACCGGCACCGTTCGGCCCGATCAAACCTACCAGTTCGCCCTTATCGATGGTCATGTTGAAGTCGGAGACCGCTTTAAGACCTCCGAAGGTGATGCCGAGATGCTCCGCTCTCAGAATCGGTTCACTCATGCTTGGCCTCCTTGGAATCGGCTGTTTCGCCCTTGCCTGCCTGGCCAGTGCCGCTACTCTTCCCCTTCGGGTAGAAGATGCGGTTGATCGCCTTAGGCAGCGAGAACTCCCAGTTGCCGAAGATGCCCTGCGGGCGGAAGATCATGATGAGCACGAGCACCACCGAATACACCAGCATGCGATAGTCGGAGAATGCACGCAGCAGTTCCGGCAAAATGGTCAGGCCGATGGCGGAAACGATGGAACCGGTCAGCGATCCCATGCCGCCGAACACCACCATAATCACGTAGTTGATGGACTGCAGCCAGCCTGCCATGCTCGGGGTGAGCGCACCGATGTACTGGGCGAAAATACCGCCGGCGATACCGGCGAAGAACGCGGAGATCGCAAAGACCAGCACTTTCATATACGTGACGTTGATGCCGGATGCGCTGGCCGCGATCTCGTCGTCTCGTATGGCCTTGACGGCACGACCATACCGGGAGCGCGCGAACATGAACAGCAGCACCACGGTGACAACGGTGATCCAGAACACCACGTACAGGTTGGCCAGACGGTCGATGCCGATCAGCGCCTGACCCTGCTGACCCTTATCAAGGCCCTCGCCGCCGGCGACTTTGAGATTCTGGATAATGACGCGGATGATCTCACCAAAGCCAAGCGTGATGATGGCCAGATAGTCGCCGTGCAGACGCAATGCCGGAATGCCGATAAGCACGCCGAACACGCAGGCGACCAGGCCGCCGACAACGGTGACAAGCAGGAATCGCACGGTGTCGTTCATGACGACGCCGTTGGCGACGAGCAGCTTGCTGACCAGGGCGGCGGAATACGCACCGATGGCTTCGAAGCCGCAGCAGCCAAGCGTCAGCTGGCCAAGCACGCCGATGGTAAGGTTCAGCGAAGTGGTCATGATCACCGCGATGCAGCAGGTCATGATGACACCCTTGACATACAGCGATACCGCGCCGGTCTCGCACACGCCCATAAGGATGCCGAACAGCACGACGATGCCGACGGCGCAGACAAGATAGGACTGTTTGATGGAAAGCATCGACTTCTTCATAGGATCACACCTTCTCGCTTTCCGGTTCGCCCATCAGGCCGGACGGCTTGACCAGCAACACGATGATGAGAATGCCGAACACAATCGCATCCGCGAATGCGGAGGTGATAACGCCTCCGGTGATGGTGCCGATATAGGCCTTCGTCAGGCTTTCGACCACGCCGATCACCAAGCCGCCGACCATGGCACCGGGAATGGATCCGATGCCGCCGAGCACCGCGGCCACGAAAGCCTTCAGACCCAGCATGGCGCCCATCATCGGGGACACCTGCGGGTAGGAGATGCAGTACATCAGCGAAGCGACCGCGGCCAGGCCGGAACCGATGGCGAAGGTCAGGGTGATCGTGGAGTTCACGTTGATGCCCATGAGGATGGAGGCTTCCTTATCTTCGGAAACCGCACGCATGGCCTTGCCCTGCTTGGTGTGGGAGACGAACAGCTGCAACGCGATCATGATGATGACGCCGAGCAACACGGTCACGATCGTCGCACCGTCGATTTTCAGATCGCCGATGGTCAGCGACGGAATCTGGATAATCATCGGAATGGTCTGGTAGTCGGCGCCGAACACGGCTTGGGAGCCGTTTTCGAGCAGCAGGCTCATGGCGATTGCGGTGATCAGGGCGGTCATATTGTTGCCCTTTTCGCGCACGGGCTTGTAGGCCGCCTTCTCCACGAGCACGCCGACGGCGACGCACACGAGAATCGCCGGGACGACGGAAAGCCATGCGGGCAGGCCGCAGGCGATGATTGCCGGAATGGTAAGCATGAGTACGTACGCACCGACCATGATGAAGTCGCCGTGCGCGAAGTTGATCAGACGAATGATGCCGTACACCATGGTGTAGCCCAAAGCCACCAGGGAATACACGCTGCCGATTTTCAGACCGTTGAAGATCTGACTGATAAACATAATGATCTGATTGCCCATCACTCCCCCTTTCTTATAGAGGTTGATTTGCTTCTGATAATTGATTGGATGAATTGAATCGACGAATCCGCCGTTACTTGGCAGGCTCGATGGTACTGCGATAGGTAGGCTTGCCGTTCTTCATTTCGAGCACGATAACGGACTTCTTCGGAGAGCCCTGCGAGTCGAGTGTGAACTCGCCGGTAACGCCGGAGAAGCTCATGCCATAGATGGCCTTGCGGATATCCGCACGACTGGCGTTGGCGCCCGCCTTCTCGATGGCCTGCTTGAACATGTAGACGGAATCGTAGCCCAACGCGGTGAACGTGTTCGGCGTTGCGCCGTTGTTCGCCTTCTTGTACGAGGTGATGAACTTCTGCACCTTCTTGTTGGAAGTGTCGTCCGGGGAATAGTGCGTGGTGTACAGCACCTTGTTGTACCGCGCCTTGCTTCCGGTGATCTGCAATCCGTCATAGCCGTCCGGACCCATGATGTACCCGTTGTAGCCGATGGAACGAGCCTGCGGAATGATATACGGACCGGCCGCGGAATAGTAGTACGGCGCATACAGGAACTCGGCTCCGGCAGCCTGCACCTTCTGCAGCTGCGACGAGTATTCGGTGTCGTCGGCGCTGGAGGAGTTCTCTTCGGCGACCACTTCCAGACCGGCCTTCTTGGCCGCGTTCACGAACGCCTTGCCGACACCGGAGGAGTACGGGTCACCGGTGCCGTAGAGCACGGCCACCTTCTTGACCTTCAGATCCTCGGCTGCGAACTTGGCCGCGATCTCGCCCTGATAGGAATCCTTGAAGCACGTGCGGAACAGGTAGCCGCCGGTTTCAATGGAATCGGATGTCGCAGCCGGAGCGATCGACGGCAACTGATTCTGATCGGCCAACGGCGCCACTGCACCGGTGGTGGATGAGATGGTCGGACCGAGAATGCCGATGACATCCTTCTCTCCGGCAAGTCGGTTGAACGCATTGGATGCCTCGATCACATCGCCCTTGTCATCCATGGACTTGAGTTTGATCTGCTTGCCGAAGATTCCTCCGGCGGCGTTGATCTCGCTGACAGCTAGCTTGAAACCGCTGATCTCCGCCTCGCCATATGCCGCGGCGGCACCGGAATTGGTGGTGACGGACCCCAACGTGATGATGTCGTTGTCCGACAGCTTCATACTGTCTTCGCTCGTTGCGTACATGTTGCCACCAGAACATGCCGTTAGCGACAATGTCATGGCCGCCGCCACGCAGAGCGCAGCGACCCTTCCGGCAAATTTACGTCTCATTGCCGTCTTTTCCTCTCTAACTGGTCTTCTCGACCCTAATGCAGTCACTCATCATATGCAGATGCTCGGCAGGCTGCGACACATTTTCTATATGGCGGACTTTACTGCGACCAGATACCGCGGGCGATTGGTGTAATCGTTACGCACATGCACCTGTTCGAAGCCGTTGATCCGCGCGAATGCGGTAAGGCGGTCGCCCTGCGAGATATCGTGCTCCATGACGAACAGGGCCTGCGCCCTGAGCAGTCTGGACGCGCGCCGGATAATACGCTCGGGAATCAACGTGCCGTCGGCGCTGCCGCCATATAGTGCAAGTTCCGGATCATGATCCCGTACCTCAGGCTGATCCGGTATGTTGTTCTGCGGTACATACGGCGGATTGGTGATGACCATGTCGATGCTGCCGTCAAGCTTCGCCAGGGTGGTCGCATTGGTGGCATCGCCGATCTCCAATTCGTAATTGGATGCGAGTGCCGGCCAACGGCGCATGGTGGCCGCAATGTTCCTGCGCGTCCATGCCGCGGCCTGCTGGTTGATCTCCACACCCCACACATGGCTGCCCGGCACTTCGGTGACAATGGACAGGCCGATGGCGCCGGACCCTGCACACAGATCGACCACGCGCGGATTGTACAACCCGTTTCGGGTGATCCAGTCGATGCCCTCCTGTGCTACAAGCTCGGTTTCCTGACGGGGAATGAACACCCCGGGGCCGACTTCGAGGTCGAGATAGCGAAATGGCGCGTGACCCACAATATATTGCAACGGTTCGCGGTTCGCGCGTCTGGCAAGCATCGCGCCAAAACGCTCGGCATCATAATCGATCGGATCGCCCATGAGCATGGCCTTGTCCACATCGCTCAGTTCGCATCCCGCCGCTTCGGCAAGCAGCAGTTTCACGTCATGCTCCGGAGTGTCAACGCCCGCTTCGCGCAGCGTGGCGATTGCCTTGCCGATGGTTTCGTCCATTATTGCGCTCTGCTCCTTTTCCCCTACGTTGATATGTTTGCTGTTCTGTACGACGAAACGGCCGCCTCCGCCCATTTAGGGGTCGGAGACGGCCATATGCTTACTGCTGGTGCGCCAGCCGATCGGCCTCGTCTGCTTGGATGTCGGAATCGATTACGGCCTGCAGGTCGCCGTCGAGCACCGCGTCCAGGTTGTAGGCCTTGTAGTTCGTGCGATGGTCGACGATGCGGTTCTCCGGGAAGTTATAGGTGCGGATTCGTTCGGAACGGTCGAGGGAACGCACCTGCGAATGACGCATATCGGCGGCCTCTGCGGCTTCCTGCTCGTGCTTCATGGCCAGCAGCCTGGACTTGAGCACACGCAATGCGGCGGCACGGTTCTGGATCTGGGATTTTTCATCCTGCATGCTCACCACGATGCCGGTCGGGATATGCGTCATGCGTACAGCCGAATACGTGGTGTTCACGGACTGGCCGCCCGGGCCGGAGCTCATGAAGATATCGATCTTCAGGTCCTTGGGATCGATGTCGATCTCGTCGTTGTCATCGTCGGCTTCGGGGAACACGATGACGCCCGCTGCGGAAGTCTGGATGCGCCCCTGGGATTCGGTGACGGGGACACGCTGCACGCGATGCACGCCGCCTTCGTATTTCAACGACGCCCACACGCCATCTTCCGGAGCCGGGGTCCCCTTGGCGCGAATGGCGACCTGCACATCCTTGACACCGCCAAGCTCGGTGGTGTTCTCGGACTGCACGCTGACGGTCCAGCCGCGTTTTTCGGCATATCGGGTGTACATGCGCAGCAGATCGCCTGCGAACAACGCGGCCTCTTCGCCGCCGGTACCGGCTTTGATCTCCATAATCGTATCGCGCGCATCGTCCGGATCGCGTGGAATAAGCGCTGTACGCAGCTTCTCCTCCACGTCGGGCAGTTCGCTTTCAAGCCTCTTGGCCTCGGCTGCGAAATCCGGATCCTCGGACGCCATTTCACGAGCCGCTTCAAGATCGTTCTTCACGGCAAGATACGCCTTGTATGCGGTGACGATGCTACCGAGCTCGGCATGACGACGGCCGAGCTTGCGCATCTTGTTCGGATCGGTCACCACTTCGGGGCTGGCCATCTGTTCTTCAAGCGATTGATATTCCTTCAGCGCAGCCTGTGCCGCGGGGAACTGTTCGTCTGCCATGTGCTTCCTTGATGATTATGTTGATTCGGTATGCATGCTGCGACATACTGCGACTTGCCGCGACCGCAACGGGTCTGAGCATACAAAAACGCCAGCCCTGCTCGGCCGTCGCCGCATATGCATGCGGACGGACCGGGAACGGGCTGGCGTTCGATAAGCTACTTGCTCTTCTTGCCGTAGCGCTTCTCGAAACGAGCAACGCGGCCACCGGTATCGAGAATCTTCTGCTTGCCGGTGTAGAAGGGGTGGCACTTCGCGCACACGTCGACCGTCATGTGGTCGCCCTTGGCGGTGGAACGGGTGACGAAGGTGTTGCCGCACGAGCACAGGACTTCGACGGCATGGTAATCGGGATGGATACCCTGCTTCATAGTGTCTCCTAGGGAATTCAGGTGACCCGGGTCGCCTCGCCCCGTTGGCGGGCGTGAACCGGAACCTTCGAAAGTGTAGGCGAAGGCTGGGACACCGGCGGCGGCGGAGGCGCTGACCGCCGGAGTGCCGATGATCCGCTATGGCAGCGAGCGCAGCACCGCAACGTTGGAGAGCATGGTGGAGTCTTCGCTGATGAGGGCGTTCGCCGATCTGAAGCTTGCGCCAATCGCCGACCTGACGTTCAACCTGTCTACCGGACCGCACACAAGCACGCCGGCAAGCCACATGACGGCAAGGTGTTGAATATACAAAAAGACCCACTGGAACCAGTGGGTCTTATGCGTGCCCTCGCTGGGACTTGAACCCAGGACAAACACCTTATAAGGGTGCTGCTCTAACCGACTGAGCTACGAGGGCAACAGAGGAAGTATATCCCACCCACGGAATATTGCCATCGCCCATAGCGGGATCGTCATGGCAATACGCCAGCAAATCGTTATTTATAAGTTTATAAATAATGCGCTATCCCATTAATCAGTTCAATGGACGATATACCCATACAGCATGTCTCGCCACAGCCATTTCACCGATGATTCGAACGCGAGTATGCGCCTCTTCGCAGTCATATCGTTATCTAACCTGTTGTTAATAGGAACCCAACCTTGGTATAGCATATCGCACGCCTCCCTTTTATCAGGGCTTCCGCCTTACACTGCAATACGCTTTCCACCTATTCGAACCCGTATCGCCACACCGAAATGGCAACAGAATCGCCGGTGTTCCATGTCATTTTTGTTGTTTTTAACGAGACTTTCGCTATGACGGCTTGTCAGTAATCGCCGATACCCTGTTGCATGGAGGAAGAAAGCTCTTCATATCATTCGGCTTTCCACAATTCACGACTGGAATACCCGTGCCTCCGTTATTGAAGTTCCATGTCGCGCGAAGACACATGTCGCGCGAAGACAGGAGAAAGAGATGAGAAACAGGGCAATCGTATGCCTTGGCGCAATCGTCGCCTGTGCAACGGCTCTTGCCGGAATCCCGGCCACCGCCATGGCCGACGACTCCACCAACCTGACGCCCCAATACACCTACAATTCCCAGAACAGCAACGGTATGACCTTCGAAAAGGTCAGCCATGCCGATCAGGGCCTGAGCCAAGCCGACGGCGTAGTCGACTACACTGGCAACGGCACCATCGCCCCCTACACCTCCGGATTGAGCACCGCCGGCAATGGCGACCGCGGCCAGTCCTACAGCTACGCCGCCGCATCCTACGGCGACTGGGTGTACATCGGCACCATGTACGGCGGCCTTGGCGTGCAGGCCATTCTGAGCCGTGACATGACCAGCCTTGGCATGACCGCCGAACAGGCCACCGCGCTCATCCAGACCATGTATGCGGGCAACATGTACCTTGGCGAGCCCGACGGCAAGAGCGCCGGCGGCATGCTGTTCAAGTTCAACGTGAAGACCGGCGAGACCAAGATCCTCATGTCCAAGAGTGCCGGCATCGACGGCGGCCGCGGCGTGATCCCGACCTTCCGCAGCGCCTTCACGATGAACGGCAAGCTGTACTTCGAAGGCATGGTCATGGACACCAGCAACAAGGAGCTCACCCCGCAGGAGATCCAGGCCGCCATGGCCTACCAGAACGGCTTCCCCTGCATCTATGAGGTCGATCCGGCCAACGGCGACAAACTCACCAAGGTGTACGACAGCGTCGACGTCAACGGCTTCCGCTCCCTGGTCAAGGGCAACGTGTTCACCTCCACCCGCGCCATCGGCTCCTTCGGCGATACGCTGATCGCCGGCGACCTCAAGCCGACCGCGGACGGCAAGGGCCAGGCCCTGCTCGTGGCATCCAAGACCCCGTCCAACCCGAAGTCCTACAAGGTGATCGCCGACATGGCGAGCTTCGACAACCTGCCCGCCATTCACCGCCAGGACGTCAATGGCGGCGGCGGCATCTACCAGGTGCAGGAGTTCAACGGCAAGCTGTACGTGGTGGTCTGCACCGGCGACACCAGCACCCTGAACGAGAAGACCGGCACCATGCGTTCCTTCGCCATCTATGTGGGCGAGAACAAGGGCGATACCACGAACAAGGCCGATTGGACCTGGCGCCCGCTCGTGGGCGACACCGCCAAGGGCGCTAAATACTACTACGGTCTCGACAAGAGCCGTGTAAGCGCCGGCGCCTGCACCCTGCAGGTCTACGGCAACCACCTGTACATCGGCGACTACAACGACGTGTCCAGCGCGCTGCAGGGCTTCGTCACCAAGAGCAACTTCGTGACCCAGGCCACCAACCTCGAACAGTCCGTCAACCTGTACCGCATGGACAAGAACGAGAACGTCGAAATGCTGGTGGGCGACGCCAACAGCACCTTCCCGAAGGGCGGCTCCACCGGACTGGGCAGCGGCTACGACAACCACATGAACCAGTACACCTGGCAGACCACCGTCCATGAGGGCAAGATGTACCTGTCCACCATGAACACCACCACCCTGCTGGAGCCGATCGCCCAGTTCACCAACGGCGACATCCTCAACATGAGCGAGAAGGACTGGAACAACACCGTGCACTACCTGCGCGTGTTCCTGCGCCTGCTGTGGGGCACCGGGTCGACCGATCCGGCCTCCGCCATCACTGCGCAGAGCGCCGACCGGAACGCCACGGTATCCGCCCAGGCCATGCCGTCCACCGACGATCCCGAGGCACTGGTCGAATGGGCTCGCACCGAGGCCGGCAAGGACGCCTCCGCCGCCCAGCCGCAGACCGCCGACGCCAAGTCGGTCACCGACGCCAAGCCGATCAGCCTGACCGCCGCTCAGACCAAGGAACTGGTCGACGGCATCAAGGACGGCAGCATCGTGCCGGGCAGCCTGGCGGCATCCGCTTCCTCCGACGAGGCTTCGCAGCTCTTCGACATCAACAACGAGCTGGACGCTCTCGGCTCCCAGCTTGCCGACAAGGGCTCTGCCGACTTCGCCAACAACTACGGTGAGGTCGTGGACGCGTTCCAGGGCATTGACGACATCATCCCCGACAAGTTCAAGGGCTTGTACGAGACAATCGTCAAACTGACCAGCAAGGCCAATCTCAAGGCCTACGCCAAGTCCCTGCCGTACCTGTCCAAGTCCAAGCGCGGCTTCAACCTGTTCGAGATCACCGACCGTTCCGCCACGAACGAAGGCGTGACCGTCGGCACCGTCACCGATGAGGGCTTCGGCGACCCGTTCAACCACGGCCTGCGCATCTTCTGCGACACCGACGACTACATGGTGGTCGGCACCGCGAACCCGTTCTACGGCACCCAGCTGTGGCGCGTGCGCGATACGCAGTACGCCGTGAACGTCTCCGCCACCGAGGGCGGATCCGCCTCCGCAAACGTCGAACGCGCGGCCAAGGGCGACAAGGTCACGCTGACCGCCACCGCGGACCAGGGCTACCACTTCAAGGAGTGGAAGGTGCTCAAGGGCGGCGTCTCCGTTGAGGACAACGCCTTCGCCATGCCCGATGGCAGCGTGTCCGTCCAGGCCGTATTCGAAGCGGATGCGCCGGTCGAACCGTCGAACCCGGGCACGAACACGAAGCCCGCCGCCAACAAGGCCAACGACAAGACCAAGCAGGGTTCCACCGCGAACACCGGTGCGTCGGTTGCGGCCATCGTGATCGCCGGCATTGCCGCCCTGCTGCTCGGCGCAGCGATCATGCTGAAGAAAAAGCAGGCGTGACGCCAGGCGGTGAGGCCGCCTTCAATCCGCAATAGTGGAACGAAGGGGTCTCGCCACCGCCCACACCGGGCTAGCCGATACGGCTGATACATGAGAAGGCCGCTGCCCTTACGGGCAGCGGCCTTCCTGTCTCTTCTCTTTACTGCCATACGCCCGCCCCAACGCTTACGCATGTTCCGGACACAGTCCCTTGACCTCCCTTTGTATTTCAATCCGTCTCGTTTTGCCCCAGTTCATCATGAATAACGACTTCCCATGAAGAACGACTCCCGTCGGCACAGCCGAAATCCATGCAAAACACACGAACGGATGGAGAACCAGCGGGAATCGTTGCGATGAGTTCGCGACGAGCAGATCATCGCCCAGCATGTACCGGGTGCCGATGTCCTCACAGATCGGGTCATTGGGGAATCAAGCACTACGACGGCATGGACGAGCAAGGAATCCGCCTACGCCAATACCTACGAATAAACGTTTCCGGACAACCGGCATGACCTGCGCACCCCAGAATGGAATCCGGATTCCAAGGCATGCAGACCGAGAACGTGCACAATCTGGTTGCGGTGGTGTACTTCGGCGTGGAGCATCTTCGTGCCGTCAATGAACATTACGGACGCAGAATCGCTAACACCGTGCTGCGATCCGTGAGCATGCGTCTGAGCCGGCTGATGCCGGAAAACGCTACGCTCTCACGTGTCAGCGGCGCGGAATTCGCCATGATCATCACCAATGTGACGTCCACCGACGACGTGGAGGAATTGACCGTGCGCATGCGCAATCTCGCCAGGCCTTCGTGAACGCACATGACTGAACAGCGAAAGCATTCCACGCAAACCCGATGATTGCGCGAATCGCACGTAAGCCGTCACGGATTCACAAAGAACCGTTTTTCGTTCGCGGGTATCACGCCCTGTCGGCGATGAATGCCAGCGGATTGTCGATGAACCTGCGCAGTCCGACCTCCGCGGCACCATACAGCGCTGGATGGTCGGCAACAGGCGGCATGGACACGCTCACCTGCATATCCGAAGCGCCCAGCACCTGCTCCTGCAGACGGGACTCAAGCAGCTCATAGAACGATTGGCCGAAATTGATCCACCAACCGCCCAGCAGTACGGTATCGACGTCAGCCAGGTTCACCGCCGAGGCGATGGCCGAAACCAACGCATCGATGCCACGTTCAACGGCCTTCACCGCCTGCGCGTCATCGGCATGCCACGCATCCAGCAACCTATCCAACGCTGCGACACTGGCGGCATTGTTGCCGCTTGCCACACCAGACGCCTCCACCAGCGCACGGCGACCGGCATATGCTTCCAGGCAGCCCTTTCTTCCGCACCGGCACACCGGACCATCCAACGAGACCGAGGTGTGACCGATTTCGCCGGCGAACCCGTGAGATCCTGTCACTACCTCGCCGTCACGCACAATGGCTCCGCCGATGCCGATATCGCAGGACAGATAAATAAAGGAGTCAGTGCAGTCCACGGCATCGAGGAAATCCGCACGGGCGCATGCATAGCCGGGGATCTGCGCGATAGCCGCCATCTTTGCCTCATTGCCGAAATGCACGTCGCAGCGACGCATAACCTCGAACTGCATCAGGTCGACATTTTCCCAACCAAGATTGCGTGCCATAAGCAGTTGCTTCTTGGACGTGACCAAGCCAGGCAGCGCACAAGCGACACCGGCAACAGTGCACCCCTTGCGCTTGAGCTGGCGCTCCATAGCCGTGACCATGGTGTCAAGTCTGTCGAACACATCCTCCGGGGCAACGCCGCTCATATCGGCATCCACCCACTCGTACGCGAGCGTATCGCGATTGATATCCAGCGCCACACAGCCGTATCCGTCAGTATTAACCTGCATGCCGATGCCGCACATCTTGCCGCCAGCCAGCGCGAGCGGCGTGGACGGACGCCCATAGCTGGACGAGTTCTGCGGCTCGCCTTCCTTGACGATGCCAGCTTCAATCAGCAGCGACACCAGCAACGACATCGTTGCCTTGGTCAAACCGGTCTCCTTGGCGAGAGCGGCCCGGCTCATCGGCGTGGAGGCGCGCAATAGCGTGTCGATCACCACGGAAAGATTGTGATTGCGTAGATCATCCTGATTGATTCTGCGAAGAGATGTCATAGCTAGTCCCGTCCCTGCCCTGTTCCTACGCTGCCATATCGCATAAATTCCCCGAAGCGACGTTCCGGAGCCTTTCCTGATGCTACACTACTATAATATAGTTTATTCGTCTAACTATTAGCCGTGCGCCATCGACGAGCGGCATATGCAAGGAGGCAACACAACCCATGGCAAAGACTCTGGTGGCTGGCGTCGACACCTCGACGCAGTCCTGCAAGGTACGCGTAACAGACGCCGAAACCGGCGAATTGGTGCGTTTCGGCCAAGCCAAGCACCCGAACGGCACGTCCATCGACCCCGCATACTGGTGGGATGCGTTCCAAGAGGCCGCGCAGCAGGCAGGCGGACTGGACGACGTATCCGCACTGGCCGTGGGCGGCCAACAGCACGGCATGGTGATTCTCGACGGCCAAGGCAACGTGATTCGCGACGCCATGCTGTGGAACGACACCAGCTCCGCCCCGCAGGCTGCCGCTCTGATCGAGAAGCTCGGCGCCGCTCCGGCACAGAACGGCGAACCGGAAGACCCGATCGCACGCGGCAAGCAGCGCTGGGTCAAGGCCGTGGGATCCTCCCCCGTCGCCTCCTATACGCTGACCAAGGTGGCATGGGTCGCCGAAAACGAACCCGAAAACGCCAAGAAGATCGCAGCAATCTGCCTGCCACACGACTGGCTGAGCTGGCGCATCGCCGGCTACGGGCCAGTTGCCGAAGGCGAGGACGCCCATCTCGACGCCCTGTTCACCGACCGCTCCGACGCATCCGGCACCATCTACTACGACGCCGCCCGTAACGAATACCGTCGTGATCTGATCGCCATGGTGCTCGAAGCCGCCGAAGGCGCCGAAGCGGCGCAAGCACATGCCGACGCCATTGTGCTACCCACTGTACTGGGCCCGCGAGAGGCGGCACCGGTCAAAGCCGATCCGGCCATCGCCGGCAAGAGCGTCGAGGGGGGCTGCGCACTCGCACCGGGCGGCGGCGACAACGCCATGGCCTCGCTGGGCCTGGGCATGAGCGTCGGCGACGTTTCCGTGTCCCTCGGCACCTCCGGCGTGGCCGCGGCCATCTCCGAGAATCCGACCTATGATCTGACGGGCGCCGTGTCCGGCTTCGCCGATTGCACCGGCCACTATCTGCCGCTCGCCTGCACCATCAACGGCTCGCGCATCCTCGACGCCGGACGCGCCGCGCTTGGCGTCGATTACGACGAACTGGCCAAGCTGGCCTTCGCCTCGAAGCCGGGAGCGGGCGGCATCACGCTGGTGCCGTATTTCGACGGCGAGCGCACCCCGAACCGTCCGGACGCCACCGCCACGCTGTCCGGCCTAACCCTGGCCAACACCACACGCGAGAATCTGGCCCGCGCCTTCGTCGAGGGCCTGTTGTGCTCCCAACGCGACTGTCTGGAGCTTATTCGCTCCCTGGGCACGCAGATCAAGCGCATCCTGCTCATCGGCGGCGGCGCGAAGTCCGAGGCGATCCGCACGCTGGCGCCGAGCATCTTCGGCATGGACGTGACCCGTCCGACCACCGATGAGTATGTGGCCATCGGTGCCGCACGCCAAGCGGCCTGGGTGCTTTCCGGCGAGACTGAGCCTCCGGCATGGAAGCTCACCATCGACGGCAGGGAAACCGGCGAGCCGACCGAGGCCGTGTATGAGGCCTACGCCAAGGCCCGCGGCTAAGCTATTCGCTGCAGGAATATAGGGCCGGGAAGCTCCTTAGCGACGGAGCTTCCCGGCCCTATACTGATTCAGAGCTATACTCTTAACAACCGGGTGACAACATGAACGACAGCTTCCATACGAGGCTTTACGCACTCACCTGCATCGCTTGCATCGCATGACTGGTGCAATCGGTCTCATCCAACCTCAAAGACGGCACACTGGCAACGGCGCCAAGTGTCACGTATCCACCGCCGCACACCATGAAATCCTTGTTGAGGAACGTACCACGGCCGATGGTCAATCCGATGCCGTAGTCGACGTTGAACGGCGGAGTGAACTGCATGCCCTCCCCGCATCGGGAACGAGCTCGTGGAACAGGCGGTAAGCCTCGTCCGGATCGTCGAAGAAGATGCGGACGATCTGGCGCAGGTACGCATGGCCTCGCCAGTGAATTTCGGCAGCGACTTCGATTTGCGGTATTGCATCGACTTGCCGGCGAACAGCCTGGTCGGATCCTCGTCGGACGCGATCAGCGCCTTCGTCTCCTTCGCCGCGAAATTCGTCCAATACCGAATCATGACACGAGACAAATCGTAACGCGCCAACGGGAAGGCTTGGCATAGGGGATGCCACGAAACACGGTAATTACAAAGTCCGCATCGGAGAAGCCATCGACGAGTCCTTATCGAAGCGCGACCTGCCTACGCATGAATCCCCTTATCATCGTCCGTGGGCAATGTCAGGCGGAACGGCGGGATCAGCATGCCGTCGCCGTCGCAGATGAGTCCGGATTCCGGATTGTTGCTCCACGCGTACCGCACCTCATCCGGCCTGCGCGCCGTCATGCGCGCCACGATATCACAGCCGTCCAGCCATGCCTCGGCCCGCACAGATGTGGCGCAGTCGCGCCATAAAAATTCGATTTCCTGGGGAGCGTCACCGTCCAACGTCATCAGCCGGCGGCGCTCCGATCGGATCCGTTCGTCCGAGCGACTCCGCCATGCACAGTGCATCCGCAACAGATCTCCGCAGACCTCGATGGTTTCCACGGCCGGTTGAGGCTGAGCCTGGCGACCGTATACCAAATCCATCGCGGCATTGAACACGCGATCCGCGACGAGCTTCTTGTCATACGGATGCAGATCGTTGCCCTCGCCGGCGTCAAGCGTCACCACCGTAGCAACGTTTTCAAGTTCGTTCGCGACGTTCCACTCCTGTTCGCGGACGAGCGGCCAGCCTCCATCCTCGATGGCGTCGATGTCGAATTTTGGAAGCTGGACGATCAGAAACGGCATATCCGGCTGATGCCATTTGACGCGCCACAATTGAATCATGGCCTTCAGCTCGTCACCATATTGCATGGCGCGATCGCCGGTATTCGATTCGCCCTGATACCACAGCACGGCCCGCACCGCATATGGAAAACACGGGGCGAGCATGGCATTGTACAGGCCGGTCGGCTTCCATCTGACGAAATCCTCGAATGGGCAATCGCGGTCAGCTTCGGCGGTCACGGCATACTGCCAAATGCCGGACAGGTCGAAGATATCGTCTCCGATGGTCAGTGTCATCCGTTTGCCGGGCGTCACACGGCCGCCGGGCCGTTCAACGACCAGACGTATGCGGATTTCGTTCGCGCCGGCGCGCAACACGCCGGCTGCGACCGGATAGTCCCGCGGCTCATACACATTGCTTCGCCCACCGACCAACACACCATTGACCCACGTATGGTCGGCATCATTCATGGTGCCCAGGCGCAGTAGGGCGGGCTTCCCCGCATCCGACGGAGGCAGGAACACGGTTTTTCTCATGGTAATCTCGCCGCGGAAACCGGCAAGTCCGCGATCCTTGTACCATCCCGGCAGGCGTATGTCATGCCATGCCACGTCGCGCGGCTCGATGTTCTTGGATTCCGGACAATCCCACGCAATCAATGGCAGCCATTCATGGTGGGCATCGGCCACAGCCTCGTATCCAAGCTCCTGATACCACCGGTCCCGTTCGGCAACGGAATCGCGGCTTTTCTTCGACGCCACGCCATCGCCAAGATACGGCTCAAGGTCAGCGAGCGCTTCGGGGAACGCCCGCAATGCGTCGGCATCCATCCAGGATTCAATCGGCGATCCGCCCAATGAAACGTTCAACAGGCCGACGGGCACATTCAGCCACCGACGGATCCTGCGTCCGAAGAAATAGGCGAGCGCGGAGAAATCTCCAAGGGTTTCCGCATCGCACCCCTGCCAGAACGCATGGTCATGATCGCTGCGGGGACCGTTGAAGTCACAATCGGGAATCGCTTTGTATTGCCGCAGCAATGGGTCAGGCTCACGATCCCACTCCAGCGGATAGTCCGCACGCACCCAAGCCATGGGCAGTTCCATGTTCGACTGTCCCGAACACAGAAACACTTCTCCCGCATAGCATTGGCGCGAGATACATTCGGTTCCGTCCTCATAACGCACCGTCAAATCGTACGGTCCGCCTGCTGTGATCGGACCGTACGGCACGCTCCATGAGCCGTCGTCCCCCACCCGTGTAGTCCGGTCCTTGCCATCGAGGCGTACCAGCACGCCGCGCCCGGGGTCGCCGGTGCCCCAGATATGTATGGTCGCACCGGCCTGCAGCACGCAACCGTCGTCAAGCAGTTTCGGCAATCGCAAGACCATTCTCGTCCGCTCCTCATTGCCCATAGAATTCAATGCCGTCGAGTATGCCGGCTGACGACGGATGCTCTGTCGTCAGCCGGCACTGTCTACTGGTTATCGGAAAGCTCCCGATAGTCGAAGTAGTCGAATTCAGCCTGCTCGTCGTAGCCGGACAGATCGACGCAGGCAAGTCCCACGAACGCACCGGTGAAGAAGCCGCCGTAACGTTGGTTCACGTAATCGTCGGACAGGATCTTCGCATCGAGCTTGACCGGAATCTCGGTGAAATGTTCTCCGTCAAAGGAATATTCGTAGGAATAGTATTCCGTGCGGACCTTGGTGCGCAGCCATACCGCCTCAGCCTCTTCGGGCACTACGATGGCGTCATCCTTGAGGAACGACGTATATTGGTTGAAATCGTTCTGAGCCACTTCGATGACCCTTGCATGTCGTTTCTCATCCCAAGTGACAAACGCCCATGACCAGCATAGGTCATCGTAATAGTTGGTCAGGCCTGCCATCTGCATGTAATTCTTCGGACTGAAACACACCTTGGTTTCGGCGTCGAAATCAAATGCCTGCCAGCGACGAGCCACAAGAGACAAGTCAAACAGGTTGCACAGCGAGCCCTGACCACGCAATGCCAGTTTGCCGCCACCCACCGTGCCCATGGCGTCGGTGAACGGAACGCGTAGAGTGTTCCAATTCGGCCCGAGCTCGCCGGAATCGAACTCATCATGTTCGTCACGCGTCGCGGGGGCCACAGTCTCGATGGCATCTTTCGGAGCATCAACGTAACGCTGTCCGCCGTGACCTCCGACCACGCGCGGCCAACCGTCCTCATCCCATTCGACTTTCTGGATGGAGGTCTCGCGTCCGAGTGTGCACCATCCGCGGGTGCCATGGGCCGGTTCGGTATCATGACGCCACGGACGACCGCATAGGGAGGCGTAATACCACTCGCCGGACGGGGTGTCCACCAACGCTCCATGGCCCTGCTTCTGCAAATAGGTGTCAGGAGTGTCGAAGTTACCGATGAACGGGCCATTCGGCATAACTTCGAAGGAGTATTCGTCAAGGGTACGGGAACGCGCCACAGATTCCTGATGTTCATACACCGTGCCGCCTTCTGCGGCAAACAGGTAGTACCAACCATCCTTCTTGTATAGGTGGGGACCTTCGGTGATCTTCACCGAAGTGCCATCCCAGATGGTGCGGGCCGTTTCTGGCTTGAGCTTCATGGTGTCGACGTCGAATTCCGTCAATGTGATGCCGTCGAACTGGTGGTGGTATTCACGGAAATCCCATGTCTGCTGCACCAAGTATTTGCGGCCGTCGTCGTCATGGAACAGGCTGGCGTCAAAACCGACCCCGTTGATGCGAACCGGCTCGCTCCATGGCCCATGGATGTCCTCGGCGGTGACCAAATAATTAGTGCAATCCTTGAATGCACCATTGACCACCTTGACATCAGTGTAGATCAACCAGAATTTGTTATCCGCATAGCTTAGGTCAGGAGCCCAGATGCCTCCCGAAGAGGGGTTTCCTCTCATATCAAGCTGGCTGGACCGGCTCAACGGGCTTGGAAGAATGTTCCAATGCACCAGGTCCTTGGACTCATGTAGGCGAACGCCTGGGAACCATTCGAAAGTGGAATTGGCAATGTAATAAGTGTCACCGACGCGAATCATTGAAGGATCGGCATGAAAACCGGTGAGCACCGGGTTGGAAATCTTCATAATGTACCTCTTGCATAAGAGATGAAGCCCGGAAGACGGAAAGGAACATCTTCCGGGCGTGGATTGTTACATTTCGTCAGCCCTTGACCGCACCTGTCAGGCCGCCGACGATCTTCTTCTGGAAGATGGTGAAACAGATCAGGGCCGGAATCATAGCCAGAGAGGTGAAGGCCAACACCTGTGCGGTGTCAACGGAGTGTTCGGAGCTGAACATCTGTACGCCAAGTGGCAATGTGTACTTGTTGGAATCACTGAGCACGAACAGCGGCAGCATGTAGGCATTCCAGCTTCCCACGAAGGTGAGGATTCCAGTGGTGGCCACGCCAGGCATGGACAGCGGAATGACCATGCGCCAGAAGAAGCCAAGGCGGGAGCATCCATCGAGAAGACAGGCCTCCTCAAGCTCATTAGGAATCGACTGTAGGAACGGCACCAAGATGATGATGGTCTGAGGAAGTCCGAAGGCAATTTGCGGAAGGATCAGACCCCACAGGGAGTTGGCCAGACCCAGATTGCGAATCAGCAGATACAAAGGTGTAATGCCAACGGTCATCGGGAACATGAGACCAGCAGAGAACAACGCGTACATAAGCGGCGCATAGCGGAATTTGTATCGGGCGATGACAAAGCTCACCATGATGCTAAGCACCACGACGCCTACCATGGTGGCGATACCCACGATGGTAGAATTCTTCAGTTCCGTCCAGAAAATATCACTTTCGAAGACCGTCTTGTAGTTGTCGGGGACCCATGGGTTCGGCATCCCGGACGGATGGTTGGTGATCTGCGAATTGGTACGGAAACCGCCGAAGATAATGTACAACACCGGAGTGATGCAGATGGCCACAAGCACCAGGGAGAAGAAGTAGACGATTGGGTTGCCCCATGGCGTCTTGGATGACTTACGGTAACCATTCTTCTTGCTGTACTCGCTGTTGTTGGAATGTCCTGCGATTGTTGCGGCAGTCATCACTTCACCTCACTTGCCAGGGCAGCAACCTCACGATGCTGCACTTCTTTTGCGCGCTTCCTGGCACGCTTCTTGGCTTCTTTCTGTTCAGTAACAGCACCGTCCAAGTCACGGTTCAGCACGAACTTCTGATAGACGAGTGCGATGATCAAAGAGATCACGAAAATGATCAGAGCAACGGCGGAACCATAGCCATAGTTGCCGGCTCCACGACCTTCACGCACCATGTAGGTGGCCATGGTGGACACACCAGCGGTGGTCGACACATACTTGCCCCACACGATATAGACCAGATCGAAAAGCTGCAGAGAGCCAATCATGGAAAGGAACACCCAGATCCGCAGCGTCGGAGCAAGCAACGGCAACGTGATGCTTTTCTGCATCTGCCAGAAACTCGCCCCATCCACTCTGGCTGCTTCATACAGTTCCTCGGGAATGGATTGCATGCCGGCGAGCATCAGAATTACGGCGAAACCGACGTATTTCCAGCTGATCAGCAACAGCAGCGTCCAAATAGCGATTTTCGGGTCGGCCAGCCAATCGGGACCATTGATGCCGAAGTTGGCCAGAATCTCATTGATGGCGCCCTTCTTCTGTAGCAACAGGCTCCATCCTGTGCCGACGATGACCTCGGAAACGACATACGGCACGAAGATGAGGGTGCGGATGAGACCACGCCCCTTGAACTTCTGGTTCAGCAGCAATGCGAACAGGATGGCGAGCGGAGCCTGGATGACCAACGAGCCGATCACGACCTCGAAGGTATGCAGAATTGCCGCCTGGAACGCGGGATCCTTAAGCGCTGTGATGTAGTTCTGGAAACCAACGAATTTACCTGTCTTGGAGGGAAGTCCGTAACCCTTCCACTGATAGAAGCCGTAATAAGCACCCAAGACGATAGGCAGAATCACAAAGCAGACGAACAGAAGAATCGCAGGTGCGGACAGTACGAAAATCTCAACATTACGACGCATTTTGCCATCGGACGGTTTCTTGGACCGCTTAGCGCGCAGCGTCACCGCGTCTTTGCTTGTACTTGACATGGTTTTCTCCACTACCAGATACGTTTCTCGAATAGGAAGGAGGGTGGATGAATATCTGTCTATCCACCCTCCTTTGGCCTTCAACCAGCCATGTTCACTGTCAGCCCTTGGCCGCTGCGTCCTTCATCGCCTTGACGATGTCAGCCGAAGTCCCCTGTCCGGAAAGCAGATTCACCACTCCGGAATTAAGAGCGTTGCCAATATTTCCGCCGAGAGCGGTATCCATCCACAGCTGCATGCCATCGGACTTTTTCATAGCTTCGATGATGCTCTTAAGATTTTCATCGGTAACCGCATCGTAAGCTTCGGCGGAAGCCGGAATGGTGCTGAACGCAGTGGCGTATTTCTCCTGATTTGATTTCTCAGCCATGAAATTGACGAAATCAACAGCAGCGTCCGGAGCCTCGGGATTGACAGCGAAACCGGTCACAGCGCCCATCAAAGCACCTTCCTCGCCTTTTCCTCCGTCCACGGTCGGGAAGGCGAAGAAGCCAAGGTCAGCCATTGGCTTCTTGTCCGGAGTCAGGTCCTTGAGAACTCCAGGCTCCCATGTGCCCATGAGCTCCATCGCAGCCTTATGATTGGCCAGCAGACCTGCGGACGAGCTGGCGCCCTGCTGGGCCGTCGTGGTGAGGAATCCTTCGTTAAAAGCATTCGCATCCAACAAATCCTTCAGATCATCTCCGGCCTTGGTCCAGCAGGAGTCGGAGAAGTCCTTGTCATTGACGCCCTTGGCGTAGGCCTTCGGAGAGCATTCGCGCATGGACAACCAGTAGTACCAGTGACCGACCGGCCAAGCATCCTTGCCGCCGAGTGCGATCGGATCGATGCCAGCGCTGCGAAGCTTCTGTACATCGGTCTTCAGCTCGCTGAAGGTGGTCGGCGCGGCATCGATGCCAGCCTGCTTGAACAGATCCTTGGAATACCAGATGCCACCAGGCTGCACAGTGACTGGAACACCATAGACCTTGCCGTCATAGGACATGGACTCCAGCGCAGAAGACATCTGCTTCTTGACGGTGTCACTAATCTTATCAGAAATATCCATTACCTGACCGGCATCAACCATGTCCTTGGTCTTGGCACCACCAAGGGTCATGTACACATCCGGGCCGGAGGCGGGATCCTGCATAGCGGTGGTCAGCTTGCCTTCGAAATCCTCATTTTGGATGGCCTGAATCTGAACCTTGACACCAGTCTTCTTCTCGAACGCTTTGGCCATATCCTCCCAATACTGCTTGCCGTCACCAGCTGTTGCGTTATGCCAGAACGTAATGGTCTTATCGTCTTTGGCACCAGTGCTGGAGCCGCAGGCACCCATGCCCAACATGGTCGCCACCGCAAGAGTGGCAGCTGCAATGGTTTTGAACTTCATTGTCTTCTCCTTATTGACCAAATCATCATCGACAAAATGATGGCAACGACAGGAATTTCTCTCGAATGGGTCGAATCGGGAAGCACGACCGCAACGAATGCTGCTGCAGCTCCCCGGCAGACAGAGAATCAGCCTTTGACTCCCTTCGAAAATTTCCATTTCGTTTTCGTTGTACCTATAGACTACCGAAACAAATCACACAAAGTCAAGTTTTTTGTAAAATCAGAAAACTAATTATTTTTCGTTGATTTTACAACGTTTTTAAGTATTGCCAACATATCGAAAGTTTCGAAAAACGCAAACCGAAACTTTCGTTCGCGTTTTCGGATATGATGAGCATGAAGAAGGAGTGACTCATGCGCAATACGACAAAGAAAGCTACGGTACGACTCTCTGACATAGCTAAAGAGACCGGTTATTCCCTTTCCACCGTATCCAAGGCGCTCAACGGCAGAGCCGACGTTTCCGAAGAGACACGGCAAACCATCAACGCGGCGTTGAAACGGTATGGGTATTCCCGTAAAGCGACAGGCGCGAAAAGCCAACGAATTATCGAAATCGTGTTCCAAGATTTCGATAATGTCTGGGCTCTTGAAGTGTTACGCGGAGCCATCCGCGAAGCCAAACAACACGATCTGAGCATCATCACCACCGAAGGTGGCAATCGGCAGCACCCGGACTCATCCTGGATCGACAACATGCTTCACAGGCAGGTGAACGGCGCCATCCTCGTTTTCTCGAACCTGACACGTATCGAACGGAACAAGTTGCATTCCAGAGGCATTCCCTTCGTTCTGTTCGACCCATTCGGAAATCCGGATCTGGACACGTTGTCAGTGCATGCGGACAACTGGACCGGAGGCGTAATCGCCACCAGGCATCTACTCTCACTCGGACATACCCGCATAGGCATCATCACCGGACCGGAGGAGATGATGTGTTCCAAAGCACGTCTGGACGGATATACATCAGCGCTTGCGGAACATGGAATCGAAGCCGATCCCGAACTTATCACCGAAGGCGATTTCACCACTGCCGGCGGTTACGCACAGTCCATCTCCCTGTTGGAACGACCGAATCGTCCGACCGCAATCTTCGCCGGCAGCGATCTGCAGGCCATGGGCGTCTACGAGGCGGCAAGGCAGCTGGGATTACGTATTCCCGAGGATGTATCCGTGGTCGGATTCGACGATGTGCAGACTGCCGCATTCCTCGGCCCGGCGCTGACCACCGTACGGCAGCCGCTCCAAGACATGGCAAGGGCCGCCGTACGCATGCTGGTCGAGGCGCTGTCCACCAACGACGTGATCCAACCGCACATCATCATGCCGACATCGCTAGTGGTACGCAACAGCACACAGCAACTCGAGGGTTAATCAGCGGGGCAAACTCACAGGCGCAACCGGAGGGAGAACACAGCGCTCCTAGCCTTTCGACCCGTTTTCACCTCGTTCTAAGACGGCCCGACGGAACACCGGCAGTGAACCATCCTGAAACTCCGTAGAATCTATGCCATGAAGCCGGCCATGCAACCGACGAATCCACCGGCCCATTCGGTGCTGAGGAAACGAGCATCGACACTCAGCAGAACCTGCCCCTGACGCACGAACGTCGCAGAATCAACCGGACCATGCATGCCAGTCACGATGACCGACAAGCGGTTGTCGTCGAAAAGTACCGCCGGACGCACTCCGTCAGCCTGTACGACGGCAACAGACCCAGCTTGCGAATCGTCTCCATTCACCATCTCGTAGCGCACATCCGTGCCACGCATCGAAAACACCGCGTAATGTGTGGAATTCTGCCGGATCACTAAAGAACCGGACATGGGAATCGGCATGAGCGTCGGCAGTTTCGCTATTCTGCGGTAGCTGACATCACGCTCGTCGCGCACCACCACACCGTTCGTCGAGCCATCAGCCACATCCACCAGCGCAGGTTCCACGTCACCGGCGAGCGAGGATTTCACCCTAGGCTCGATGGTGATGCCATCGTCTTCAGTAGTAACCGTGATCTCGTCGGCCAAGCGGCCAAGACCAGCGCAAGTCACTGGCCATCCGGGGTCACCCTCATGCGTATCTAATGCACCGTTGCCGTCCAGCTTCCAATCGGCCGGATTATGTTCCCAGGATACCGGAGCGACAAAGCTCTCCCTTCCCAAGTAGCTCAATAATTCGCCGTCACGCTTTCCCCGCGTCTCCCTCACGCCGAGACACACCAGCCACCATCCCAGTTCCGGATGAAGCAACAGGTCCGCATGTCCCACGCATTGCAGCGGTTCCGACAAACCCAGATGTCGGTGGGTGAGAATCGGATTCTTCTTATCCGCGTGGAAGGCACGGATTGCGGTGCCAAGATAGCAGCGTTCCCCGTCACGAACCTGCGGAATGCACTCACCCGATTCGGATGCTTCCTGTTCGTAAGCTTCGAACGCCCGAAGCAGTCCATGCGGCGCATAGATGCGCATGGCCATTTCGCTATGTTCGAAACTGGTGCCCCCCTCGGCGGTCATCAGATACACATAATCACCCACGCGATAGAGATGCGGCGCTTCAGCCCACACCGATTCCACACCGTATCCGCGCCATATTACCGTCTTGCCCGATCCCGCAGGAAGACCGTCATTGACAAAAGTCCAAGTCTCCGGATTAATGCGTTGGGTCCAGACCTCGGTCTGGCCTTCCCATTGCGGATTGACCGCAGGACGGGTCTGGGTCCAGTACACGTTGCCGTCCCCGTCCTCGAATATGTCTGGATCGATGCCTTCAGCGCCCTCAATCCAGAACGGGCCACGCCATGGCCCTTCGATAGAATCCGCTTCAAGAATAAAATTGCCCTCCGCGGCGTGGAACCGCATCAGCTCGCTTTCTGTGCAACCACCTTCCATAGCACGGCGATCATCAAGACGGGCAATGGTGCATGCAATCACATATTTGCCATGAATCCTGCGCAGCGTCGGCGCATAGACGCCGCCCGAATCATCCACGAAAGGAATAAGCAGGCGCCTTGCCAAGTCAGCATCTATCACATTCGACACATGCTTCCAGCACGTCATATCCTCGGAAACGTAAATGGGAAGGCCTGGGACAAGCTCAAAAGTAGAAGTCACCAACACAATTCGCTGGAACTCATCATCCCAAATCCAACTCGGATCAGGATACATTCCACTAAGAATGGGATTGGTAATGGTAATAGTCGCGGTCATAAATACACCTTATTCAGAAACGCTTTTCCACATCGTATCATTGCGAATAGTTGGAATTCTCGACTTGCTTTCATAACACATACAAGTCGTCTACCGACGACATAGCCGGCAGACGACTTGTATGCGAAGGAACTTTAAGGAAGGATGAGGTGAAAATATGTGGTGTGCCGGAGCACCGACGCTCCGACACACCATATTCAGCCTTGTTGCAACCGAGCCTCGCTGTTTAATCCAGCGATAAATCAGGAGTCCTAGCGAAGAACTCCTTGTTGGGCCACGCCCGCCCCGACAATTTCGGAGCGCTACGCGCACCCAACCATTGCTCGATTTCGACTCACGCCTCGGCCAATGCGTCGATCATATAGTTGTTGATCGTGGCCTTGACGGACTCGAGGTGATCGGACTTGGTGGCTTCGATGAGCTTGGACTGCGGGATATCCAGAGCATACTCCTCGAGGGATGCCAGAGAGGCGGTGCCGTTCTCGACGGTCGCGCCGATACCGGAATCGAAGGAGCTGTAGCGCTCGGCCTGCAGGTTCTCGATGACCTTGTCCTCGTGCATCTTGGCTGCGACCAGGAGGCCGGCGGCGAAGGAATCCATGCCGGCGATGTGGGAGCGGAACAGATCCTCGGCGGCGAAGGAGGTACGGCGCGGCTTGGCGTCGAAGTTCAGGCCGCCGTGAGGGCCGATCTGACCCTCGGCGAGGACCTCCCACATGACGGTGGAAGTCTCGTACAGGTCGGTCGGGAACTCATCCATATCCCAGCCGATGAGCTTGTCGCCCTGGTTGGCATCGAGGGAGCCGAGCACACCGGCCTCGCGGGCGGTGCGGATCTCGTGCTGGTAGGTATGACCGGCCAGGTTGGCGTGGTTGCCTTCGAGGTTCAGCTTCATGAAGTCGATGTCGTAGGTCTTAAGGAAGGCAATGGCGGTGGATGCATCGAAGTCATACTGGTGCATCGTCGGTTCCTTGGCCTTCGGCTCGATCAGGAACTGGGCGTCCAGACCGATCTCCTTTGCGTAGGCGTGGCACATGTGGAAGAACTTGGCCATGTGCTCCTGCTCGCGCTTCATCTGGGTGTTCCACAGGTTCTCGTAGCCTTCGCGACCGCCCCAGAACACGTAATTCTCGGCGCCCAGGCGCTTGGCGATCTCCAAGGAATGCTTCAGCTGGCCGCCAGCGTAGGCGTAGATGTCAGCGAACGGCGAGGTGGAGGCACCGGACACGAAGCGCGGGTTGGTGAACAGGGAGGAGGTGTTCCACAGTAGCTTGATGCCGGTGGACTTCATGTTCTCCTCGATCTTGTCGACGACCTTGTCCAGGTTCTTATCGGTCTCGCGCAGGGTGTCGCCTTCCGGGGCAATGTCGCGATCGTGGAAGCAGAAGTACTCGACGCCAAGCTTCTGGAAGAACTCGAAGGCGTAGTCGACCTTGGCCAAAGCCTCATCCTCAGGGTTGGAGTACTTGCCATACCACGGGCGCTGAGCGGTGCCCGTGCCGAACGGATCGACCAGCTCCTGGTCGAAGGTGTGCCACCATGCGACGCCGAAGCGCAGCCAATCCTTCATCTTCTTGCCGGCAACGACCTTGTCGGCATCGTAATAATGGAAGGCCAGGCCCTCCTGCGGTCCCTTTTCGCGGCCGACGTACGGAATCTTGTCGATATCCCACAGACCCATGATTGCTCCTTTGCTGTTGGCTTACCATTCGTAAGCTCGATTGCCCCAACGGGCTTTCGTTCTTGACACCATAGATAATAAAATGAATTACCTAAGTTTGTCAATTCGTTGAACTATACGGCGTTTCCATTGGAAAATCGCCGTTTGTTCAAGCAGTGATAAAGTTACTGTGTTTGTTTGCACCACAGCGCAACGAAGCACCATCGCCGCCACGCAGCGCAACCTACGCGACGAAAGGCGGACGAAACCGAAAGAAGGAAACCATGAGCGAAAACGTCGACACCATCTGCGTGCAGGGAGGCTATCAGCCCGGCAATGGGGAATCACGAACTCCCCCGATCATTCAGGCCACCACCTTCAAATACCAATCAAGCGAACAGATGAGCCGACTGTTCGACCTGTCCGAATCCGGCTACTTCTACACACGCCTGCAGAATCCGACCAACGACACCGTCGCGGCGAAAATCTGCGAACTGGAGGGCGGCGCCGCAGCAATGCTCACCTCATCCGGCCAGGCCGCGAACTTCTTCGCGCTGTTCAACATCTGCAACAACGGCGACCATATCGTCGCATCCTCCGCCATCTACGGCGGCACGTTCAATCTCATCAACGTGACCATGCGCAAAATGGGCATCGAATGCACGTTCGTCAGTCCCGATTGCACCGAAGATGAGCTCGAGGCCGCATTCCGACCAAACACCAAGGCCGTGTTCGGCGAATCAATCTCCAACCCGGCGCTGATCGTGCTCGACTTCGAGAAATTCGCGAACGCGGCACATCGCCATGGCGTGCCGCTGATTGTAGACAACACGTTCCCGACGCCGATCAACTGCCGCCCGTTCCAGTACGGCGTGGACATCGTCACGCACGCCACCACCAAGTACATGGATGGTCATGGCTCCTGCGTGGGCGGCGCGATCGTCGACTCCGGTAATTTCGATTGGATGGCCCACGCGGAAAAGTTCCCGGGGCTCACCACTCCGGACGATTCCTACCATGGCGTGACCTACGCCAAGGAATTCGGCAAGGCCGCATACATCACCAAGGCCACCGCGCAGCTCATGCGCGACTTCGGCTCCACGCCGGCGCCGATCAACTCGTGGATCATGGGCATGCACCTGGAATCCCTCGGAGTACGTATGGAACGCCACTGCGCCAACGCCCTGGCCGTGGCCAAGTGGCTTGAATCCGATCCGCGCGTCAGCTGGGTGAGCTTCCCCGGTCTGGAATCGGACAAGTATCACACACTGGCCGAAAAGTACATGCCGAACGGAACCTGCGGCGTGATTTCCTTCGGCGTGCCGGGCGGCCGCGAGAAAGTATCCGCGTTCCTCGACCACCTGAAGATGGTGTCCATCGCCACCCATGTGGCCGACGCCCGCAGCTGCACGCTGTATCCGGCCGGCACCACGCATCGCCAGCTCACCGAGGAGCAGCTCGAGGAAGCCGGCGTGGGCATCGATCTGGTGCGACTGAGCTGCGGCATCGAGAACGCCGACGATATTATCGCCGATCTCAATCAGGCGCTGGCCGCCGTACAGGAGTAATACAGCGCCAGCACAGAGGCCCGCCCGTGGGGCACAGCCTTCCCGCACAAGGTGTTCCTGCCCAGCCCAAACGCCATTACGGCTGTTTGTGGCAGAAATACCGCCCTCCAAATAGCTAGGTGTCTTATGTGTGGCACCACAATACGAATATGCCGGGTATCTTCCTTGGAATACCAAAGAAGATACCCGGCATATCGACTTTTCGATGCCACACATCAGGCACTGAGCAAAATCCAATTCGCCAAATCTGCCACACATAAGCGAACAAGCTCACACAGAACGCCAAAGCAGCCGCAGAACACCGGCAAACTCCATGGCACACAGATACCTGCCGCCAGCCCCCCCATGGCAGTGACTGTTCAAAACAGCGCAGGAACACGCTTCGACGAAACCCGGGCAAACCCTGACAGCTACGGCAAAACGTTATCGGAAAACATCACGCAGGGGCAGCCGCAGCCGCCGTTCAACCCCGATCGCCCTACTACTTCCGGTACGTCCACCGACCTGCAAGCATGGTGGCCTGCACATGCCGTGGCATTGCGCGCATCTCCTCTGGGGTTCCCACCGTCGAGGGGTCTCGATCCAAGAGCACCAGGTCAGCAGCGTCGCCTGCTTTGAGCCGTTCGCGCCCGACCTGCGTGGACGAGGCCAACGCCGTGCCGAAATCAAGGCACTGTTCCGGCTGGAACGGCTCACGATTCGAGTTTTCGGTGCCGAACACCGCCGCGGAAATGGCCATCCACGGGTCGAGCGGCGCCACCGGCGCATCGGATCCCATGAGCAGGCGTGCCCCGGCATCATGCAACGCCCTGAACGCATAGGGGATGCCGGCCGGATGCCCCCAGAAACGGGTGATGACGTCCCGGTCGTCCATGGCATGCTGCGGCTGGATGCTCGCGGCAAGCCCCAGCTTGGCGAATCGAGGAATATCAACGGGTTTGAGCATCTGAGCATGTTCGATGGAGCCACGCGCGCCGGCGCGTTCGGCGCAATCCAGCACAATGGTGTTCGCCTCGTCGCCGATGGCGTGGCAGGCGATGTCGAAACCATGCTTCGCGGCCACGAACATATAGGACTCGATCTGTTCGGGCGTGTAGCTCATCGTGCCGAAAGTCTCGGGTTCGATGCCGGAATACGGCGTCGAACAATAGGCGGAACGAGTGTTGAGCGAACCGTCGGAGATGAGTTTCATCGCGCCTACATGTCCGAGCCCGTTACTGCCGGGCAGCTCGTCGCCGGTATGCCAGCCATCGTCGATGGCCTGATGCAGCCGTTCCGGGTACACGCCCGCCTGAACCCGCAAACCGTTGATGCCGTTAGCGAATCGACCGATCCATGTATTGATGTTTTCGGCCATTTCGTAATCCCGAATGCCGACGACGCCCTTGCCTGCGGCGTCGTGTTCGGCTTCACGCAACAGACGATCCAGTTCCTCGGCCGCACCCGGCGCATCATCAAGACGGCAGTACGCGTCGAACCATTCCAATTCGCCTACCAGACCGGATTCGCCGACCTGCACGCCAAGCTTGCGCGCCGCCGCCGAATTCACCCAACCGCAATGCATATCCGCGCTGGACAACGCCACGGGCTGATCGCCCGCAACCGCATCGATGGCGGCAAGCGTGGGCTGTTCGTCATCGGCCCACAACGAATGACGGAACCGCATGCCCACCACATACCGGTTCGGATCCAAACGCCCTTCGGATCGCAGCTGCGACACATGGCCGCGTAGCATATCCATCGCCTCATGCGCGCTGCGAGCCTCGATAAGATCCAGCCGCCCCAGCGTGTAGGACCACTGTGTGAAATGCGTGTGACAATCCCACAGGCCGGGGATGATCCACATCCCCTCGGCATCGAACGCGTCGAGATCTTGATTCCGACCCGCCGCACCAGGAGCGATGGCAGTGATGCCCCCATTGCGTATCACCATGTCAACGGGCTCATTGAAGCCAGATGCCCTTACATTTCTGATGCATAGCGATTCATTCACAGCTGCTTGGATCCTTCCTCGGTTCTCTTTCGGCAGCCATAATATGCCGCGGATGCGGGCATGGTGTGCGATTTTCTCAAGTACGGAACGTATTGCACCGCTTTCCAGCGCATGCAGATATGTGGCGCACTCAGATACATAGTGTATTCAAAATACGTGGCCACGCTCAGATGGTTGGCGTACGCCTCGTGCGCTCATCATCGCAAATTCCGGGTTATCTACATATCCATATTTTTGTGGAGCCCTGCAGCACCTCACATGAGATTACCGATACACTCGCCGGCATGACCGATGGAGCACAATATTCGCAAACGCTGCATGAGCGAAGCGTCCTGACCGCCAACATGTGTCTTGAAGCGCAGCAGCGCACAACACGGCCACTGGTATTCAATTCACCACCGCCTTGGACCTTCTCGGCATTGAAAGGCCCGACGAAAAGACAATCACGCTGACGAATGCGGAGAAGCTGTACGTTCATGTGACGGCATCCGATCTTGGAGATGAGGAAAAGGAACGAATGCTTGCGCTTCGAGTCGCCTCGAAGATCGGGCAACACTTGAGCCAGCGAGTCGGCATCCACGAGCGCCTATACCCGTCAATGGCATTGGGTTTCGGAACGTTGATTGCGGGACGGGTTATGGGACGTCTCCCGCCGGAGTGCCGGGGACCGTCTCCCCCTGGTCCGGACTCCGTTCCGGAAACCTCCGTTTGCGAAATACCCCGCCGGGCCGGGCACCGGCTCCACCCGCCTGAGCGTATGCGGCATCCGCCTCAGGATCAAGCAGGCCGACCGACCAAGCCGACCTGTTCGCATAAGACTCCCATATGGGTCCCATATGAATCCCATATGGGACCCATATACGTTCACATATGTTCCTTTCCGGACGGGAAGACGGCAGGGGATGCCGCGGACTACCGGTTCGTCGTGCCGCCGTCCTTGCCGTACTCCTTCAGGCACTTGTTGAGGTTCCGCCAGAGCTCAAGGAAATCCTTGTCCTTGAGGGCCTCCTCCAGGAAGTCCTTCCACACCGCGCCTGCGGGCAGTCCGTCGTTGTCCTCCGGAATTGGAATCGGCCCCCACTCATAAGCGCCACGGAATATCTTGTTGAACTTGCATTCTTCGAATCTGAACGAAGGTTGACCTTGAATTCCTGAGAATACCGCACTGGTACGGAATTCTGCCATGACGAAGTTCGCGCCGCCTGTGAAGTGCGCCCCGCTGAAGTTCGCGCCGTCGAGGTCCGCCACGTTGAAGTTCGCGCCGCCTGTGAAGTGCGCCCCGCTGAAGTTCGCGCCGTCGAGGTCCGCCCCGCCGAAGTCCGCGCCGCCTGTGAAGTGCGCCCCACTGAAGCTCGCGCCGCCTGTGAAGTGCGCCCCGCTGAAGTTCGCACCGCGTTCGAATTTGGTTCCCTGAAAGTTCAGGCCGTGTTCGAAAGTGGTGCCGATGAGCCTCACATCCTCGTGAAACGTGGCTCCGTGGAGGTCGAAGCTGCAGTCACACCAAAGCTGGTCGTTCCTGACCTGTTGCCGTAACGTCACGTCGCCGTTCTCATCTCGCGGTCCCTTTTTCAAATGGGCGACGAACATACTGAGGATGGTGGATTCCACGGCCTTGTCGGCGTCGCCGGACCGGGGAAGACCCGTCGCCGGCTTGCCATCCTCGCCGAGGGGATACGTCTCGCGATCGGATCGCAGGTAGCCGCACAGGATGTCCACCACGCGCTGACGATATCCACCCTTGTATCTGTCCGCGATGTCCGTCAGCGCGTAGACGCCCGCGATGCGCGTGGAGGCCTTGTCGGAGCCCAATTGGTTGATGGCATCCTGTACCTTCGTCTCGACGATGCGGTCCTTCTCGCGTTTTTCCGCGCGTCCGGCCTGTTGCCGTTCCTGGTACTTGATCACCAGGTAGGCCACCGCGCCCACGCCGCCGACAAGGGTCAGGGCGATCTTGACGATGTTTTCCGCCTGCTTCATGGGATCCAGTTTCAGCTGCCAGAACGGCACGCGTCCCAGCCACCACATGGCGAGAAGAAACGCGATGATGCCGAGAACAGCCCATATGGCGATCGCGGCGAACAGTGGGAGCCTCCCCATCCATTCCTTACACCATCGCCCTGCTGCCTTGCGCTTTTGCGACAGCTTCTTCCCCCATTGCGGCAACACCGTCGACAGCCACGGCCACACCACTTTTAATAAAAGCAGGAATCCCGACAATCGCAGCAGAAGAAACAAAACCCACTGCCACGATCCCAAACACCATTGCCACAGGATCGTTCCCCATTGCCGCAGCATCGTTCCCCATTGCGGCAACACCGTCGACAGCCACGGCAACGACCCCACTACTACAAGCAGGAATCCCGACAACAGCCACAGGGGCCGCACCCATGGCGGTTTTTCCCGGGATGGTTGCGTCATGCCGTCCGACGGTTCTTCTGGCTCCTCCGCCATGATTCCTCCTCTTGAACCTTCCCTCCGAATGATTCCATGGTATCCGGCAATCGGCCCGGAATCCGAAAACGCCCGTGGACGCAAGCCGCGGCAACCGGTGCGGAACACAAGCGGCCCATTCCCCGGAGCCCGCGCAGCCGACCGGAACCCTTCGGGCCACGAATCCCTCCATATGCCGCCATGCATCCGTCACGTGTCCCGATAGGCGTCGCGCATGGCTCCGGAATGACGCTTCCCAATGTCCATTTAGAAGTGCAACACCCCTGTTGGTCCTGCAATTCCAGCAGTTCGTCGGCGAATGCCGACGCGGGTATGCTGGGACGTACCCAAGCAAGGCGGCGGATTATGGACAATGACGACTACACGGCCAAAATGACCGAGCTCATCCGGCTCATGCGCGCCATCGGCAACGACACCCAGCAGTGCGAGGTCAAGGAATGCGCCCATAAGATCAGCACCACCATCACCGACACTCTTTCGGCGTTCTCCAATGGCAACGGCGGCTATATCATTCTCGGCCTGAGCGAGAAGAACGGGTTCACTCCCGTGGATGGCTTCAACGCACGTTCCATGCAGGAAGCGCTCAGCCAGGCCTGCGAAAAGCTCACTCCCGTGGTGCGCCCGGTGATTGTGACATGCCCGTTCGAGGGCGCCAATCTGGTATTCGCGGTGATCGACGAGATGCTTCCCCGCGAAAAGCCGTGCTATTTCACGGCCGCCGGACCCTACAATGGCTCGTATATCCGAACCGGGGACGGCGATCGGCGCATGACCGCCTACGAGGTGGACCGACTGCTGGAGGAGCAACGCCAGCCTGAGCATGATATCGCAGTGGTCGAAGGCGCCACGGCCACGGATCTTTCCCCCGCCTTGGTGCAGGCGCTGCTCGTCAACGAGCGGGCACGACACGGGCACGTGTTCGAAGGGATGAGCGACGAAGAGATGCTGCTGAATCTGCGCGCAGTCGGCCGCCTCTGCTCCGATACAGCCAGCGGGAGCGAAACCGACGATGCCGTGATTCGCCCTACGCTGGCCGGCCTGCTGGCGCTTGGCCGATACCCGCAGAAGTTCTACCCGCGTCTGACCATATCGGCCGCCATGTTCCCCGGCATATCACGCGATGAGGTGTTCTCCACCGGCCGTGAGCTGGTGCGCGCCGCGGTGTTCGTAGGGCCGATTCCCACCATGGTCTGCGATGCGGTCGAAACGCTGATGGACTGGAGTCGCAGCGCTTCGCCCGCCTTCGACATGGCACGCCCGCCATATCCCCAGGCGGTGCTGCGCGAGGCGATCTCCAATGCCCTTATCCACCGTGATTATTCGCCCGATGCCGTGGGCACGCCCGTGCATGTCGACATGTTCGCCGACCGCATCGAAATCACCAATCCCGGCGGCTTGTTCGGCGCAGTGACCAAACGCACACTCAAGCAGCCGGCTTCCGGTTCCACACGCAACCCGTTCCTGTTCTCGCTGCTGCGTTCCGTCCCCTACCCGAGCGATGGCATGGTGTTGCAGGACAACGGTACCGGGTATCGTCGCATCGAGGCCCTGCTGCGCAATGAGCAACGCCCGCCTGCGCGAATCGATAATTCAATCGACTCGTTCCGCGTCACGGTTCCGGCGCTCTCGTCGAATCCGCCGGGGTCATCAGGTATGCCGGGCTCGTCGAGACTGTCGGCTTAGCTCGTATTCAGAGAAAGGAGCCGACCATGCAACGCCCTATTACGACATCGATCCCGTTACTCAGCCAGCCGTCCGAGGAAGCGCACAGCACCGAGGCCGATCTTGCCGTGGCACAGGATCTGAAGGATACGCTCGACGCGCACCGCAACGGCTGTGTGGGCATGGCCGCGAACATGATCGGCGAGCACAAACGCATCATCGCGTTTGTGGACGAGGAGCTGGGCGGTCGCATCACGCTCATGTTCAATCCGCGCATCACCGCGCAGGATGGCGCCTATGACACCGCCGAAGGATGCCTGTCACTTAACGGCGAGCGCCGCACGCTGCGCTATCAGCGTATCGAAGTGGATTACATGGATCGCCGCTGGCGCGAGCGGCATGCCACGTTCACTGGTTTCACCGCGCAGATCATCCAGCATGAGATCGACCACTGCGACGGCGTGATCATCTGAAGCTCAGCGTGCAGTGCCTCGGCAAGATGTACTGTGGCAAGGATCTTTTCCTGTAACTTAGGCAGTGACCGAAGTGTCGATGCGCGTGAAATACTCAGTGTCCGACTCGTGATCGATACGGGCGCCGAGATGACGCTGCACCGCCAACGAGGCGGGATTGTTCTTATGCACGGACAGGTACGCCTCCGTGATGTCGAACTCGTCACGCGCCTTGATAAGCAATAGCCTTAATCCCTCGGTGGCATATCCGCGTCCACGCCATTCGGGAGCGATTCCGTATCCGATATGACCCGCGCCTTCCATCAATGCATCGTTGAGCTCATGACACAGGTTGACGATGCCGACATATTCGCCTTGATCGTTCACAAGGATGTATTTGGTGGCCGGCACCCAACCGGGCTTGAGTCCGATGCCTGCGGCCTCGTTTTCAAGATCGTGCATATATTCCCCGAAAGCGGCCTTGTCCATGCCGGACGCCGGATTCTCGAATCCGTTTTCATCCGCGGGGAACTTATCGAACAGTGCATAAGTCCGTTCCGGCCCCCCGACCACACCTCGATCAAACGCATGGCAGGAGCGTAGCGGCTTCTGCTGACAACGATTGTTTTACGATGAGTCCGTCATGCATTCAAAAAACCAAGGCCAAACTAACGCCGACGCTATTGGTCTGTAACGATGCAACGAACGTTCATCCGCCCGTCATTTCATTCCACAAAACCATTGTCCGGACGAAGCGTCTGAAAGACGAGATGCCTGAACCGCACAGGATATAAGCGCCCCTTGGAATCAGCGCAGAGATTCGTATACGTCCGGATCCACCGGCTCAAGCCACTCGTTGTCGATTGGCTTGCCGCTGCCGTCAGGTATCATGAACGCCAGATGGCTGAATGATTCGCTCGGAGCCGCGCCATGCCAGTATTTGGTATCCGGTGGAATGCGTACAGCCTGCCCGGCCTTCAGCTCCTTTGGCGCTTCATTTTCGAGTTGATAGTAACCACGGCCTCCAACGGCAATGAGAATTTGCGATCCGTGATGATGCATATGCCAGTGATTACGGCATCCTGGTTCGAAGGTCACATTGTGAATCGAGATCTCCGACGATCCGAGCACCGATGCTAGGTAGCTCTGCCCGTCGAAGTATTGCGCGAACCCGTCGTTGGGTTCTCCAAGTGGAAACGGGCTGGGATTGCTGATTGTCATAATATTCTCCTTTTTTACGATTGGTCCAACGACTCACGAATCAGACAGATTCCCGAACCGCATCCAGCATCCGCCGACAGCGGCGGAACGCCGCAGCAAATATCATGGACCTCGCATCGTGGCCGACGATTTCAATCTTGATTTTCCAAATGATTAGCGATTGAAGAGCCAGCCCATGATATCCGAATCGTTGGCAAAAAGATGACCGCCCCGACCATGCTGATTGCTAATGTCTTGCGAGCTGAAGTATGAGTCGGGTCTGACATCGAGTACAAGGATTCGATCAATCTGGGTGTCAGTCAGCCCTTGGTCACGGTACAGGGCATGCAATCGATCATACGTTTCTTGCGATGGTTGAGCCCCGTAATATTCGTCGTGTGCTCCGACCACCAGCCGAACCGGCGTGCGAGCCTTGGCAAGCACCTCGATATCGCCGTCGAATTGCGAAGCGCATTGCAGATAGGCCGAGAACAGCTCGGGACGCATGCCCATCACGCGGGACATCGTCTCACCACCACCGGAATATCCCTCGCCGTACACCTTGTTTCGGTCGATGTTGTATGCGTCAAGCAGATATTCGGTCAATTCGATGGTCTGCTTGGCGCTCGTGTCACCCCAATCGTCAAGCTGCGGCGCCGCAATGATCATGTTCCTGTTGTAGCCTTGCGCCGCGAATCCGAATTCCTCTGTTCGCAAGCTGATTCCCACTCCTTGAAAATGCAGTCCTTAATAGCCGGGAAGCGTGACGAACAGCGCATAGGGCTTTGTTCCGTCGTACGAATCGGGCACGTACAGGTTGAAATGGATATTGCCTTGCGTGGACGAGCGCAATACGTTGTCGAGCACGAATCCTCTGTATTCGCCGGTTCCTTCACTGAAGGTCCAGCCTGAGGACGTGCCATGGTTGCGCGTCGTGACTTCCCTACCGCCCCCAGATGCCGACAAACCTTTTTTCTCGGAAGCCGTGGAGAAACCGGAAAGCACACTGACACCGCATATCATAAGCGCGAGCGCGCAGACGAAACCGGTGATCGCAATCAATATACGTTTCATGACGCTCCTTTGCTGCATCAATCGCAATACCCACGCTGAAGAAAAAGACAAGGATGAGGGACGGCCTGTTACGCAACACGACATGCAGCGGAACAATCGCTTCAGCGATAGCCACCCTGCATCTTAGCTATTCGGCGGCGCCGTTCCTGGTCTGGCTCAGCCAATCGGTCACGTCCTTCTCGGAAACCGAACCCGAGAATCGATGCCCGGTGAGCCATGTGCCGGTACCGGACATCTTCTGGAGCGTGGATGCGCTGTCATCGATGCCGGAGCTGGTTGAAGTGCAGAAAGGAATGATCGTCTTGCCTGTGAAATCGTTGGATTTGACGAAGTCGTTCACCGGCCAGGCGGGCGCCATCCACCAAATCGGAAAGCCAAGGTATACGGTGTTGTAGGTATCCCAATCGGGCACCTTCGTATCGGCGAGCTTGACGTCCTGCAGGGATTCGTTCTCGTGTTCCCTGATGACGCGGCTATCCGGATCGGTCCAATCAAGGTCATCATCGGTGTATGGCTGCTGCGGGATGAGCTCGAACGTTGGAGTGTTAAGTCCCTTGGCGATGGCCTCGGCAGCTCTTTTGGTGTTGCCGGATGCCGAGAAATACACCACAACGGCCTTGCCATTCGACGCGGACGACGAGCTCGATGAAGATCCGCCCTTGGCCGACGAAGAGGAATTACTCGTCGAGGAGCCGCCGGCGCCACCGCCGCATGCGGCAAGACCCATCATGCCCAACCCGACGACGCATGCCAGCACTTTTTTGATCAATACGCTTGCACTACGCATCAGTTGTCTTTCCTATTCCCTTACCGAATTCAATGCGTTTGCCAGCTTCTTGGCCTCCGCGGCATTGTGGGCCACGCCCTCGTAGGTCATGCCGTACATTCCGGCGAAACGCTCGACGGAATATACGCCGGCATCAAGCATCCACTGTTCCGGACCTGCACCTTGGAAGACTAGGAACAGTCTGCCGCCAAGTCGATCTACCTTGGGATTCATGTAGCAGCGTTCCATGAGGGTACGTACCGAGGCGCACAGGTTGTGCCAGTAAACGGGAGAACCGAGCACTACGACGTCGGCCTGTTTGATGCGTTCGATGACCTCGTCGAACTGATCGCCGGGCAGCGTCTGTCCAAAGGCGTTAATGCGGTAATCAGTAAGATTCAGGGTTCCGTAATCATGGCCGGCAAGCAGCGTTGCAGCCAGATGCGCGGTGTTGCCGTTACCATTCGGGCTGCCGTTGACGAAAAGAATGGTCATGATCGTATTCCTTTCCGGAAAAGGGGTATTCACAGGCTGCGATCACTCGCGGCCGGCACGATCCTTGACGTAGCCAACGAAGCGGTCGACTGCATCGGGGGTGTCGTGGCGGAAGAACATGCTGGTCTTGGTGTCAAGACCCGCGATGGTTGCCATCTCATCGTCAGAGAGCTGGAAATCGAAGATGTTCAGGTTTTCCTCCATGCGTTCCTTGTGCGTGGACTTGGGCAGGGCGATGATGTCGCGCTGGGTGAGCCAGCGCAGAATCACCTGCGCGACGGACTTGCCGTGCGCCTCGCCGATCTTGCCCAGAGTGGGATTGGAGAACATGTTCTGCATGCCCTCCCCGAACGGCGCCCATGCTTCCTGCGCCACTCCGCGCTTGACCATGTTCTCGTGGGCCTCAATCTGCTGGTTGATCGGATTGGTCTCGACCTGATTGACCATCGGGGCGATCTCGTTGAAAGCAACCATGTCGGCCAGACGGTCCGGATAGAAGTTGCTCACGCCGATTGCGCGAATCACGCCGTCCCTGTAGAGCTTTTCGAGAGCACGCCATGCACCGTAGGTATCGGAGAACGGCTGGTGCAGCAATATCAGGTCGAGATAGTCGGTACCAAGCTTCTTCAAGGACACATCGACGGACTTCAGCGTATTCTCATAGCCATAATTGCTGATCCAGATCTTGGTGGTGAGGAACAGTTCCTTGCGATCGATGCCGGAATCCTTGATGCCTTGGCCGACTTCCGCCTCGTTGAAGTACGACTGCGCGGTGTCTATATGGCGGTACCCGGTCTCGATGGCCTCACGCACGCAGCGCGGAGCATCATCCTTACTGATCTGGAAGACGCCGTACCCGATCTTCGGGATTTCGACGCCGTTGACGAGCTTCACATATTCCATGTTTTGCCTTCCGTGAATTCGTTGATATGAGATGTCGGCATATATGCCATCCATAGCCCCAAAGATAAAATCCGGTAGCCGCTACCGGTCAAATTGCGACACGCCGATACTATCTACCGGTAAGTACAACCGGAATCATGCCATGATGGACACGAGCAACAACGACGCGGCCAGACCCAATTTCTCTCCAGCAACGCCACAGAATATCCCGCCGCGTAGCATCTACAAGGAGACCATATATGGCAATCACTGCGATATCCCCCCATGCGAGCATGAAGACCTATACGATGAAGCAGGCATGCGAATTGACCGGCATGAACTATGAAGCACTGAAGTTCTACTGCAATTCCGGACTCGTGCCGGGAGTTGAGCGAGACCAGAACAACCGCCGCATCTTCGATGAGCGGAGCATCGCGTGGATCAACGGATTGACTTGTCTCAAGCAATGTGGCCTCGGAATCAAGGAGATGCAGCATTACACGCAACTCTGTCTTGAAGGCGAATCGTCAATACCGGAACGCAAGGAGATCCTCGCCATCAAACGGCGCGCGCTCGAGAAAAAACTGTCCGAAGTCCAAGACGCCATCGACTATATCGACCGTAAGCAGACCTTCTACGACGATGTGCTTGCCGGAAAAATCGATTATTATTCCAACCTCATCAACCCTGCAGACAACTGCGAATAGCCATCATCATGACACGTCGAGCCTGCGATTATGCCAGCAATGCCCACGGTCCCGTTCGCCGATTGGACGCGACACCTTGCACGGCGCATCCACGGCAACCACATCGGCGGTAATGTCACGCGCGATAACCAACCCGGTACCGATCATGCTATTGTCTCCGATGGTCACGTCAAGCAGGATGGTCAGATTCCTTAACGTATCAGCATCGGGAACCACATAGGACCATACGATGCCGGAAGATACGTCATACCACATCTAATTCCATAGTGCCAACGGGTGCGGGCCATCAACTCGGCCAAATCGATCGGCCCCTCGCATAATCCCCAGCCTCATCCATAAAGGCAGCTGAAACGGCGCCGCCGCCCATCCTCGTGGAATGAGCTGGACCATCAAGGCAACATTTCAGAATGAATATAGTCACCATATGCGCAATGCCCATACTCTTTGCTTGTGAACTGGTTTTGCGCTCATAACAATTTCGTCAATAGTGCTCTGGACGCAACTGTCCTCGTATCCATAACCGGCCTCGTGAGCGCTCGACTTTATTGCATTGCCCGAATCTCAGTTCGACGTCCCAATGATGTTCATGGTATTGGACTGATATTGCTACCGATTTCCATGACATTGCGTATGCGGATCAGCGCGCAACCGAATCACGTCGCGCTTACGCGGACTCCTGACGAGGCAAAAAGGGACCGATTGACCAATATGCACTAAAAGCACCCCAGGCCCAACTCAATTAAGCATCACCGCACTGTTGCGGCATGACGATGGGATATGGGATAATCCACAAGGTGCTTTTGCGTGGACAGACACCAGGATGACACGGGAAAACAAACGGCGGATGACACAAAACGGGCCGTCCGGGACACCCTGTAGACGGTTGTGTCATTTTAATTTGTGTCATTACGGAGTCCAGGTCCCGCAAAACGTTGGAAAATCAACGTTTCCTAAGTAGTTAGGTATTATATGGCTGAGTTTATTTACCAGATGATCAAGGCTCGCAAGGCCTATGGCGACCGCGTGATCCTCGATGACGTGACCCTGAGCTTCCTGCCGGGCGCGAAGATCGGCGTCGTCGGCCCCAACGGCATGGGTAAGTCCACGCTGCTGAAGATCATGGCCGGACTCGACACCGTCTCCAACGGCGAGGCATCCCTCACCCCGGGCTTTACCGTGGGCATTCTGCAGCAGGAGCCGCCGCTGGACGACACCAAGACCGTGGGCGAGAACATCAAGATGGCCTTCGGTCCGATCGCCGACAAGGTCGCGCGCTTCAACCAGATCGGCGAGGAGATGGCCGATCCGAATGCCGACTTCGACGCTCTGATGGAAGAGATGGGCAAGCTGCAGACCGAGATCGACGCGGCGAACGGTTGGGATCTCGACTCCCAGCTCGATCAAGCCATGGACGCTCTGCAGTGCCCCGACCCGGACACCCCGGTCAACGTGTGCTCCGGTGGCGAACGCCGCCGTGTGGCATTGTGCAAGCTGCTGCTCGAAGCACCGGATCTGCTGCTGCTCGACGAGCCCACCAACCATCTCGATGCCGAGTCGATTCTGTGGCTGGAGCAGTTCCTGCACCAGTACAAGGGCGCCGTCATCGCCGTCACCCACGACCGTTACTTCATGGACAATGTGGCCGAATGGATCTGCGAGGTGGACCGTGGACATCTGTACCCGTACAAGGGCAACTACTCCACCTACTTGGAGACCAAGGCCAAGCGTATGGAGATTCAGGGCGCCAAGGACGCCAAGCTCGCCAAGAGGCTCAAGAACGAGCTCGACTGGGTGCGTTCCTCGCCGAAGGCCCGTCAGGCCAAGAACAAGGCCCGCCTGGAGCGCTACGACCAGATGGAGCAGGAGGCACGCAACAACAAGAAGCTCGACTTCTCCGAGATTCAGATTCCTGCCGGCCCGCGCCTGGGCTCCACCGTTCTGGAGGCCGAGCACATTCACAAGGCGTTTGGCGACCGCGTGCTCATCGACGACCTGAGCTTCACCCTGCCGCGTAACGGCATCGTCGGCGTGATCGGCCCGAACGGCGTGGGTAAGTCCACGCTGTTCAAGACGATCGTCGGCCTGGAGCCGCTGACCTCCGGTTCGCTCAAGATCGGCGACACCGTCAAGATCAGCTACGTCGATCAGAACCGTGCCGGCCTTGACCCGAACAAGAACCTGTGGGAGGCCGTGTCCGACGGTCTTGACTTCATCGAAGTGGCCGGCGTCGAGGTACCGACCCGCGCGTATGTGGCCAGCTTCGGCTTCAAGGGCTCCGACCAGCAGAAGCTTGTGGGCGTGCTCTCCGGCGGCGAGCGCAACCGACTGAACCTTGCCCTGACCCTGAAGCAGGGCGGCAACCTGCTGCTGCTCGATGAGCCTACGAACGATCTTGATGTGGAGACCTTGGAATCGTTGGAGAACGCGCTGCTGCAGTTCCCCGGCTGCGCCGTGGTCATCTCCCACGACCGTTGGTTCCTCGACCGCGTCGCCACGCATATCCTCGCGTGGGAAGGCGATGATGAGAACCCGGCCAAGTGGTACTGGTTCGAGGGCAATTTCCAGGCTTACCAGGAGAACAAGGTCGCACGTCTGGGCGAGGATGCGGCACGCCCGCACCGCTTGCACAAGAAGCTTGTGCGCGGCTGATCGCCGGATTCGACGCATGCGATGGCCGGCGATGCCGCCGACCATACTCGGCTGTTAGCGAAATCGTTTGGCGGCTCTTCCCCAGCGGAGGAGCCGCCAAACGGCTTATATGGACCATGCCGCCATCGACTCGCCGGGCACAGCCGCACTCCCCTGCACATCAAGCGTTCCACACCGTTTGCCCAGCCTATGTAGGAGCCTTGCGTCCACGGGCTTGGGCGCCCCACACCGTAACACCGTCACAACATAGCGTGCCGGCACCGTGTAACACATGCGGTATAGAGTGACACCATCGAAACACAATCGAACCAACGTCGAATCGAGTGAACCATGCCCCAAGAAACCCTCACCCCTTTGGAACATATCGTGAAGGTTCTGGCTCTCGGCACCCCGTCCGAATACCGCGATCACACCTATATCAACGGCGAAAGCATGTACTTCCCCACAGGCCGCGTATACGGCGGGCAGGTTATCGCGCAGTCGCTGATGGCCGCCGCCAAAACCGTATCGCCCTCACGTCTGCCGCATTCCGTCCACGGCTATTTCGTCGCTCCCGGCGATATCCGCCAGGATCTGCTGTTCGACGTGGAGAAGCTGCGCGACGGCCGCTCGTTCTCCGCGCGCAGAGTGAATGTCACGCAGACCGATGGTTCCATTCTGACCGCAATCGCGAGTTTTCAGGAGGAGGGCCAGTCCGGTGTCGAATTCGCCGATCCCATGCCGCAGGACGTGCCGGATCCGGAAAGCCTGAGGAGCGCCAAGCAGTTGATGGAGCCATATTCGGACAAGTCGCCGTTCGCCAAATTCTATGCTCAGCAGTCGCCGTTCGATATCCGTCACATTACGCCGACCGTGATGCTTAAGCCCGATAAGGCCTCCGCCGAAGCCGATTGCGGTAAGCAGATGGTCTGGATGCGCGGCGATGGCGAAGTGGACGTACCGCAGGCCATGCATCGTGCGCTGCTCGCCTTGGGGTGCGATCAGGTGATGATGGAGCCGGTGTTGCGCCGCGCGGGGTTGAGCATTGCTACGCCGGGCATCTCGTATGCGTCGATCGACCATTCGATGTGGTGGTATCGCGACGTGGACATCAACCAGTGGCACTTGTATGTGCAGGATACGCCGACGGCGGCGCATGGCCGTGGCCTATGCGAGGCGAAGGTCTATTCGCAGGATGGCGAGCTGGTTGCGGTGATCACCCAGGAGGCCATGCTGCGCGTGCCGCAGCGCTGACCGGCCGATTGCCGGGTTCTGATACACCTGGCCCTATATCAAATGTTGGGGGTATCCGTCGATTACGGCGGATACCCCCAACATTGTCATATGGGTCTGCGCATCACAGAACGCGGAACATGGCGTGAACGGCTTGAGCGAAGCGAGTCAGCGCACGGTTTTGGCGGCGGCACCGGCCAGAGTGCCTTGCCGCTGCTGGCCTTTCACCTTGGGATTCTCCGGCCCTTCGGTGGGAGGCAGCTGGCACAGCCACTCCCCCACGAACCCGATCACCATATCCGCCAGGCATACCGCCGCGCTCACCGCACATTCCAGCACGGCTTGCCCATAGAACGAGCCTTCGATATGGGCGAGCGTGGGGATGATCTGCCCGCCATACCACCCGGCGAGCGCCGCACCGGCCAGGACCATCGACTTGCAGAGCACCAGCGTATTGAACGCCACCGCTGGGTTTACAAAGGTCTTCGGACGCTTCTTTGGGTCTGTGGCGGCGTATTTGTGCACGTTGAGCGCCAGCACCAGCGCCACCACGCCAATCGCGCCCAGCACTACGGGCACGAACCAAGGAGTGCCGATCAGCGTTGTGCCGGAACTCTCGCCGAGTACCGCCACACCTGCGCCGACACCCAAACCAAGCACCAGCGCGATCGCGGCATGCCACCACGGTGTCCTACGCGCATTCATTACCGTGCTCCTTCCTGTATTTCCTGCCGTCGCTCATTGATTCGCGCCTGTACCGAGAATCCATGCGTCGGTGAGCATGCCCACCCGCCCGGCGTCCTGCGCCATGGCCAGCAGGAACGGCACCGGCTCGCCACCCAATGTGGCGTTGGGGTCCATATCCATCCAGGGGGCAAGTACCACAGCACGTTTGCCGGCCGAAGGCCAGGGCACACGGCAATCCGGTTCATTGATGGCGACGCCTCGCATGTCGACCAGATCGAGATCGACGGCCTTGCCATGCATGGATTCGATGACGCCCAGCGCCTTGATCAGCTCACGAGGACCGAGTTTGGTACGAATCTGTATGACGGCGCTCATGGAGTCCGGCCCGTCGAAATTGCCGACATGGTAGAGCGGCGAAATACCTTCGACCTGGTTACCGGGAATGCCGTCTATGGCGACGATGGCCTCGCGGAATAGATTCTCCGCATCGGTGTCGGTGGATTCCATCGAAATGACCGCCGGCCTGGTCTGCAGATCGTCTGCCGCGTCCGATGCGTTTGCGGTGCCGGTTTGCGTTTCCGCGGCACGTTGTGAACCTGCGGCTTCATGGGATACCGCGGCTTCGCCAGCCGATGTCGGGGCGGTCACCGGTTGTGCAGACTGCCTATGCTGCGCTTGCAGCTCGCCGCTGAGCCAATCGGAGGCTATGCGCTCGACTGGCGGTTCATCCGCTTCGCCGAGCAGTCCGTCCGCGAGTTCGCCTACCGGCCCGCCATGCATGCCAGGCAGATCGGCATTCGGGTTGAGCGCGGCCCATGGTACCAGTACGAAGGCCCGTTGCCAGGCACGTGGGTGGGGCAGGGTGAGCTCGCTGTCTTCCGATTCGATGCCGTCGTAGTCGATGATGTCAAGGTCAAGCGTACGACTGGACCAATGCGTTTCCCGGGTGCGCCCATGGTCACGTTCGATTCCCTGCAATCCGTTCAGTAGTTCATGCGCCGTCAATGTGGTGGTGATCTCCACCACGGCATTGAGAAAGTCCGGAGTGCCGTCCGCCATACCCCATGCGGCGGTGCGGTACAGCGGCGAGACACCGGTGACTTGCGTGCCGTCCAAAGCATCGATGCGGCGCACTGCATCACGCAGTATGCCAGCCGTGTCCCCCTGATTGCCGCCGATGGCGATGACGGCATGATGGGGACGGTCCTGCCTGCCGCTTTGCCGCGCATGCGATTCGGTTTCCGTCTCGCCTGCCGGATTCCGCCGCATACGGGTGATGCTGACGGCTACGTCGTCGAACGGCACGGTGATGGGCGCATGCGGCTTATGCACGGTCACGTCCACTTGGCACACCGGTGGCATGGTCAGCAGCCGATCGGCGATGCGTTGCGCAAGGTGCTCGATAAGATCGGCATGCTCACCTTCGATCACGGCGACAATCTCTTTCGCGGCGCGACCGTAATCGACAGTATCGTTCAGATCGTCGCTTGCCCCTGCCGCCGTAAGATCCATGTACAACGTAGCGTCCACAACAAACGGCTGGGCGCGTTCATGTTCGAATTCCAGCACGCCATGCGTGCCGTTGGCATGTACGCCGGTAAGAACGATTCGATCCATACTGATCCTTTCTCTGCGTCGCAGCGCGTGCTGCGGCCGGCACTGCGATGACACGGTGCGCTATTTCTGCAGGATTCACCGTTGCGCGTAGGCGCGCCAGGCATCGCCCACCGCGACTGCGGCACGGGAACGCGCCACGTCATGCACGCGCACCGCCCATACGCCGTGCTCGGCACACAGGGCGGAGATCGCCGCCGTGGCGTTGTCGCGATCCTCCATGCTCGCCTGAGGCAAGCCGGCTTCGGAAAGCAACGCCGATATGAAGCGTTTGCGCGACTGCCCGATAAGCACCGGGTAGCCGGTTTCGGCAAAGGACTCAAGACCTGCCAGCAGGGGAAGATTATGCTCCACACCCGGCTTGGAGAATCCCAGACCGGGGTCGATAATGATGTGTTCCGGGCTGACGCCGGCGGCGACCACCGCGTCCACCTGCCGCATGAGCTCGTCTTTCACGTCGGCGAGTACGCCATGCTCGTAATGCGATGTGTCGGCGTCCGGCGTGGACCCGTTCGATCCGGCCAGCCATCCGCGCCAATGCTGCACGATGTACAGGCAGCCATGGTCGGCGACGACCCGCGGTAGATCCTTGTCCAGCGTTCCACCGGATACGTCGTTGATGATCTGTGCGCCGTGTTCCAACGCGCCGGCGGCCACGCTTGCACGCGTGGTGTCGATGGACAGCACCGCCCCTGCCGGAATCAGCGCGGCGACCGCCCCTTGGACGCGTGCCAGCTCATCTTCCGTCGATACACGTTTGGCACCCGGCCTGGTGGATTCCGCACCGATGTCGATGATGTCCGCACCGGCGGCCATCATGGCGCGCCCATGTTCCGCGGCCTTATCCGGCTGAAGCCACAGGCCCCCGTCCGAGAACGAGTCCTCGGTGATGTTCAGCACGCCCATAACCTGTGTGCGGCCGGCATTGCGGATCGTTTCCAGATCGGTCATCGTATCCTTCCCGTCGCTAGAAGTGCATGTAGAAAGCGCCTATCGGCTGCAAATACGTCGGCCCCGCCTCGGCATTGTCTGTGTGTGCCGGCGGCGGGTCCTCCAAGTGGTGCTAGTGGTTCAGAATGAGGCTCATCGCCTCGGCCCGGGTGGCGGGATTGCGTAGCAGTCCCCTCACCGCGGAGGTCACCGTGCGCGCCTCGGATTTCTTGATGCCCCGCATCGACATGCACAGGTGTTCGCATTCGGTGACCACGATCACGCCGCGGGCTCCCGCATAATCCACCAAAGCATCGGCGATCTGTTGGGTCAGACGTTCCTGCACCTGCGGTCGGCGGGCATACACCTCGACCAGACGCGCCAGTTTGCTCAATCCCATTACGCCGTTCTTCGCGGGGATATAGCCCACATGCGCCACACCATGGAACGGCAGCAAATGGTGTTCGCACACCGAATACAGTTCGATGTCTTTGACGAGCACCAGCTCATCGGTGTCCACGTCGAAATGCTTCTCCAGCACGTCGGCCGGTGAAGTATCGAGACCGGAGAAGAGCTCGCGGCATGCACGCGCAATGCGATCCGGTGTCTCCAGCAGCCCTTCACGTTCCGGGTCTTCGCCTATGGATTGCAGGAACAGGCGCACGGCCTGACGCACGCCTTCCTCGTCATATGGTCTGCGGGCGGCACTTATGCCCTGCACCTGTTCTGCCATGCGTTTACCGCTCCTCTGCCTTCATGCCAACGGATCGCTTGAGCGATTCGGGGATCTCCACCGGGGGCTTGTCCGAATCGGGACGATGCTCGTTGGACAGCCACACCTCACGCTTCGGGGCCTTTTTGATCGGAGCGAAGATTTCGGCCAGCTCCTTCTCGTTCAGGGTCTCCTTGACCAGCAGCTGGCGAACCAGTTCGTCAAGGATGTCGCGGTTCTCGTTGATGATCGTCCACGCCTCGGTATGAGCGGTCTCCACGAGCTTGTGCACTTCCTCATCGATGGTTTCGGCGGTGCGCTCGGAGTACTTGTGCGGTGCGAGCCCGCCCATATCGCTCTGATCGTCGTCCTCGGTCCACTTGATCGCGCCCAGACGGTCGGAGAAACCGTATTCGCCGACCATGGTGCGGGCGATGTTCGTGGCCTTTTCGATGTCGTTGGAGGCGCCGGTGGTCGGATCGTGGAACACGATCTCTTCGGCGGTACGGCCGCCCATGGCGTAGGCCATCTGGTCGAGCAGCTGATTGCGCGACTGGGAGTAGCGGTCGGAAGTCGGCATGACGGCGGTGTAGCCGAGTGCGCGGCCTCGCGGCAGAATCGTCACCTTGGTCACAGGGTCGGTGTCGTTGAGTGCCGCGGCGACCAGGGCGTGGCCGCCCTCATGGTATGCGGTGTTGCGCAGTTCCTCCAACGCCATGCCCCTCGACTGCTTCTTCGGTCCGGCCTGCACACGGTCGATGGCCTCGTCGATGGCTCTGTTGTCGATCAGCTGGGCTCCTGCACGGGCGCACAGCAATGCGGCCTCGTTAAGCACATTGGCCAAGTCGGCGCCGGTGAATCCCGGAGTACGCACGGCCACCATGTGCAGATCGACGTCCGGTACGAACGGTTTGCCCTTGGCATGCACCTTCAGAATCGCCTCACGGCCTTCCAGGTCGGGGGCGGCAACGCCTACCTGACGGTCGAATCGACCGGGGCGCAGCAGTGCCGGGTCAAGCACGTCGGGGCGGTTGGTCGCGGCGATGATGATGAGGTTGGTGTCGTTATTGAAGCCGTCCATTTCGACCAGCAGCTGGTTCAACGTCTGTTCACGCTCGTCATGGCCGCCGCCCATACCGGAACCGCGCTTGCGTCCAACGGCATCGATCTCGTCGATGAAGATGATGGCCGGGGCGTTCTTCTTCGCCTCGTCGAACAGATCGCGCACACGGGATGCGCCAAGACCGACGAACATCTCGACGAAGTCGGAGCCCGCCATCGAATAGAACGGCACACCCGCCTCGCCGGCGATCGCTCGCGCCAGCAGCGTCTTACCGGTTCCCGGAGGGCCATACAGCAGCACGCCTCGCGGAATACGGGCACCCAGCGCCTTGTATTTGGAGGGATCCTTCAGAAAGTCCTTGATCTCCTCGACTTCGGCCAGAGCCTCGTCCTCGCCGGCCACGTCGGAGAACCTGGTGCTCGGGGTCTGACCTTCCAGCAGCTTGCCGTTGTTCTTCTTGCCGCCCATGCCGAGCATGTTGCCGGCGCCCATGCGGCTCATCAGGAACCATGCGAAGGCGAAGAAGATGATGAACGGCAGAATCGACTGGATCAGGTAGGTCATCATGCTGCTGGACTCGATGTCGGCGCTCCATCCCTTGGATGGATCCGCTTTCTCCACGGCCTTGACGATATCCTGACCTTGCGCGAACGTGTAGTAGAACTGCACGCTCTTGCCGTAGTTGTGCATCTTGCCGGTGTTCGCATCGCGCTTGGTGAAGTCGCTCTTCAGCTGCAGCGTGACCTTCTGCTTGTTGTCCACGATCTTGGCGTAGTTCACCTGACCGTCGTTCAGCAGTTCCAAACCGTCCTTGGTGTCGATGGTCTGCGTGCCCATGCCGGCGAACATCTGGAACATGGTGATGACGAGGATGACGATTACCGCGCCCCACAGCCACGGGGACTGCCAGAACGGCTTATTGCCGCCATTGGCCTGATTCGGCTTGCCGCTCCCGCCGTCCTTGTTCCCGTTCTGGCGGAACGGGTTGTTGAAGGGATTGCCGTTGTTGTTCGGCTGCCCCGGTCCCTGAGGAACGCTCATGCTTGCTCTCCTTGATACACTTTGGGCTTCAGCACCGCGATGGAGTCGAGATTGCGGTATCGCTCGTCGTAGTCGAGTCCGAATCCGACGACGAACTCGTCGGGGATCTCCTTACCCGGGTACTTGATGTCCACGTCGACCTCGCGACGTGCCGGCTTTTCCAGCAGCGCAAAGATCTCGACGGACGCGGCGCCGCGTCTCTTCAGCTCCTCGACCAGCCATGCCAGGGTGCGCCCCGAATCCACAATATCCTCGACAATGAGAATGTGCCGACCGCGAACATCGGTCGACAGATCCTGACGAACGGTGATGGTGCCGGTCGAAGTTGTTCCCGAACCGTAGCTCGACAGACTCATGAAGTCGAGCTGGCATGGAATGGACAATTCCTGGGAGAAGGCCGCCAGAGTATTGATCGCGCCTTTCAGCACTGCCACAAGCAGCGGATTCTTGCCCTGGTAATCCTTGCTCACCTGCGCCGCGGCCTTGGCGATAATGGTATGGATTTCCTCTGAGCTAATCAGCTCGTAGTCGATATCTTCTTGTACATCAGCGATTCGCATGGGCACTATATTGTCACAGGCGAATGACGTGTTCCTAGCCATTACCTGAATGATCGCTGGGAAAGCTCCCGGTGCGTTCAGAGCTTGGCAAGCCCCGCCATGAAGTCGTCGATGGCGTTGTTGGCGGCCAGTTCGTCAGACGAATCATTGACGATTACGGCGAATAGCAGCACACCGCCATGCTCACGGGAGACATTGCCGACCAAGGCGCGAACACCACCAAGACTGCCCGTCTTGACCCTTGCCAGTCCCTTGATGTCGTCGTTGGCCGCCCTATTACGCGCCGTACCGGTCAGCCCGGGCACGGAAAGCCCCTCGATCTCGGCGGCACCGCCATCGTCAAGCCCGACCAGCGAGCGCTGCACTGCCAGCAGGGTGGGTATGCGCAGCCGGGTTCCCGCAGCAAGACCCGAACAGCTGGTCAGGTGGAGCCCATCCGTAGGAATATCGTTTGCGCGCAGCACCTGCACGACCGCCTGGATATCGGCATCCATGGAATTGCCCAGGCCAAGCTTCAACGCGGTAAGCCGCGCGAACAGCTCGGCGAGCGTGTTATCGGAATGGCGCAGCATGAACGCCATCACCTCGTTCAACGGCGCCGAACTGACCTTGGCGATACGTGCCGAGGCCTCGGTGCCGCTGGTGTCCGACGAATCGGTAACGGTGATGCCTTGCCGGGTCAGCAGACTTCTGAACGTCTGTGCGGCATCGCTTGCCGTGGTGCGGGACAGCGTGGGGTAGTCGGTGAACGCGTCGGGGTCGGCGGTCAGGCCGTAGCGCATACGACCTCCGTCGACGGCCATACTCGACAGCGGCGTATACATCGCGTTGCCGTCATTGTTCTGTTCCAACGCCGTGGAAGTGTTGTCATCGCCGAACAGCGAATCGTCCACGGCAAGCGCCACCTGGTCGATGCCGCGCTGCCGAAGCGATTGGGCCGTATTCTGCGCGAGCGTGGCGAGGCCGGCACGCCCGTTGATATGGGAGGGATCGTTCTGCCCCTCCCCCAGCAGCATGTCGCCATGGCCTTGCAGCACGATGGTCGGCGAGGTGTCCGCATGGGTCAGGTAGACCTCGGTATCCAGCGTGCCGCTCATTTCCAGCGTATGGACGGCTGTGAAGGCGGTCAGCGTTTTGGTGGTGGAAGCCGGCTCGCGCTCGGTATCGAGGTTCCGTTCGGCGGCTATGGTGCCATCCGCCGCGGCAATGGCCACAGAGAAATTCCCCGTGCCTTCGGACTCGCCCAACGCGGTGATAAGCTTCTCGGCCTTCTTCTCGTCGATGGGCACATCGCGATCGGCCTTGCCCGCCACGGCACCGGCCGCAAGAGGCGTGGGGATTGCGCTGTAGGTACGTGTCGGCGCCGACTGCGCTGTCAATAATCCGGGAGCCACGTCGTAGACGTCCGCAATGGTATACCCCACGCAAACGGCAAGCGTCACCACCACGCTTACCGTGACCACGGCGATCCGATGATTCGGTCGGACTGCAGCTCTACGCACCGCGCTTCACCTCTGGATTCCTTGAAAGACCTCGATTACTGCTGCAGGGAGGCGAAGTCATCGAGCGTTGCGAGAATCTTCGGCATCCGAGCATCCAACAGCTTACCGCCTAGCCAAGAACCATCCAGCAGCACGACCAGACCGTTGACGAGCGCGACGGCTATCACGGCTCCCATCGTTAACGGCGTGATAATGCGCAACAGGAAGAACAGCATCAGCACCGACGGCAACACGGTCGCCAAAGAGACGACGACCTGGGTAGGAGGGAACACAAGCCGCAGAATGCCTCTTCCTAGCACCGGACTTCGCCGGTGCGCCGCCCGAAGACGACCGCGCCATGCGCAGATGCCAGGTACAGATCAGATAGCAGACAACCCATGTCGCCAGCAATATGATCACCCTTGCCGCAGCGGCAAGCCATGCGCCATCGATCACGTCAAACGGAATCTGGAACGATGCCGCAAACGGCATCCATGCCACCACATTCCGAACCACGGCAGAAATGTCGCTCACAGTCGCCCTGGTAGAAGCCTTGGTGCATATGCCCCAATGCTACGCGCGGCGAAGCGCGGCACAGTTCAGCCCTTATGCTCGATGGGCTTCCACTGCACCTTGGAGAAGATGGCCTGGAAGGAGATCGGCACATAGCTGAGCATGTAGATCGGGAAACTGAGCACATAGGCGAACAGCTCCTTGTTCGTAGCGCCGATCTGCCCACGTTCCGCGATGATCGTCAGACCTGCGAGCGCCATCATACCGAGCACGGCCAGCACAATGCCACTGCTCCACCCGGTGACGGCCCCCAGCTGGCTTTGCCAGGTAACGAATCCGCAGGCGGCGAAGATAACACCCAACACCGCACGAATCACGCCGAGCATCGTGAACGGGCAAAGCAGCAGCGTGAAATCGACCGCCGAAAAATCCCGCTCCTTGATGGCACGCCGAATCAGCTGCGGCCCGTAATAGCGGAACACCTGCAGGAATCCCCTGCTCCAGCGCAGACGCTGACGCCAGCTTTGCGCGAAGGTAATGGGCTGCTCGTCATACAGGATGGCGCTGCCACAATACCCGACGCGATCGCCGTGCAGCACCGAATCCATGGTGAATTCGAGATCCTCGGTAAGTAGGTGGAATTTCCAGCCCTTATTGCGTTTCATGATCTCCTTGGAGAACATGAACCCGGTGCCGCCCACATGACAGCTGGAGCCGAACAGCATACGGGAGTTGTTGAGGAATCTCGATTCGCGGATGAACCACAGCGCGGAACCGGACGAAACCCAGTTGTCGGCCAGATTGACCGAGTTGCGGTAGCTGGTCAGAATCTTGAATCCCGACTGGAACGCCTTGTTCATCTCCTCGAAGTAATGGCGGTCGAGCTTATTGTCGGCGTCGAACACGAAATAGGCGTCATAGGTGTCGGACAGACCGGCATCGATCATATAGTCAAGCAGATAGGTCAACGCATACCCCTTGCCGACCTGCTGCATATTATGCCGTTCAACCACATGGCAGCCCATATCGCGTACGACCCTGGCGGTACCGTCGGTGCAGTTGTCCGCCACCACCCAGATGTCGATGAGCCCCGATGGATAGGTCTGCTCATGCAGGCAGGTGATGAGGTTGCCGATCACATGCTCCTCGTTACGCGCCGAGATAAGCACGGCATACCGCTTGTCCATCGCGGCTTCGGGAAAAGTGACGGGCTTGGCGAACAACGACGCCACAATGCATACGCCCTGGTAGACCATGCCGATCGCGCCCACGATGAACAGCAGCGTATCAAGTACGGTGAGCAGAACCATCAGCGCCACCCCTTTCGCGGATTGGACGATACGTCGGTCGAAGGCGAATCCTCCTGCGGCCTATCATGCGGCGCGGCGTCGGCGCCCTCGCCGCCGGCAGACGTCTTACCGTCTTCGTCGCCTTGTTCCTCCGTTCCCTTCAGCATCGGCCTGCCTGAATGATCGTGTATGACGGCATCCTTCAGCACGCCCTTGGGAATCGCCACCGTGGCGGAATCGTCCTCCAATCCCTCACGCAATTCCTCGTCGGACATGGAGTAGAAGATCTCCTGCATCTGGCGAAGCTCGTCATCCACATGCACACGGTTCGCGGTGCTGGAGACGGCGCGAGGAATGGCATGATTGATGGGCTGGATCACATGCTCGTTGAACGCTTCGCCGGCCTCGACCACCTTGGACTTCTTCTTGGGCGCGGGGTCGCTCATCAACGGCGAATCGACCAGATCGTATCGACGTGTTCCGGCGTGCACGATCACCTGGATGGATGCGGCGATGGGCAATGCAAGGAACGCGCCGACCGCACCGAACAGCGAGCCGAAGAACAACACCGAAATGAATGCCACCGCCTCGTTGATATCCATGGTGCGCTGCGAGATCTTCGGCAGGAAGATGAAGTTCTCGATCTGCTGGTACACGGTGATGAACACGATGACCGCAATGCCGACGCCCAGACCGTTGTTCGCACACGCGAACAGCACCGGGGCCGCGCCGCCCACGAACGTACCGATCATGGGAATGAACTGCGAGACGATGCCGCTGAACAATGCCAACGGCAGCCAGTACGGCACCTTCATGATCACCAGGAACGCGCCGGTACAGGCGGCGTTGAGCACGGCGAGAACCGTACGGGAGAACAGGAAGGACGAGATCTGATCCTGCGCTACCGTCCAGACGGTAAGGATGCGACGCTGCGCGGACGGGGCAAACCACTGGCATACGGAACGGCGCAGCTTCGGGCCGGCAGCGGAAATATAGAAGGTGACCATGATCACCGTAGTGACGTCGATGAATGCGGCGGATACGCCGGAAACGGTGTGCAGCGCCTGACCGGCGAAGTCGGAAACCCACGAGGACTGGATGTTCTTCAGGATCTCGGGGCCAAGATTGTCGATCTCCGGCAGCACGAACGAGAACCGCTGCATGATGAACTGCCTCGTCTGCTCGTACATATCCGGCAGACCGGAGAACAAGGCGATCACCTGCTGAATGAACATGTTGCCGAACAGCAGCAGCAGCACGCATGCGGCGACGATCACCACGGTGAACGACAGCAGCGCCGCCACGCCACGCTTCCAGCCATGACTCACCAGGGCCTTCACCATCGGTTCGATGGCGAGCGCAAGGAACAGCGCGATAAGGATGTCGTAGATCAGGTAGGCGACCGACCCCCAGGATCGCCAGCAGTAGGAAAACAGCACTATGGCCATGGCGATGTACAGCAAAGCCCTGCCGAACCATTCCGGAGGCCTGCGTTCGTCGCCTTTTGCGGGGAACAGCGTTCCCAGATCCCAGCGCAGCCCTTCACGGCCACCTGCAGTATTCTCATCGCTTGTATGCGCGTGTTCATCCATGGCACCCCATTGTAGCGATGAGGGCTGTACGGCCATTTGTTCGACGAACAGTGTACGCCCGACTATTTATTCTGGGGAGTATGCTGAATGTTTCGATTATCATCCCAGCGTGGAATGAAGAGGAGCGCATTGCGGATTGCCTGACCAACACCATCCGCCAAACCGTTACACCACATGAGATTCTGGTGGTTGACAATCGCAGTACCGATAATACCTGCACAATTGTTGAGGAGTTCATGGCGCATCATCCCGAAGCGCCGATTCGACTGCTGCACCAAGACGAGGAACAAGGGCTGATCCCCACCAGAAACTATGGGCTCGACGCCGCCACCGGAGACATACTTGGGCGTATCGACGCGGATTGCATGCTCAAGCCCGATTGGGTGGAGGTCGTATCGGGCATCTTCACCGAGGACGGCGAGGCGATGGGCGCCACCGGCCCGGTAAGCTATTACGACATGCCCGCAAGGAAAATCGCGTTGCGCGGCGACGACCATGTGCGCCGGCACTCCTACCGCGCCGACAACGGCCAGGTGTTGCTGTTCGGCTCGAATATGGCCCTACGTGCCACCGCGTGGAAGCAGATCAGGGGCGAGGTGTGCCGGGACAAGTCCGACGTGATGCATGAGGACGTGGACGTGTCGCTGCATCTGCTGGGCCGTGGACTGAAAACCGTGTATTCCAAACGCATGGTATGCGGCATCTCCGCACGCCGCATGTACACGTCGCCGGCTTCGTTCCATGCCTACATGAGACGCTTCCGCAACACCTTCGAAACGCATCCGGAGCATTGGCGCACCCACAAGTCGGAGCACACGCTGTACATCATGTACCCGTGGCTGCACGTCCTTTACCCCATGTACCAGAAGCTGCTGGAAGTGCGCGATATCAATCCGGCCGAACGCATGTGGTTCAACATGCAATCCGAGCTTGAGGAGAAAGACGACCTGCAGGACATGTAGTCGTGCCGATACGCCAATATGATAGGGCCGGGGCCGATGGACATCGTTCCATCGGCCCCGGCCCTATCAATATGAATGGTTCGCGTTGGACGCCTTCGACGGCCTTATACACCGACTTATGCGCGGCGCGCGGCAACGGCATCGGCCAGCGTGCGCAGCAGCTGTTCCGTACGCTCCCACGGAATACACGAATCGGTGACCGACTGGCCGTACACCAGCTGGTCGAGCGGAGCCGGCTTCTGATGCCCTGCCACCAGGAAGCTTTCCATCATCACGCCGAGAATGCCCTGTTCGCCCTGAGCCAAACGAGCCGCGATCTCCTCGACCACTTCGGCCTCACGCACTTCATCCTTGCCACAGTTGCCATGCGCGGCATCGATCACCAGACCATGCTCGCTCGGACCAGTCGCCTTCGAATTATGCAACGCATCCAATGCCGCCTTGACCGACTCGGCATCGTAATTCGGACCGCTCGACGAGCCACGCAACACCAGGTGACAATCCGGATTGCCCTTGGTCTCGGCGGAAATCACACGCCCATCCAAATTGATGGACAGGAAATGATGCTCGAACGCGGCAGCATAACAGGAATCAGCCGCGGCCTTGATGGAACCGTCCGTGGAATTCTTGAACCCGACCGGCATCGACAGGCCACTGGCCAACTCGCGGTGCACCTGGCTTTCGGTATTGCGCGCACCAATGGCGCCCCAGCTGATCGCATCGCAGATATACTGCGGGGTGATCGGGTCAAGCCATTCGGTAGCGATCGGCAAACCCAACGACAGCACATCGGTAAGCACCTTGCGTGCCTCCCACATGCCCTTACGAATATTGAACTGGCCATCGAGATCCGGATCGTTGATCAGACCCTTCCAACCGATAGTGGTACGAGGCTTCTCGAAATACACGCGCATAACAATCAGCAAGCGATCGTTCAACTCGCGTTGCACCGCGGCAAGCTTCTCGGCATACTCATGCGCGGCCTTGGGATCATGAATGGAACACGGGCCCACAATGACCAGCAGACGGTCATCGCGCCCGCGCAACACATCACGGATCTCCTGACGCGACGTGCGCACCAGCTCGCCCATCTCCTCGGTGAGCGGCAACTCGCGCAGAAACGCGCGCGGAGCCGGAATCGGATCAAGCTGACGAATATTGACATCCACCGTCTCGGGAAAGACGGCCTGCTCCCCCAAACGACGCTTATCTTCGGAACTGTCCGGACCACGTAACGCTGCCATGCCGACTCTCCTTCCTCTCATACCTTTCGGCGATTGCGATGTTGACAATATAGGTGGCAGTGCCTGCACACCGAATTCACCACAATAGTTCATCGGCCATGCAACATGCGGCATCCGACCGTCTGCCGAAACACCGGAACCGAAAAACAAACGACCCGCCTGCACAGCAGACGGGTCGCAAACAGCCTTCGGGGCGTCGCTTATGCAAGCGCGTGCCCGGCATTCCCATAGAAATACGGCATCGCAGGCCTGCAGCATATCCCACCCTCGCCCGGCTACCGCCAGGCTCGGGCGCGCTCGCGCGACGCCCCACCGGGGCGTCGCTTATGCAAGCGCGCCCATCGGATCCCATGCGGGCAGGGAAATGGCGGGCTCTTCAAGAGCGGCCTGGTATTCGGCGGGCAGCAGAGCCTTCGGTACAGCCACCTCGTACACGTACTCGGTGAACCAGTCATCGCTCATCGTGAAATAGCCCTTGTCCGCGATCTTCGTGCCCCAGGAGTTCTCCACACGCCACCGACGAGTGGAACCGTCCTCGGCAACATCCACGCCGGCGAACGCCATGGCATGGTTCATAGCGGAATCGGCGAAGCGCACACGCTCCTCCTTATCCAAGCTGAAATCGAAGTCGTACAGTTTGCCGTATTCGAACAGATCCGTGGCCCATGCGCCGTTCTCACGGTCCATGAACGGATGGCAATCGGCGCCGAACCATACCGGAATGCCTTCCTCGACCAGGATCTTCTTCACGCAGTCCTTCATGAGTTGGTTCGGCACATTCAGGTATTCGGTGGCGTCGCCACCGGCGACATTGCCCAGATGCTCGATGGCGATCTTCCTGCCCTTCGGATGCTCGGCACGCGGATCGTCCACCAGGCACACGTAGCTTTCCAGATCGGCGGAACCGACATACTTCTTCCAGAACTCCTGCGGTGTGATCTCGCCATCGCGATGGAACACGCCGTCCTTGTCGGTCCACTCCCAATCGAAGGAAACCGGCGGCTCGCCCAGATGAATGGTGAGAATACGGTGACCTGCCGCAGTGGCCTCGGCGATGATCTGATCGATGTCGGCGCCCTTGGCGTACATGCGGGCCACTGCGGTGTGCAGCATGTGGCGCAGCTGCGTGTTCATCTCGCCGGTGTTCTTGGACGATTCGGTTTCCGGGAACAGATCCTTGGGCACGGCGCCGTACTTCTTGTACACGTTCATGGCCATGGTCCACTGGCCGCCATCACCCATCACATCCTGCAGCAGATGCTGCATCAGGCGGGAATCGGCGGGCTCGCCGGCTGCGATCAGCGCGGCGACATCCTTCAGGAAGTAGTTGACACGTTCCAGCTTGTCGTAGTACATGGCATAGTTCTGAGAGAACTCGAATTCCTTAAGCCCAAGATTCTTCTTGGCCACGAAACGTGCGACATTCAGGGAGCTGAACAGCCAGCAGCGGCCGGAACGATCCTGATGGGTGGCATCGCCATTGTCGATAACCGTTGAGAATCTGCGCTGCAGCAGACGCGCCCTGTCATAGTTACGAGCCACCTTGGCCACTCCAGCCGCGGTGACGGCGTTCATCGCCATACGGTTGACCGCACTCGCCTCGAATCCATCGCGCAGCCCGGCAAGGGCTTCGGCGTTCAACGGTGTGATTTCTGCCATATGAATACTCCTTAACTCACAACAACGGCATCCGGCCATTGGATACCCCGGCCGGATGCCGCAAAACGTACATGGTACTGTGTGAGTCCCAGCCTACCATCAGCATTCCCAATCGTTCCGCCCGCACAGCACCGTGCAGCTCCTCGCACCGCGCTTCGTGCCATGGTTCAGCGTAGATTCGACGCTTTGCGAACAACGCCAGACGATATGCGAAAGCTCCGGCCGGATGCCATACCGATCCGACCGGAGCCCTCAATACCGGTAGATATTACTCCTGATTGCCGTCGCCTGCTTCAACGGCGTTATCGGTCTCGCCTGCTTCGCCCGGCTCGCCAGATTCGTCGGACTCGTTGCCGGAGCCGGCGTTCGGCGCTTCGCCGGCACCTTGGGCGGGCTCTTCCGGCTGGGCTTGCGCCGGAGCCGCGGCGGCAGCATCCATATCGTCTCCAGCGAGGAAACCGGCGAATGCATTGGAGAACATGGAGCGAAGCTCGCCCACACGCTGCGTGATCTGCGCTTCACGCTGCTGCAGACCGCTGATGCGCTCCTTGAGATCGTCGATCTCCTCCTGCGCGGCCTTGCGGCGCTCATCGATCTGGCGCTCGACCTCATCCTGCGCGTTCTTCAGCATCACATCGACCTTGGCGTCCGTGTCGGTACGCTTGCGAGTGGCGTACTCGTCGGCATCCTGACGCATGGTCTTGGCCTGGCTGATGAGTTCGTCGGCTTCCTTTTTGGCTTCAGCGCGACGCTGCTCCAAGCTTTCCAGCAGCTCGCTCACCTTCTTGGTGGCGTCCTCCTGCTGGGCGGCGATATCGCTGCGGATCTGCTCGACCTCGGCGCTGACCTGACTCATGGTCTTGGTGCGATGCACTTCGGCTTCATCGGTGATTTCCTGTGCCTTCGTCTGCGCCGCATCGGTGATCTCGGCGGCCTTACGCTGTGCGTCAGTGGTCATCTTGGCCACCTGCTCGCGCACATCGGCAAGCTTCTTGTTCGCTTCGGCGAGCGCTGCCTCGATCTGATCGTTGGCCTCGTTCTTCAAGCGTGTCAGTTCCTCGTTGGTGCTCCTACGCTGGTCGGCGATCTGCTGGACGGCGTCGGCCTTCATCTCCGCGATTTCACGTTCCTGCGTGGATCGTTCGGAGGCGAGCTTCTTCTTCTGCTCCTCGCGGGCGTTGCGCAGTTCCAATTCGGCGGTCTGGCGCTGTTCGGTGACGTTCTTCGTCGTTTCGGAACGCAGATGCTCCGCGTCCTCCTTGGCCGACCTGGTGGTGCTTTCGGCATCGTTGGCGGCGCGGGTCAGAATACTATCGGCCTTGGCGTTGGCGTCGGCGACGATACGCTTGGCGTCGAGCTTGGCGTTGTTGATCAGGGTCTGTGCCTGCACCTGCGCGGCGGAACGGGTGGAAGCGGCATCGCTTTTGGCGCGTTCAAGCAGTTCGACACTGGTCTGTTCGGCGGAAGACAGCATCTGCTGCGCGTTCGCACCCAACGACGAGAAGCTGTTGCCGGACTTATCCTGACGGGACTTCTCCTGCTCAAGTTGCGCCTGCAGCTGAAGGATCATGTCGTCATTGGACGCGATCTGTTCGCGCATGTCGGCCAGCGTCTTCTGCGCCTGGGCGAACGCCGCATCCACCCTATCCTTGTCGTATCCCCTCAATACAACCGGGAACTGTTCCATTCTCTGTTCCTTTCCGCCGAAAATCCGTCTGGCACAATCCTACTCGACTTGACTCATGTAAAACACTACTGCATACGCAGTCGAGAATCGGCGTGCGTCTTGCACTTTCACACAGCCTCGACCACATGGAACCGCATAGCGGAATTCAGGCGATAAGAATGCTTTCGCTGGAGGGGCGCATATAGTACTTCACGCTTTCGCGCACCACATCGCCGCAAGCCTGCACCAGCTGATCCATGGGAAGCCCGCGCTTGGGATGCGGCTCTTCGTTCACTACAGGCAGACTGACGAAGCCGGCCAGCACCTTGTCTTGCGCGGAAGCCCAATTCAGCAGGTTGTAGAACAGGGAATTGCATACGAACGTGCCCGCATCGGAGCTCAACGTGGCAGGAATCGAATCATGGGTGAACTCGCCGAGGATCGCACGCAACGGCAGTCTCGTCCAATAGGCCGCCGGCCGGCCGGGAGCGATGGGCACAAGGCTCGGCGCCGTATTGTCCACATCCGGCCTGCTGGAGTCCATGATGTTCGTGGCGCAGCGTTCCAGCAATATGCCACGGGCCGCACGCTTGAGCCCGGTGGCGACGACGATGTCCGGCTTCGTCTCTTCGATGGTCCGGCTCAGCAATGGCCACGCCTTGGAAAAGCTCACGGGAAGGCTGACCGTGCTGATGGAAAGCTCCACCCCGTCAAGGCCGTCAACGCCTTGCTGCGAAAGTATCCGCGGCACCTCGTAAGACGGATTGACCTCGATGCCGTCGTAATGGTCGAAACCGGAAATCACCACGCTGAACTGCTGCATACGCTCAGTCTACCCGCACTGCCATGCGCTCAGTGTGCCACGGCCTCGCGCAGAATGGCATGCATTCGGGCGCGGGCCTCCTCTTTGGTGAGCTGATGCGTGGCGTTTGCCGCGATGCGTTCCGCGATCGGCAGATCGGCCATGGTGGTGACCTTCAGGTTTGTGTCGCTTCCTGCTACGATCGCGACCGACTCATCGGGCAGATAATCCACCACCACGCGCGTATCGTCGGTCGGATGGAAATCGGGGTCGTCTGCGGCAAGCTCATACGCATGGTAGATCGTGCCGAATCGGAAGGACTGCGGGGTTTGGGCGCGGAAGGTGTCAGCGCGATCGGGCACCGAGCCGATCACCTTGCGATCGCCGGCATCATGCGTCAGCAGAATCGTATCGGTCGAGGCGAACGCCACCGTCGCCGCGGAGAACTCGTCCAGCGTGTCGATCGAATCGTCGATCGACTCCTGCGAGACGAACGGGCGCACCGCATCATGGATAAGAATCTTCGCCTGCTGCGGAATGCCGGCCTGCTTCAGTACGTTCAACGCGGCCATGGTGCTGTCGCAACGTTCGACACCGCCGTCGATCACCATACGCACCTTCTCGTAACGGGCCTCGTCGATCAGCCCCTCCACTGCGTCGCGTACCTTGGGATTGACCACCACCACGATGTCGCTGACGCGGCTGTTGCGCTCAAAGGCCTCGATGCTCCAGCACACAATGGGCTTATCGCCAATGCACACCAGCTGCTTCGGGTTCTCCGGATCGAAACGGGTACCGAAACCGGCTGCCAGGACCACGGCCACTACAGGTGCGGTCTGCCTCTTCTTCTCATCTTCCTGCATAATTCCTCCACCGTATGCCATGCCTTGCACCATGCATGGCACGGCCAATCGTTCTGTACGAAATCTTCGTCCGCAGCCGAAGGCCACTTATTGACGCTGGATCAGCGCCAGCATGCGCCCCTCATGCTTCTTACCGGCCAGTGCGGCACGGCGATGCGAATACCATAGCGGATTCTCCACGGTGCACATGCTGCGGCGGATCGCCTCGATACGCTCTTCAAGACGTGCCGGCCCCTCGCCATCGCGAGCGCACAGTTCCGCCAGTTCGGCATCCTCGCTCAGATACTGTGTGGCGGCGTTCACACGCGGGCGGGATTCGATGATGTTGTCGGCGACCACGCCGGCTTCGGCAAGCTCGCTCAATGCGGCGGCAACGATATTGATGCCTGTGCCGCCGAAACGGGTCAACGAGAAGCTTCCGGGGAACTGCGCATCGAACTCGTCCGAGATCTGATCACCGGTCTCATAGCAGTCGCCGCAGATACGGGGGCCGAGCGTCGCCACAATACGTTCCGGCACCGCACCCTTCGCCACCATCAGATCGACGGCTGAGCCGATCACACCCTGCTGCAGCCCTTTGCGTCCGCAATGCGCGACACCGATCACACCGGCCTGCGGATCGGCGAGCAGCACCGGCAGGCAGTCGGCGGCGAACACGCCCAAGGCCACGCCTGCACGCGAAGTCACCTGCGCATCGGCTTCGATCACGCTCACGCCAGCAGGGGCATGCCCCTCATCGTCCTGCGTGCCGGAGAAGTCGTATCCGAACGGGGCGTTCCTGCCGAACACCTCGTCCATGTCCACGGTCTTGCCGGAGTGCACCTGCGAAATGATGCTTAACGGCGCTCCAAGAGATTCCGACAGCGCGATACGGTTCGACAGCACGGCTTCGGCGCTGTCTCCGCCTTTACCGCCAAGGTTGCAGTTGCCCCACTCCCCTGTGCTCAAACCGCCAAGACGCGTGGTATAGGTGACGGTGATGCCCGGTGCGAGAGCGATGGGAATGGTGACCGGGATCGGGCGGCCGGCCTTATCGGTGGAGCTGATGGACGATGAATCGAGAATCGCGTCGTCGTATTCGGTCATGGTGTGTTCCTTAGTTGATGCCTTGGTTGGTGTATTGGATTGCGGGATCGGCCGATGGGTCGAAAGCACCGCCCGCGTTATTCGGCTTTCAGCGTGGCCTGCTTGGTACGGGAACGGATGGCGGTGTTGGCCGGCACGTTGTGCGGGCATGGGATCGAAAACACGTGCGCCGGATTGTTGATGGCGGCAACCGGATTGCCGTCCGCGTCGCGCAAACCGGAATCCGGAACGATGTATGCCAGCGGCGGCTCGCCGGCCAGCAGGAATTCGACCTGCTGACCGGGTTCGATCTTGTTGCGGCTCATCATGGTGAGCCTGCCGCCCTCGTCCGGCGACCAGGAGAGCGCTTCGCCCACCACCAGCCAGGAGCGGAAGTAGCCCGCGCGATCGGTGCGCTGCGTGACCTTCCGCTGCGGATAGTAGAAACCGGTGGAATAGTCTCGGTGGGCGACCTTGTAGGGTTCCTCCTTCAGCCAATCCGGCAGCTCTACATGCGGTGCCGGGCGCACTGCGGCATGATGCCAGCCTTCGGGAAGGATCTCCGCCGCGGTGTTCGACTTGCGCCGGGTGCTGCGCGCATGGTAGCTCAGGTTGCCATCGTCGGCATTGCCGATATTGGCGCAATGAACGGTATTGACCTGAGGCGCGGCCTGACCGTCTTCGGCATCGGGCACGCCGGCGAAGGCCTTGTCGGCATTATGTTCGATATTGTCCGGCGCCGCGTTGGCGAAGTCCGGGTCGCCGGGGCGGATCACCATATCGTGGAACGGCTTGATCTCGTTGCCTTCGGCGTCTTCGAACCCGCGCTCGACCATGTATTGGTTCACTGCGGTCTTGTAGGCGTTGGTCATCGCGGCGATGTAGTACGCGCTTTTGGAACGTCCCTCGATCTTCAGGCTGGTCGCGCCCGAATCGATCAGATCGTCGATATGCTCCAGCATGTTCATATCCTGCGAATTGAACAGGTACGCACCGTTTTCGGTCTGCTCGATGGGGAAATACTGGCCTGGCCGCTTCTCTTCCACGATCGAGTACTTCCAGCGGCAGGGCTGTGCGCATTCCCCGTGGTTGCCGTCTCGTCCGGTCAGGTAGTTGGAGAACAGGCAACGGCCGGAGAACGCCATGCACATGGCGCCGTGCACGAAGCATTCGATATCCATATCTTCCGGGATGCGGGCGCGAATATCACGTACGGCCTGCAGATCCATCTCGCGGGCGAGCACCACTCGTTTGGCGCCAAGCTCATAGAATGCGCGGGCCGCGCCATAATTGGTGACGCCGGCCTGCGTGCTCACATGCAGTTCAAGTTCGGGAGCGACCTCGCGTGCGGTCATCATCACGCCGAAATCGCTTACGATCAACGCGTCCACACCGGTGTCCTTCAGCTGGCCGAGATAGTCGCGGATCGCCTCGACCTCGCTGTTGCGCGGCAGCACATTGCAGGTCACATATACGCGGGCCCCATGCTCGTGCGCATAGCGCGAGCCCTCTTCGAAATCCTCAAGGCTCAGGTTCTTCGGGGCGCTGCGCATGCCGAACGCCTTGCCGCCGCAGTAGACGGCATCGGCACCATAGTCGACGGCGGTCTTGAGCCCACGCAGGTTGCCCGCCGGGGCCAGTACTTCAGGCTTGTTTCTTCTTTGCACGTGTATTCCTCGTATTCGACGTAAAACCATCAATATTGTACGGATTGGAGTGCACAGCGCACTTTGCGCACACGCATACATACAAAGGCGACACATGCCATACCGTTGCATAACAATCAATGCGGGCGGCCCATGCCTTTCCTCCATGGGTCCGCCCGCATTATGCGGCCATCGCGCTGCCTGCCGGCAGCCGTCTTGCGTTTCAGCCCAGGAACGCAAGCTCCTCCGGGCTGAGTTCGAGCTCGTCGGCCTTGAGCGAATCGAGGATGGTTTCGGGGCGATGCGCTCCCGGAATCACGAACATGTGGTCGCCCTTGGCCAGCTCCCAGGCCAGCACCACGCGCTGGTAGCTCACGCCATGTTTGGCGGCCACTTCGCGGAACGGGTCGAACAGGTGCTCGTCGTAGGGGTGGCGGTAACCGCCGAGCGGACTCCAGCACACGAAGGCCAGACCTTCCCTGGCGCAGTATTCCAACGTGTCCTGGGTTTCCAGATGGATCGGCGAATACTGGTTCTGCACGGCCACCAGCTTGTCGCCAAGAATCTCCTGCGCGATCTTCAACTGTTCGATGCTCACGTTGGATACGCCGGCCCATTGGGCCACACCCTGATCGAGCAACGCCTTGATGCCTTCGCAGGACTCGTTGTACGGCACTTCCGGATCATGACGGTGCAGGTACAGCAGATCGATCGCATCGACGCCGAGCGCCTGCGCGGACTGCTTACCGTATTCGATGAGGTGTTCCGGCTTGCCATCGCGTGGCCAGACCGGCTTGTCGCCGTCCCATGCGCGGCGCAAACCCACCTTGGTGGCCACGGTGACCTCATCGCGCGGGCCCTTCCAGGTCTCGAGCGCTTCGCGCACCAGCTTCTCGCCGGTCTGTTCCTCCTCGCCTGGCGTGTAGTAGGCCCAGGCGGTGTCGATGTGGCGGCAGCCGGCGTCCAGCGAGGCGTGCAGGGTTTCGATGCCGACGTCATGCCCACGGTTGTTCTCGATGGTCAACGGCATCTCGCCGTGGCCGATGGCGGTGGTGTGGAATGGTCCCAAATCTCGGAACAGTGTCATGGTCTACGCTCCTTTACGGCAGTGATGATCAATGGAATGCTGCGTCCCAGAATACTTCCCGCCCACGGCAGAACGGGTGGCGCCACGGCAAAACCGCTGTGGAAGCCACCCGTTTTTCATATCGCCCGATCAGCGTGCGCCCGACGAACCGCCGCCGAAGCCGCCGCTCGACCCGCCGAAACCACCGCCGGAGAACGATCCGCCCGATCCACCGAAACCACCACCGCCACTGCTTGACGGCGCGGCGGCGCTGATGGTGCTGCGTACCGAAGCGAACCCGGCATCAAGCTGCGTGCCGATGTCGAACGCACCGGATTGCAGGCCGCCGAAGCCGCCGCCGAACGACGGCTCGGACGACATGCCGCCACCCCAATGCATCGGGCTATAGGTCCAGTACCACAGCGTTCCCGAAGCATTCGCATCCAGCCACGACTGGTCGCGCACCTGCGGGTATGCCTTGGCAAGCTCCTTCATCACACGCTCGGAAATGCCGAATGCCGCCGCATACACCAAATACCAGTCCCACATCTTCAGGTCGGCGGAACCACGGTCGCTGAAGTCGGAGAAGTCCTGCATGTAATGCTTCAGGCCAAGGCATTGACCGGCGTATTCCTGCCCTTGAGGCGTGATCGTCGTATTCGCGCCCGCAACATCGCAGAACAGGCCGACCATGAACATCGGCGTGCCAATCAGAAGCCCGAATACAAGATTGTCGACATAGAATCCGGTCATGGCGATGGCGATTCCCAACATCGCGGCGATGGTGCCCGGCAGCATGTACCGCCAAGCCGATTGGGAGGTTGCGCCAAGCAGCGTGAACTCCGTATCGCAGGAATTTTCGAACTTCTCCAGCTCCTTATAGCCGGATTCCCAATCCTTGCAGGCCTTCTTCATCTGCTTGAAATCGAACACCGGGTACCCCACGCGCATCGATATGCTCACCAGCAGTCGCAGGCACGTTTTCTCGGACGCGCTGAGATTCAACGACTCGCGATCATGCAACGCCACCGGCAGGATCACAATGGTGCTGGTCTTGGACGAAACCATCGCCTTGGCACCATCGGATGCAATCATATGCGACAACTGCACCGCGTCGGCCTGGCTCATGTCGATGCCCTTATAGTTCGACGCCGGCCCCGGGTAGATGGCAATGGCATGTTTGGCGGCCAACGCCAGCACGGTTGCCGTCATGGAACGTGATGATACGGTCCCCTTGCTGTTGTCGATGATATCGATCATGCGCGCCGCGGACGCGGGCGAGATCGCCGGGCGGTCGCGCCAATATTCCAAGCCGCCACGGTACCGTGCCGCCTTGTTGGATCGGATTACGGCGATGATCGCCCACGCCACGGAAACGATGCCCGCGACCAGCGAAACGACCCACAGAAGGATTCTTGTCACCGCAGCCCGGTGCTGGCTTTCGTACCATGCCTTCTCCTGCGCGGTCTCGTCGGCCTGCAAAGCGTCAAGATGATTGCCGGGTTCCATCCTTGCCACATTGGACGAGACTTTGCTGTCGTATGCGACCACCAGATCGAGGTACTGCTCGGATTTCAGGTTGTAGACGGCGAACTTCAGCTCCCCCTGTTTGCCGCGGGAGGTCTCCGACGTGTTCTTGGTATGCAGCCAGGCCCACGAGGTCTTGGCGTCGATGCCGTCCGGGAAACGAACGGTGCCCGTCACCTTCTGCGCGGGAATGGAGTTGGTGGGTCCTATCGGTTCCCATTGGAAGGTGGTGACGTCCTTGTATTGCGTGGCGGCGCCATGGAACGTCATCTGCACATCGAATTTGAGGCTGTCCGCCTTCACCGTGTAGGGGATGTTCCATCCGATCTCCACGTTTCTAGTGATACGGTTCGCGCTCGACCCGTCAAGGCCGTCCGTCTGTGGGTCGAAGAACCCCGGATTGTTGCTTCCGTCCGTCACATCGGCGATATACCAGTGGTCCGCATATTTCGAATCCCAGGTGGCCTCGTCGACGCTGTTCGGGTTCTGCGGGTTGATCTGATGGTAGACCGCGCCGGTGGTGACGTTCTTGACGCTGATATCGGTGATGTTGGTCAGCTGGGTGCTGTCGAGCGTGTACTGCCAGTAAAGCTGACGCCAATACTGGGTATCGCCGTCCTCGTTCGTCCTGCTATCGAGCTTGTAGTCGATATGCTGCACGACTTTCAGATCGCCGTTGGCAAGTATCGTCGCATCGTAATCCAAGCTGCGGTAGCTTACATCCGAATGCCCGCTCTCACTGCCGGCCAGTACGGCCAACAGCACGACGGCCAATGCGGAGACGATGGTGATGACCACCGCCCGGACAAGCCTCTTCCTCATAGTTTTCTCTTCCCTTATATGATTCTCGCGTGCCATGCCGCATCCGCCGAATCACAGCACACTACAGGCCATGGAACCTCATCGTTCCACGGCCGTCACCGGCCGGCACCTGATTATGGCATGGTTTCCCGTCATGCCAGTCCAAGCGCCGGCCTGCCCCTATCAGAACTTGACCTGCGGCACCGCGCGGTCGGATTCCGCGATCTGGTAGTGGTCGGCCTGCTTGAAGTGGAATAGCGAGGCGATGATATTGGTGGGTACGGTTTCGATCCTGGTGTTGTACTTCTGCACCACGTCGTTGTAGAACTGGCGGGCGTAGGCGAGCTTCTCCTCAAGCGCCTTGAGCTGGCCTTGCAGGTCGAGGAAGTTCTGGTTGGCCTGCAGCTGCGGGTATGCCTCGGCGGTGGCCTGCAGGTTGAAGATGGCGCGGGATAGCGCGTTTTCGGCCTGGATACGTTCGGCGGGCGCGGCATTGGGGTCGGCTGCGGTCTGAACCGCCTTGGCGCGCGCCTGCGTCACCTGGGTGAATACCTCGGACTCGTGCGAGGCGTAGCCTTTGACCGTTTCCACAAGATTCGGGATGAGATCAGCTCGCTGCTTAAGCTGCACGTCGATCTGCGACCATGCGTTCTTGACACGATTGCGCAGCGCGACAAGTCCGTTATACGCACTGATCGCCCACAGTACGATCAGGACGACAATGACAATAGCGATGATAATGCCGATGGACATTGGCAAGTTCCTCCTTGCTGAATAAAGACAACGATTTCATTATCGCATATGCTCTGGTTTTGCGCGGATATGACCGAAATCACTGCAGAATCGCATCATGCGGGCAAGTAATGTGGGCAAGCTCGGCAAGGTTCAACGACGAGCCGGTACCGAAATTCGAACAGCCCAATACTAGATTGGGGCCACTCCATAACGGAGTGGCCCCAATATTCGACGCTATCACCTCAACGGCATATCAAGCCGCCACGAAGGATCCGTGAGAAGACATCAGTCTTCGAACGGATCAAAGTCGCGGCGCACACGACGGCGCGGACGCTCGGTGCGCTCTTCGCGCTCGGAACGGTAATCGTCGTAGTTGTCGTCGGTCGCGTAACGCGGGTTGCGGTCGGAGCCACGGCGGCCACCACGGCTGCGGCGGTCATCGCGGTCATAATCGCGGTCACGGTCGCCACGGTCGTCATAGGAACGACGACGACGCGGACGATCCTCATAATCACGATCACGGTCATCGCGGTCATCATAGGAACGACGACGACGCGGACGATCCTCATAATCACGATCGTTGTCGCGATCCTCGTGACGGTTGCGACGCGGACGATCCTCGTAATCACGGTCGTCACGGCGATCATCGCGGGAACGGCGATCGTCACGACGGTCATCACGGCGATCGTCACGACGGCCACGGCCGCCACGACCGCCACGCTCGCCGCGATCCTCACGACCGCCACGGCCGGAGTTGGATTCCTGATCCTCGAAACCCGGGATGGCCAGGCTGATCTTGCCGCGATCGTCAACGCCCTGCACGACGACCTCAACGGTGTCGCCTTCCTGCAGCACGTCTTCGACGGCGTCGATGCGCTCGCCGTTGGCGAGGTTGCGAATCTGGCTGATATGCAGCAGACCGTCGGTGCCCGGGGTCAGGTTCACGAAAGCGCCGAACGACGTGGTCTTGACGACCTTGCCGTTGTAGGTTTCGCCGGCTTCCGGAACGTGCGGGTTGGCGATCTGGTCGATGATCTGCTTGGCCTTTTCGGCGGCCTCTCCACCTTCGGAGGAGATGTAGACGGTACCGTCGTCCTCGATGGCGATCTCGGCGCCGGTGTCCTCCTGGATCTGGTTGATCATCTTGCCCTTCGGGCCGATGACCTCGCCGATCTTGTCCACCGGAACGGTGGTGGTGATGATGCGCGGAGCGAACTCGCTCATCTCGGACGGGCCGTCGATGCACTCGTTGATGACTTCGAGGATGGTGGTGCGGGCTTCCTTGGCCTGCTGCAGGGCAGCGGCAAGAATGTCGGCCGGAATGCCGTCCAGCTTGGTGTCGAGCTGCAGGGCGGTGATGAATTCGGAGGTGCCGGCGACCTTGAAGTCCATATCGCCGAAGGCGTCCTCGGCGCCCAGAATGTCGGTCAGGGTCTTGAAGATGTGCTTGCCGTCCACATCGCCGGACACCAGGCCCATGGCGATGCCGGCAACCGGAGCCTTCAGCGGCACGCCGGCGGCGAGCAGCGACAGCGTGGATGCGCACACGGAGCCCATGGAGGTGGAACCGTTGGAGCCGATGGCCTCGGAGACCTGGCGGATGGCGTACGGGAACTCCTCGCGGCTCGGCAGCACCGGCACCAGCGCCTTCTCGGCGAGGGCGCCGTGGCCGATCTCGCGGCGCTTCGGAGAACCGACACGACCGGTTTCGCCGGTGGAGTACGGCGGCATCTCATAGTTGTGCATGTAACGCTTGGACTGCGGGCCGGACAAGGAGTCAAGCTGCTGTTCCATCTTGAGCATGTTCAGCGTGGTGACGCCCAGGATCTGGGTTTCGCCGCGCTGGAAGAGCGCAGAACCGTGCACGCGCGGCACGATGTCCACTTCGGCGGACAGGGTGCGGATGTCGCGCAGGCCACGGCCGTCGATGCGGTAGTCCTCGGTCAGGATGCGGCGACGCACGATCTGGCGCTGCAGCTCCTTGAAGGCGTTGCCGATTTCCTTGTCCTTCTCGGCATCGTCCATATCCTCGAACTCGTTGGCGAGGGTGGCCTTCACGCCTTCCTTGATCTCCTTGATGCGATCCTGACGCGGCAGCTTCTCGGCGATGGTCAGGGCCTCATCGAGATCCTTGTGCGCGATCTCGTCGATGCGGGAGTACAGCTCGTCGGTGTACTCCGGGAAGAGCTGGAATTCCTTGGTTTCCTTGGCGGCCTTCTCCTTGAGCTCGTTCTGGGCTTCGCAGATGACCTTGATGAACGGCTTGGCGGCTTCCAGGCCACCGGCAACGACTTCCTCATCCGGCTTGGTCTGGCCTTCGTCGTAGATGAGGTGCCAGGCGTTCTTGCCTGCGCCTGCCTCGATCATGGCGATGGCGACGTCACCGTTCTCGATGACACGGCCGGCGACCACGATCTCGAACACGGCGCGTTCACGCTGATCCCAGGTCGGGAAGGCGACCCACTGGCCGTCGATGAGCGCCAGGCGCACGCCGGAGACCGGGCCTTCGAACGGCAGACCGGAGATCATGGTGGATGCGGATGCCGCGTTCAGCGCGATCACATCGTAGGCATCCTGCGGGTTGACGGCGAGAATGGTCTCGACGACCTGCACCTCGTTGCGCAGGGTGTGCGGGAACAGCGGGCGCAGCGGACGATCGATGATACGGCAGGCGAGGATGGCTTCGGAGCTCGGACGGCCTTCGCGGCGGAAGAAGGAGCCGGGGATCTTGCCGGCTGCATACATCTTCTCTTCAACGTCAACGGTCAGCGGGAAGAAATCGTAGTTCTCCTTCGGGCTGGAACCGGCGGTGGTGGTGGACAGGATCATGGTGTCGTCGTCCAGGTAGGCGGCGACTGCGCCGTCAGCCTGCTGGGCAAGACGACCGGTTTCGAAGCGCAGCGTGCGCTTACCGAATGAACCGTTATCGATAACGGCCTCTGCGGCCTTGATTTCGGGACCCTCCATGGGGCTACTCCTTCGTGTTTTCCTAATTATTCCTTCAAACAGCCCTCTTCAGCTGGGCAAGCTCTTACATTCGCAATGTTCACAGCCCCTTGGCTGCGTTCCTCGTGTCAACCTCTTCAGTCGGGCTCGCTGTCTTGGCCTGAACCTCTGGCCTGATCCTCTGTAATGCCCTCGTTTATCTTGTTGCCGTTGGCAGCGTATGTAAAACGCCCGAACGCCATAAGGCGCTCGGGCGGAAGTCTTGAATTATCGACGCAGACCAAGCTTCTCGATCAGCGCACGGTAGCGGTTGATATCGGTGCGCTTGAGGTAATCGAGCAGGCTACGACGGGAGCCGATCATCATCTGCATGCCACGACGGGAGTGGTGATCGTGCTTGTGCTCCTTCAGGTGCTCGGTCAGATCGGCGATGCGCTTGGAGAGCAGGGCAACCTGGACCTCCGGGGAACCAGTGTCGCCCTCGTGGGTCGCGAACTCGTTGATGATCTGGGTCTTTTCTTCAGCCGTCAGTGCCACGGCATCCTCCTTATATTGCTGCGCGGTGCTGCCAGCCCAATGCCGACGCGCTCTCTATCCGCGGGCGAAACACGCCAAATGAACATGATACACGACGGCCTGACCAAAATCGCAAGCCCGATGTCTATCTTAGAGGTGCAACACCCCTGTTGGTCCTGCAATTCCAGCAGTTCGCCGGCGAATGCCCCGGCGGGCGCTCGAAGACGGGAACCCGTCCGGGAATCGGGAAACACGACGTCCTCCCGCCGCCACGCACCTTGATCGTGCCATTCAGCGGCTTACCACACTCGACGTGCAGGATGTCGTTATTATTCAGACACGCTCAGTCTCTTTCAACCCGCTGTTGGGCCAAATCCAAAGAAACACTGCCTTTCAGTTGCCCTAAGGCATGTAGCATGTTCGCGAAAACGGAATTCAACGCAGCGTCTTCTTAATTTCGCGCGCGAGATTCGCGTCCCACATGGCTCCGGTGGCGCTCATCACCGCGTTTGCGCCGGCCGCACGATACGCCTTATAGTCATCGGGGCGAATCACACCGCCAACACCCACAATGGCGAAGTCAACGCCGAGTTTCTCACGGATGGCGGAAAGCCTGCCGACCATGTCGAGACCGGCTCCGCGGATGGCGTTACCGCACACGCCGGAACGGTCGCGTCCGGCTCCCGGCAAGGCCTGATTGCCATTGGCGTCCACCAGGCGCGCCGAAATGGTGTTGATGGTGGAGAAGCCTTGCACAGCGCCACGGCCAACGGTTTCCTTGACCATGGTTTCCAGATCGGCATCGTTGGGAATGTACGCGAGTTTTACGATGAGCGGGCGATCGCCGATTTCGTTTTTCACAGCTTCCGTAATATCCCCCACCAGATGCGGGTCATGGCATAGCAGGCGATTGTGGCCTTCGTTCGGGCAGCTGGTATTCATTTCCATCAGTCCGGCTCCGGTTTCCGCAACCAGATGCGCGGTGGTGACGTGGTCCGCGATATACGCTTTGCGATCCATACCGTCCACGCGGGAACCTTGGAAGCTTGGCACGAGTAGCTGGCCGTCGCCGGCTTCGGCGATCGCTTTCTTCATGTCCGGCTGCCATTCGTCGGGATCGCGTGACGGCACTCCGAAACTGTTGGAAATCGAAATCGGAAGCTCGTATCGGGTATCGGCAAGCACGCCTTCGTCCAACTCGGCGCTGCCGGGAACCAACGACCCGTCCGCGTTCTTCGGATGCACGGCAAGCACGTTCGGGAACGCATTGCAACCCCACGCGCGGGAACGGACCGTCTTGTACACCGCCAAATCGAAGCCCATGCGGAAGGCGGCGGTGGTGAATCGCTCGTTCAGCAGCGGACCGGCAGGGATGCCGAACGGCAGGTTCACACGGAAGCCGAGGAATTCCTCCGCCTGATCGAACGACTGGGATTGAGTGGACTGCTCGGAGGCGTCGGCAGCGGAATCGTTCTTCAACGCTTCGACGAATGCGCCGAACGGCCCCTGCAGATAGTTGTCTTCATACGTGCGATTGACGTCATAAAACGGCGCGAAACCTTGGCTCATAGTGCTCTCCGAAGTTGTTCTTGTGTCATGTTGGATGTGCGATGTGAACGCGCGGGATATTGTATCCACTGTAACGCGCCATAATCCCCAAACGCCCGGCCCATCTCACCTACATGGCTTTCCACAGGTCGTTTCGGACCATTCAGTCTAAGCCAGCTCAACGAATCATCACTTTGCGCTCGTTTTACCATCATTTTATGTTTATGGAATTTGCCGTCGGCGGAGGGGACGGGAAACAGTGTCAAGATAAACAAAAAGCCCGGCTTGAATGCCGGGCTTGAAGAGGGGCAGAGGCGATGCCACAGCCATCCGTCGGGTGCGGCTAGATAATGCCGCGATCGGCCAACGGGCCTTGCCAGTTGGGGTATTCGCCTTCACGGGCGGATTCGATCGCCTGCTCCGGCTCCTGCTTGACGGGAAGGGTCTTCGGCTTGAACGGGAACTTCTCGGCACGCATCTTCTCGTATGCGGCGATGTCATCCTCATGCTGCAGTGTCAGATCGATGTCGTCGTAGCCGTTCATCAGACGCCAGCGCACGTAATCGCCCACCTCGAACGGCAGGGTCACGTCGCCGCAGGTCACCGTACGATCCTCCAGGCTCACGGTCATCTCGGTGCCCGGCTCCTCCTCGAGGAGCTTCCACAGCAGCTCGACGGATTCCTGCGGCATGATCGCGGCCAGCACACCGTTCTTGGCGGTGTTGCCATAGAAGATATCGGCGAAGCTCGGCGCGATGACCACACGGAAACCGTAGTCATGCAGCGCCCACACGGCATGCTCGCGGGAGGAGCCGATGCCGAATTCGGGGCCGGCCACCAAAATCTGCCCCTTGGCGTACTCGGGCTTGTTGAGCACGAACTCCGGGTCGCGGCGCCATGCGTAGAACAGCGCGTCGTCGAAACCGGTCTTCGTCACGCGCTTGAGGAATACGGCCGGAATGATCTGGTCGGTATCGACATTGGAACGGCGCAGCGGCACGCCAACGCCGGTAAGAGTGGTAAGTTTTTCCATTTCGAAAGTCCTTGGTTGTCTATCTCGGTCTACGGCTCAATGGGTTTACAGGTCGGCCGGGGAGGAAATCGTGCCACGGATGGCCGTGGCGGCCGCAACTGCCGGCGATGCCAGATGCGTGCGGGACCCCTTGCCCTGACGGCCTTCGAAGTTGCGGTTCGAGGTGGAGATGGAACGCTCGCGGGCGACCATCTTGTCGGGGTTCATACCCAGGCACATGGAACAGCCGGCGTTACGCCATTCGGCGCCGAAGTCCTTGAAGATCTTGTCGAGCCCTTCCTTTTCCGCCTGCAGGCGGACGCGGGACGATGCCGGCACCACGAGCACACGGTGGATGTTCTCGGCCTTGTGGTGGCCCTTCATAATGGATGCGGCCACGCGCAGGTCTTCGAGTCGGCCATTCGTGCAGGAGCCGATGAACACGGTGTCGACGGCGATGTCCTTGATCGCCATGCCGGGCTTGAGACCCATGTAGTCGATGGCGCGCCTGGCGGCGTTGCGTTCGGTCTCGTCCGCGATGGACTCGGGATCGGGCACGGTGGCGGAGATCGGGGCACCCTGGCCGGGGTTGGTGCCCCAGGTCACATACGGCTCAAGATCCTCGGCCTTGATGGTGACTTCTTTATCGAACACGGCGTCATCATCGGTCTTCAGGGTCTTCCAGTATTCGACGGCCTTGTCCCACATGTCACCTTCCGGCGCATGCGGACGCCCCTTGAGGTATTCGAAGGTGACCTCGTCCGGAGCGATCATGCCGGCACGGGCGCCTGCTTCGATGGACATGTTGCAGATGGTCATACGCGCGTCCATGGAGAGCTTCTTCAGCGCCTCGCCACGGTATTCGATCACATAGCCCTGGCCGCCGCCAGTGCCGATCTTGGCGATGATGGCCAGAATGATGTCCTTGGCGGTCACACCCTTCGGCAGCTCGCCTTCAATGTTGACGGCCATGGTCTTGAACGGCTTGAGGCTCAGGGTCTGCGTGGCCATCACATGTTCGACCTCGGAGGTGCCGATGCCGAAGGCCAATGCGCCGAACGCGCCATGGGTGGAGGTGTGCGAGTCGCCGCACACGATGGTCATGCCCGGCTGGGTGAGGCCCAGTACCGGGGCGAAGGCGTGCACGACGCCTTGGTCGGCGTCGCCCAGCGGGTGCAGGCGCACGCCGAATTCCTTGCAGTTCTTCTCGAGCGTGGTCAGCTGCAGCGAGCTGGTCTCGTCGGGGTTCGGCTTATCGATGTCGACGGTCGGGGTGTTGTGGTCCTCGGTGGCAATGAGCTGGTCAATGTGACGCGGCTTGCGTCCCGCCAGTCGCAGCCCCTCGAACGCCTGCGGGCTTGTGACTTCGTGCATAAGCATCAGGTCGATGTACAGCAGATCGGGCGCTCCGTCATCGCCCTTGCGTACCAAATGATCGGCCCAGACCTTTTCGGCCAGTGTCGTTCCCATGGAAATCCTCCTGAATTTTCACGCTAACTCTTGCGTTTGCTTCTTGTTCGTGGTACTAGCCTATGGTGCGTATCACATATCGCCCGTTATGCGGTCGGATATTGAGACATGCCCCACAAGGCCGAACAATGAGATATTTCCTGATTTGCCATTTCACTATGTGAGATGGCATAATCACAGTATTATGACTGCTGCTGAGAACGATATCACACCGCAAAACGGCGAATTCGCCCCCGCGAATCAGGCACTTGCCTCCACTCCGAAGGACAATGAAATCCATTCCGGCGTTGGGGTGCTTGACAAGACCGTAAAAATCCTCGACGCCCTCGAATCGGGCCCGTCCACCCTGGGGCAACTGGTAAGTGCCACGGGTCTCGCCCGTCCTACCGCGCACCGCCTGGCCATTGCGCTTGAACGCCATCGCTTCGTATTGCGCGACCAGCATGGCCGTTTCGTGCTCGGTTCCCGGTTCGCGGAACTCGCCGCCGCCGCAGGCGAGGATCGGCTGCTTACCGCCGCCGGCCCGATCCTGCAAACACTGCTTGACCGCACCGGCGAATCCGCACAGATCTATCGCCGTCAGGGAGACCAGAGAGTCTGCATCGCCGCAGTCGAACGCGCATCCGGATTGCGTGATTCCATCCCGGTAGGCGCCATGCTTTCGATGGAGGCCGGTTCGGCCGCACAAATTCTGCTGGCATGGGAGGACTCCGACCGCCTGCATCAGGGATTGCGCCATGCCAAGTTCAACGCCGCCAAGCTTGCCCAGGTACGCAAGCGCGGATGGTCCGAATCCGTCAACGAACGTGAGGAGGGCGTCGCTTCGATTTCGGCACCGATTCGCAACGCCTCCGGCCAGGTGATCGCCGCCATCTCCATTTCCGGTCCGATCGGCCGCATGGGCACCACCCCGGGCCGCCGCTACGCACCGCTGGTGATGGCCGCAGGCCGCTATCTCACCGACGCGCTGATCAAGGCTTCCGCAGGGCGCTGATCAGTTCCTCGACTCCATATTCTTACAGCTGGGGCGTGCAACCTCCATACAGGTTGCACGCCCCAGCCGTATCTCGTCATCTGATTCCCGCATCGTCGTGTTCACCGAACGTTACGGCAGCGGAGCACAATCAGCGCCCATGCCTGCCGAACAGGCCGAACAGCCTGGACCACAGCGACGGCCTGCGCAGCAGATCGTCGCCTTCGCCATCCTGCGGCGGCTTGGCGTTGATCGCATAGGTGTACGCCTTCTTGGAACTGGGCTTGCCTATCAGCTCCCCGAACGCCAGCAGCTGCGTACGAGGCTCGTACGGGTGGCGAATGTCGAATTCGATCAGACGAGTCGCACGATGGTCGGGCGCCGGCCCATACGTATCGAATCCGCAGGTCGGCGTGGCGATCAGCATCGTTCCGTCAACGTTCCCGACAAAGCCGTTGCGATGATCATGCCCGGCCGAAACGCCGACAAGACCGTCATGCAGCATGGCGAATTCGTCGGAGACATCAGGGCAGCTGATGCCCTCCCCCATATATCCGCCGATCTGGGCCTTGTTCTCGTCGAGCACGTAATACTGGTCCGCATGCGCACGATACCCCTGCATGGCGTATGCCGTGGTGGGGGCGACCGGTTTCAGCAGATCGTAGTACTGCGGAAGCGGCATATGCTGGAACAGCATCATCCTAGCCCCCGTGCGGCGCGGAACGGTTTGCAGGAAAGCCAGCGCCTCATGGTCGGGCGAGGCGAATCCGCCGCCCTGCGCATAGCTGCCGGAATCGAGCAACGCCAATGCGAGCACGTTTGAGGCGCCTTCCAGCCCCAGTACCGGCAGGGCGAATGTGCCGGGGGCGAAGGGAATAATCACCTGCTCAGGCAGTACACTGCCATCACCGGCGCAAAAGCCCCCGGTGTCATCGGCCGCTTCGGCATCGCAGGCGGACGCCGGCGGGTTCAGACAGCCCGGGAACGTGCGGTATATCTCGTTGAGCTGCGCGTTGGTCAGCCCGCACTGAAAATCATGGTTGCCGAACGTGACGGCGAAAGGCACTTCGCGTTCGATAAGCGGTGCCAGAAACTGCGCAATGACGTCATGCACCTTCTGCCGCGTACGCGCCAATGCCGCGTCGTTCCTTTCCCGGGCGCTCCACAGGCGTTTGGTGAACGTTTCGGCGAACGCCGGATCATACCCCGCGATCTGATTGCCGGTAAAGACCACCACGTCGGGGCGCACGGTGTCAAGAGACGTCTCGATCAGGGAAACGGTGTCTTGGGAGACCCTCGCCCCAACCTGAATATCGGAAACCTGCAACACCCTGAATTTTCCGGAATTATGGAACTGCAGCCGCCCCAGTCGCGCCGACACCGACACCGGGCGCCCATCGCCTTCTTCGGCGGGCTTGATCCTCGGCTTGCTGGACAGGTTTTCCGGCATGTGTTGTGTTTCCGTCATGCTCTCCACTGTATCCCATCACCATATGGGCATGCGATGCAAACTCCCGTAGAAACAAAAAACCCTCGCTTCCGCGAGGGCTATTGGCTGGGATGCCTGGACTCGAACCAAGAATGGCTGAACCAGAATCAGCTGTGTTGCCAATTACACCACATCCCAATTTGGCAGGCGTGGCAACTTCGAAAAGTTGTCCGTCGTACCCCCAACCGGATTTGAACCGGTGTTGGCGCCGTGAGAGGGCGTAGTCCTAGACCGCTAGACGATGGGGGCTTAACTTATGCGCCGCAGTTCTCAGCTGTGCTGTATGAACCGCAACGAGTGATTAATATACGCGGGTTCACCACCATATGCAACTTACGGCGTGTCGCCTTTGTTTTCAACGATTCCACTGCACAAAAGCCGGCAACACCGCACACCCCACACGGCGAACGCGCAGGCATCGCACGGCATATCGCCTCCGCAAACGGCAATGGCCGGCGTATCACCGCGGATACGCCGGCCATCAATCGCACAGGCTCATGCAGCCCCGTGGAATCACAGGTGCTCGCGCAGCCCCTTAAGACGAGCCATGGAAACATCCTTGCCGACGATCTCCATGGATTCGAACAGCGGTGGGCTCACGCGGCGGCCGCTCATGGCCACACGCACCGGGCCGAACGCCAGACGCGGCTTGTAGCCGCCCTCCTCCACCAGCGCCTTGTTCAGCGTCTCATGCAGGTTGTCGGTCTTCCAATCGTCCTCGGCGACACCCTCAAGCGCGGCGATGGCCTTGTCGAGCACTTCGGGAGCGGATTCCTTCAGCTGCTTCTTGGCATCGGCGGCAGGCTCGATATAGCCTTCCTCGCTCAGCAAGGAGCCGACCATGCCCGCAACCTCGCTCAGCAGACGCACACGCGGCTGGACAAGCGGAGCGGCGGCAGTGAGGATCTCGCGCTCACGATCGGTCAGGGCATCCCACGAATCGGCGGACACCACGCCGTCGCGCTTAAGGTACGGCACGGCACGGTTCAGGAAGTCCTGCGGCTCGAGCATACGGATATGCTCGGCGTTGATGGAGATGGCCTTGTCGATGTCGAAACGGGCCGGGTTGGCCTTCACGTCGCGCACATCGAACTTCTCGATCATTTCGTCCATGGAGAACACATCACGGTCGGGGGCGATGGACCAACCCAGCAGCGCCAGGTAGTTCAGCAGACCCTCGCGGATGAAGCCGTTGTCGCGATGCAGGAACAGGTTGGATTCCGGATCGCGCTTGGAAAGCTTCTTGTTGCCCTGGCCCATCACGTACGGCATATGGCCGAACAGTGGCATCTCCTTGGCCACGCCCAGCTCGATCAGGTAACGGTAGAGCACGATCTGGCGCGGAGTGGAGCTCAGCAGATCCTCGCCGCGCAGCACCACGTTGATGCGCATCATCGCATCATCGACCGGATTGGTCAGCGTGTACAGCGGATCGCCGTTCGGGCGCACGATCACGTAATCGGGCACGGAGCCGGCCTTGAATTCGATACGGCCACGGATCAGATCGTCGAAGGCCACATCCTCATCGGGCATGCGGATACGCAGAGCGGGCTTACGGCCTTCCGCACGGAAAGCGGCCTTCTGCTCCTCGGTAAGGTTGCGGTCGTAGCCGTCGTAGCCGAAAGCCTTCGGGCGGCCGGCGGCCACATTGCGGGCCTCGATCTCTTCGGGAGTGGAGAAGGATTCGTAGGCATAGCCGGCTTCGAGCAGCTTGGCCGCGACATCCTTGTAGATGTCGCCGCGCTCGGACTGACGGTACGGGCCGTCCGGCCCACCGACGTTGATGCCCTCGTCCCAATCGACGCCGAGCCAGTTCAACGCCTCGATGATCTGGTTGTAGCTTTCCTCGGAATCACGCTGGGCGTCGGTGTCTTCGATACGGAACACGAAAGTGCCCTTGGTATGGCGTGCCTCAGCCCAGTTGAACAGGGCGGTACGGACCATGCCGACGTGCGGAATGCCGGTCGGGGACGGGCAGAAGCGCACGCGAACGTTTTCGGGAAGTTCTGGTTTAGTATGTTCAGCTTCAGTCATAGGCTCCATTGTGCCGCGCAAGAGGGACGAGCCCCGTCGCACCCGCACGAATAAGACCGCCATATCGTCAATTCACCGCTTTCAGCGAACACCCAGCAACTCCACAGAGCGCTCCCCGAGCATTTCACACGGTTTTTGCAACGCCTGACACCGCCAACAGTACAATGGCAAGCAGTTGCCCAGCGCAGGGCATCCAACTGAAGGAGGACAGGCATGTCGATTCCCAACGCCTCACCGCAACCGCAGCAACCAGCCACGCCGCAATACCAGCAGGGCGCGCCCAACCCCTATATGCAGAACGCGCCGCAACCCCCTGTCGCCGCGGTTCCGCTCGACCAGCCGTATTACGGCTGCCCATTCCCCGAGGCGTTCATCCGCTTCTGGAAGAAATACGCCACCTTCAAAGGGCGCGCCTCCCGCAGCGAGTTCTGGTGGTTCATGCTTGCCGACGTCATCATCACGTTCATGCTCAGCGCCATCGCAAACGCCGTGGATCAGCTCAGCTTCCTGCCGGCACTGTGGGCCCTGGCCACGTTCGTCCCCTCGATTGCCCTAGCCACCCGGCGACTGCACGACACGAACAAATCCGGTTGGTGGCTCTTCGGTTACTACGCCCTATCAACAGTAGTCATCATCACCTTCTTCACCACGGTAACCATGTCGATCGTTTCGCTACTGAAATACAACCGCAATTGCCTCGTCGGCTCATACGGCATGTACAGTGCGAACGCCTTCGGCACACCCAACGGCATAACCCCGGAATCAGTCTCCAACTGCCTCGCCTCCAGCGGAATCATGCAATCCGGCATCATACTGGCGATCTGCTTTATCATCGGCCTCGCGCTGAGCATCACCTATATCGTGTTCATGGCAATGGCGCCCAAGCCCGAAGGCGCACGTTTTGACGCTCGCGCCGCCCAGCCGCAGATGTCCGCACCGCTATACGGCGCACCCGCATACGGCACCACCGCCTACGGGGCGCCAGCCTACGGAACGCCCACATACGGGCAGCCAGCCAACCAAGGACCCGTCTACGCCGCCCCCACCGCACCAACCGCCCCCATGACTCCTACCCCCATGACTCCCGGCACCATGAACGCCCCGATGTACCAGCAGAATCCGGTGGCCCCCGCCGCCACACAGCCGGCGCCAACGGACTCCCCGTCACCGGCATACCAGGTGCCGCCCATTCCGGCGATGCCTCCCATGCCCCAATCGGAGCCTGCATACGGGCAGAACACGCAGAGCGCACCGAATCCGATTGACACCGGCAACACCTTCGATCCGACCGACGCCGGCCAAATCCCCTTCGATGCCACGGAGCAGCACACGCTCAACGAAAAGCCTCAGACGGAACAGGACGAGATGCACGGCACCAGCGCCGACGAAAACGCTCGTCAATAGCAACACCGGGGGTTCCCACACGTTGAGCCCCCAAGAATCCAAGACAATCACAAGGTGATGCCCCCGCTCACAGCAACGGGGGCATCACCCATATTCAAAGCAGATGACGTCCGGCACGACGGCCACGCATACAAATGCAGTCCCACGCCAGTGCCGTCCCCACAATCACTTATCGGCGAATTTAGCCGCCAACTCGCGCTTGTTCCGCTCCTCGTCCTCCGCCTTGGCACGCTGCTTGGCCTCATCCGGATCCCACAGCACATTCTCGCGATGCCGACGCCATTCAGCGGCAGCGAGCGGGGCGATGAACTCGACCGTGGCGCCCATCGTATCACTGGCATTCCAGCGGACCTCCGCCAAACCCAGGATCTGCTCATCAGTCAGGCAGATTCTGGGAACCGCACACTCCTCACGCCACTCATTGACATACAACAACACTGGCAGCGAGCGCACAGCGGCCTCATGCGCATCACCCACCCCAGCCGAGACAACACCCAACAGAGCGTCGCATACGGCGAGCGCCGCGGCGAAACGTTCAGCCATGGGCGCGTTCGCCACCTGTGCGGCATACGACGTGGCGCTCGCGATCGCATCGTTCACTGCCAGCACCGTATCATTGCCCCATCCAGCGCCCAATGCCTGAGCTGCCTCGGCTACCAGGTCGGTTTCGCGGTCACGCGCATAATCCTCCATCACCTCGTACGCTTCGTCGGCGGCGAGCAGCGCATCGACAATCGCCTGCGGCCTTCCCGGAATGGCGTCGGCACCCTCGTACACGAACTCGGCGTCGGCAGGGGTAACATCCATGCCCGTCAGCACACGTGCGAAGGCAAGCGTGAACCGCACCTGCAGGTCTTCCGTATATTTTGCGTCATTGTCCATCTGCAGCGCACTGCCCAACGGCCATAACGCAGTAAGCTCTTCGGCGGAACGCGCCGCTTCGCGCACTTCCGGCAGGTCTGCGATACGCCTGATTTCCGTTTCGTTCAATGCAATGGTCATCATGCCTCCCATGCTGGTATCCACAGGTATACGCTACTCCACGTCGGCAGCCGGATCGACGTATGCAATCGATACCATGCGCCCGGTCTCATTGCTGTAGGTGATGGATGTGATCGAGGCGAGCGCAGTATGGCGCAACAACATCCAGTGTTCCGGATGGCCGGTTTCCAGCATGTGCCGGTAGCTGAAAATCGGCGACTCATGACTGACCACGATAATGTGCCGCCCGGGGAACTCACGCACCTTTTCGTCTGCGAATCCGCTTACGCGTGCGGCGATCTGCCGGTAGGTCTCGCCCCAGCTCGGCTTGTAGAGGTTGGTGACAAGCTTCCAGTTGCCGTTGCGCCACAAGGCCCCCTCGCCATGACCGATGCGTTTGCCGCGGAATTCGTTGCGCGCTTCGATGATGCGCTCGTCGGTGACGAGTTCCAGCGGCTGCTCGCCACGGGATTCACGCACCGGGTTGAGCGCCTGCAGGATGATGCCGGCGGTTTCGCGAGTGCGGTCGAGCGGCGAGGAGAATACGGCGACCGACTGGTTCATGGACGGGTCCGCGGCAATGTATGCGCCGGTCGCCTCGGCCATGCGACGGCCTCGGTCGGAGAGGTGGAAATCGGGCAGACGCTCGTAAAGCAGATGATCGGGGTTGTATACCTTGCCATGACGGACGAAATGGATGGTGGTCGTGCTCACAGCGCTTCCTTTCCACAGCCGGACCATGCCCGGAGAAGATGAAAAATCTTCTTCCAATGTACCGCGAGCGCACCGCGTGTCATGCCCGTTTTGCGTCGTGTCAAACGATTAGAGTTGCCGTGACGCAAATATGCAGACGCAAACTTTGCGCGACCATGGACAATCAACACATCATTCGATGAGGGCTTCGCATGCGGCGAATCGCATGCGAGGGACATCCAATCGGGAGCGGAAAGGAGCGTGGGTGCTGCTATGTCCAATCAAGTACTAGCCGGGTTGAAGGATGTCGGCCACAAAGTGTTCGGAGGCTATGCGGAACTGCTACGCATACCGCATACCGCACGATTCTCGGTCGGCTCCGTCATCGCCTGTATGCCCTTCCCCATGGTGGGCATGACCATCACCATCGCCGTGCAGCATTATTACGGCAATTACTCTCTTGCCGGCGCATTGTCCGCGGTACAGGCCATTGCCTTGGCCGCCGCGAGCCCCATACTGGGCAAGCTGGTCGACAAGTTCGGTCAGCGCCAGGTGTCGATTCCCACCATCATCGTGTGGATGATCGCCGCGACCGCGTTGATCACCAGCATTCAATCCCATGCGCCGGAATGGGTGTTGTTCTGCATCACGCCGTTCATGGCGGCCATTCCGCCGTGGGGTGCGATGAGCCGCCAGCGTTGGACGAACCAGCTCAAAGGCGATACCGAGAAGACGAACCGCGCGCTTTCGCTGTGTGGCGTGTTCGACGAATGCATGTGGGTGATCGGCAATCCGCTCGCCTCGACGCTGGCCGTGATCTCCGGCCTGCTGGCGTTCTCGTTCACCGGCATGTGCGTGATCGTCGGCGCGTTGATGTTCCTGACCGAGCTGTCCACCGAACCGAAATCGCAGACGCAGCTGGCTCGCGAGGCCGGACTGACCCGCAAGCAGTACCGCGAGCGCGAAGCCGCGCGCGCCGAGGCCCTGCAGGCTGAGACAGCCGTGGAATACGCACGCGACAAGGCACGGTCCGAAGGCAAAAGCGAGGCTGAGATCAAGGCCGCAATGGCCAAAGCCGAAGCCGATGTGCTGGCCGGCAAGAAGGAGTCGATCTGGGGCCCGGGTCTGATTGCCGTATGCGTCACCTGGTTCGGCTTGGGCGCCTTCCAAAGCGCAGCAGGCATTTCGATCGTCTCGTTCGCCACCGAGGCGAATATGAAACAATACACCGGCTTCGTATTCGCATGCTTTTCGTTCAGCTCGCTGCTGGGAGCCCTGTTCTATGGCGCGAAGAACTGGGCGATTCCGTTGTGGAAGCGTTTCTACTTCTGCCTGATCATAGTGAATCTAGGCATCGGATCGTTCCTGTTCGCCAAGCACCTGTGGGTGATTATGATCATCTATCTGCTTATCGGCGTATGCCAGGCTCCGACCTGGGTGAACGGCAATCAGCTGATGCTGCACCTGGTGCCGCCCACGCGCTTTACCGAAGGTATGGCCTGGATGGGTGCGATGAACTCCATCGGCGGCTCGATGGGTTCCGCCATCGCCGGCCAGTTCATCGACCGTATGGGGTCGCATGGCGGCTTCCTGGTGGTTACCGTGCTGGCTTTGGCTTCGTTGCTGATCGCGTTCATCGGCTTCAAGCAGATCAAGGATTCGACCGAGCAGCCGATGCTTACGCAGATCAACGAGTAACGGCATCAATCACTACGATCAGCACATAACGGTTCGATTCGAACAGCAGGTGCGCAAATACACGAATGGCGGGTGTGGCTTGAACCACACCCGCCATATGCATGCTGCGCGTATTCACGCGTCGATCCGCAAAACGGATTCCGATAATCGACTACTTCGGCCAGCCCTTGGGCGTATGCTCCAACGACCACAGACCCAGCTTATGCGAGAAGCTGTTCTCCCACTTGGATTCCAGCTCTTCGGCCGTCAGGCGATTCTCCTTCTTCTTCAAACGGTTCATCGCATTGGTGTGCGTGTCATCCAGCAGCCATTTGCGGGTCAGGAAGTTCCACACCATCACCACGGCGGTGGCGATAAGCTTGCCCACATTGGTGCGGATCAGGTATTCGGTGCTCTGCGACACGTAGGCGTCATGGTTCATGCCATAGGTGGAAATCCAGATGATGGCGTCGTTCATGAACAGGCCGATCACGGCACCGATCACGAAGATGACAATCTCCATCCAACGCGCCATGTCGTCGCGATGCTTGAACACGACCTTCATGCTGGCCACATAATTGAAGATCAGGGAGATGATGAAGGAGATGGTGGCGGCAAGCACATTGTGCATGTGGAACAGACCCACCAGAAGATTCAGGATGCCCCAGTCGATGATGAACGCAATCACACCCACGATGCCGAATTTCATCAGCTGTTCAATCAGTTTTTTCACACCGAACATTAAACACGTCCGTTACGACGCAAGCCGCCACTGACCGAAACAACTGCACAGAACCTGTGCTTCTGCCTACATTTTCGCGAGCATTTGAAAATCCCGCCGATTATGATGGAAGGCGTATTGCACCGTTTACCGTATTGGAGGGATTATGCCCGTCATCCACACCCATGTTTCCGTGTCCACCACCCCCGCACAGCGCGAGGCGCTGAAAACCGCCTATGGCAAGGCCATCACCGCCGTACCGGGTAAGTCCGAAGGCTGGCTGATGTGCCCATTCGAGGACAATATGCCAATCTACTTCGGCGGCGACGATTCCAAGCCCGCGGCCTATGTGGAGGTGAACGTGTTCGGCCGTTCCGTGCCGGGTTCCGCCTGGGAGAAGCTGACCGAGCAGATCATGGCCGCGCTGGGCAAGGAGCTCGGCATTCCGGCCGACCGCACCTACATCCGCTACACCGCCACCACCGACTGGGGCTGGAACGGCGGAAACTTCTGATCAAGCGGCGTTCGACAACGTTCCGCCGTTCCTTCAAGGTTTGTCTATAATCACGGTCCACCGGTACAGCCACGGCACCACCTACAGATTATGTAACCGTCAAATAAAAAAAAACGTTGGAAAACCGCCATTCTTGGCAACATCGCCATGATTTTCCGGGGTACTCGTCAAATAAACGTGGAGCACAAGGCCAGCGGAAGTTGGCACCCCGTACGCGAAAAGGCCGCTGACCCCGCAATGCGGAGCCAGCGGCCTTGCTGTACTGCCGTCGCGCGGGCCCGGAATAACAAGCCGCACGACAGGCCGACTGCCGATCAGACGATCTTCGGCATCGGCGTGGTCAGCGACGTGGTGAGGTTCACATGCACCAGGCCAGCACCGGCATGCACCTCCACCTTCTTCAGGGTAACGGTGCGTTCATGCTCCGGAGCACGGTCGTTGTCGGTCATAGTGGCCGGGGACTTCACCGCGACCAACGCCAAGTCGCCCAAGTTCATGCCTGCGCTGGCGCACAGATCGGTCGCAGCCTGCAGCGATTCGACGAAACCGTCCTTCAGCACCACACGCTCGGCCGGAACACCATACGCATGTTCGGCGACCCAACGCACGTTCTCCACCAGAGCCATGCCCTTATGGCTGTGCGGTTCGGCCGGCATGGAACCGTTCATCACAGCGTCAACGAACGCGTCAAGCTGCGGGGCAAGCGCGTCGCCGCCATCGCGGAACAGGTTGCCCACAATCGGCTCACGGAACTCGAGATCCTTCGCAGTGGCCTTGAGCGCCGGAACCTGATCATCCTCGCCTTCCCACAGGTTGATCAGCGGGAACGTAGGAATATCAAGACCTTCCAGACGCTGCACATGGAACGGGTAGCGCCATGCCAGATCGGGATCGTCACGCCAGGTGGAGGCGCGGGTCACCACAATGGCAGCGGACGGCCACTGGGCCCCATACTCGCGGCAGGCGATGTCGAGCCATTTCTGCGCACCGGCGTCGGTGCCGTAGCCAGCCTCGACGATCACCACATCATGCAGAGCGCAGGCCATCTCCACGGAAACCAGCGTCGGAATGCCGATGGACACGTTGGCGAACGGGCCGCCGTGCACGTACACCGGGGAGCCATTGACGGTCTCCGTCTTGGCAGGCTTGACGGCATCGCCAAGAATGCCGGTGATGCGCCACAGATCGACGAACTCGCCGAAAGTCACGGCCTTGCCGTCCTTCGTGCCGGCGATCATCTTGGACACACGCTCGGAGATCTCGTCCATGGAACGGGACAGCACCACGATCTGCATAAGCTCGCAGGTCGGAGTAAGCACCACACGTTCGGCCACATCGCCCTTGCCACGGTCAACGGCGATCTGACGCAGCGAGCGGGACGGCACTTCGGAAACACGCGGCACGAGAATCGTGTCAAGCTTGCCTTCGTCCACAGCCTTCTCCGCAAAGGAGACCAGCAGATTCTGAGCAGCCTCGATAGCGCCCATCTCACCGCACAGACCCCAGTCGATCAGCTCCGGGTGGGTCAGGGACGCCTTGCCGCCGCCGGAGGCACCGCCCTTGGAACCGGCTGCGGTGATGCCCATGCTCGGCTGGCGTAGCACTGCCGCCGCGTCAATGCCACGCTCGTTCAACGCATCGATCAACGCGATGGTGGTAGTGGTCTTGCCTTCGCCACGGCTCGCCTTCAACGGCGTATCGGCGGTGACCAGCACGACCTTGCCGTGCTTGCGCGGAGCATCCGGATTGTTCTTCAGATAATCGAGATAGCCGAAAGCGTCGATCTTCTGCACCAGGCCGTACTGGCTGGTGAAGTCCTCAATGGAAGTCATGCGTTATGGTCCTTTCTGTGTTTTCCTCTTGCAGTGTTCGCCAAACGATTAGAAATCAGACATGTGGAAACCGTTCTTCATGGCCATGCTGCGTGTATACAGCACGGAATCCAGAAGCTTGTCGGTCTCTTCCTTCAGCTGATCGGCCATAGTCTGATTGGCGGCGGCGAGCACCTCCCGCACTTCACCGTTACGCACGGCGGAGACAATGGCATCCGGGTCCATCGGCTCGACATCGCCATCGGCGTTGTCCGCATCGAATTCCGCCGCGTCGAAGCCCAGGCGGGAAGCCTGCTCGTCGGTGGCTGCGACCATGCGATGCCCCATGGCGCCGGTCTTCTCCTGGTAGCGCTCGACCGCATTGGCGGTGTCGGCGAACGCGCCATCGCACAGGGCCGCGATGATACGGTTCTCCCAGTAGAAGTTCTCGCTGGTCACGCGCGTGGTGGTGTCGGCCAGGTATGCGGGCGTGACATCGACATTGGCGTAGAACGGCACCAGCGTGTTGAACGGGTTGGAGCCATAGGCCATCCACTGGATCGCACGATATGCCTGCGGGCGGTACGGACGCAGCTGCAGCACCGCAAGCTGGCTTTGACGGTTGATGCCGATCGGACGGTACATGTGGCGGGTGCGCTCGTCGCCGAGCTTGCCGTACGGATCGTACGGAGTGCCCTGATAGTGGCCGGACAGCACATACTTGATGTCTTCGATGGTCACCTTGCGTTCCGGCTGGCGAGCCCACGGGATGTCGTTGTTCTCCGGGCGATGATCGGCGTCCTGGCCATCCCACATTTCGTCGTAGGGGTTGAGGAAGCGCTGCATCCACCATGCGCGCGGCGTGTTGTACACGTGGTCGGAATCGGAGTGGGAGCCGAAAGCGTCGCGCGGGTTGAACGGCGACGCCGCTTCGACGGACAGGTCGAGATGATTGCGCTCGATGAACTCGCCAAGGTCGGCGGAGCACATGTGCTCAGACTGCTCGCCCAAAGCGTCGTCCAGATCGAATTCGTCGATGCCCAGCTGGTTCGGCATGGTCACGTATGCCGAATCCGGCACACGCTTGGCGATCCAATGATGGCCGCCGACGGTTTCCATCCACCAGATCTCGTTCACGTCGGAGAAGGCAACGCCGTTCATCTCATAGGTGCCGTATTCCTCAAGCAACGCGCCCAGGCGCTCCACGCCTTCACGGGCCGTCTTGACATACGGCAGGACGATGGTCAGGAAATCCTCCTCGCCGATGCCGCCGGCGACCTCGGGCTCATAACCGTCCTCGCCTTCCTTGCCCTTGGCGGGAACAAGCTCGACAAAGGGATCGGCGCCAAGCACACGCTCGTTGGTGGTCAGCGTCTCGGTGGCGCTCATGGCCACGTTGGCCTCGTTCACGCCGGCCTCTCCCCACACGCCTTCCTTCAGATCGGCGTTGGGAACACTGGTGTACTGCATGGGGTCGTCCGGCAGGTCGATCTGAACATGGGAGATGACCGCACGGTACTTGCGCGGCTGATCCTCCGGCTTGACGACAATGAGCTGCTTGGGGCAGAACTCGCCGTTCGCGGAATCCTCATTACGGGCAATGATGGTGGAGCCGTCGTAGCTCGCATCCTTACCCACCAAAATCGTGGTACAGGCCATGATTTCCTTTCTTTCTTGGATTATGCCGTTCCCCGTGAGGAACGAAGTATTTCAGGCACGCCCGGTTACATACATGACGGCTTGGTCCGGGGTTTCGGGGGTTTCACGCAGCCTATGGAACAGCTCGTTCATCCAGAACCCCTGATTAAGCCCGGGCAGCGGCTGCTTGGTGGCCCACACATGCAGGCAGTAGTCATGATCCTTATCCGGCGGCTGCGGGCCGTTATAGCGCATGATAAGCGCCGGATTATCGCCGCGCCCCACAAAATGCGATGCCGAGGAATTACGCCCCTGCACGGCCTCGGGGATCATGGCGGGCATCTGACGCGAGAAGTCAGGCGGCACAGCCAAGGCATGGGAATCGTTGAAATCGAACATCAACGCATCGATCGGCAGATTGGCGACCGTCCAGTGAATCCATTCGAACCCGCATACGGGAATGGAATCGGGATCGGTGAACGCCCAATGCAGGTACTGCGCCTCGGAGTCGACTTCATCGATATAGAAGGGGAAGGAGATGGCGGGTGCGTCGTCCACCCGATATTCCGGTGCCGCGGCTTTGGCGAAGTCGTCGGGCACGACTGTGAAATCAGCGGAGATCTTCATATGCTTCAGTGTATCGCGCCCCCTGCTTGTCTCACGCCCTTGGCTCATTTGCCTATCCATACGAAGACCCCGCCAACCCAGAGGAGCGGGATTGGCGGGGTCTTACGAAATGAACAGCTGCTCAGCGACTCACTGGGCAGGCTTGTAGAAGTCGCCGTTCAGCGCGGCCTTGGCCTTGGCCTGAGCCTCTTCGAAGGTGACTTCAGCCAGCTGGGCACGCACGTCGTCAAGAGCGACCGGGGTCATCGACAGGGAATTCACACCCAAGCCGGTGAGCACAACAGCCAGATCAGGATCGGCGGCGGCCTCGCCGCACACGCCGACCGGCATACCCTTGGCATTGCCTGCATCGCAGATCAGCTTGATCGCACGCAGCACCGCCGGGTGCCATGCGGTCTGGTAACCGGCGACGGAACCGAGCGTACGGTCGGCGGCCATGGTGTACTGGGTCAGATCGTTGGTGCCGATGGACACGAAGTCGGCGACCTCGGCGACCTTGTCGGCCATCAGGGCGATGGACGGGACCTCGGCCATCGCGCCGACCTTTTTCAGTCCGAAGCTCTTGCCCAGCTTGACGAAGTAATCGGCCTCATACTCGTCGGCGACCATCGGGGCCATGACCCACAGATCGGCGTCGGTCTGGGCATCGGCCGCGGCAAGCGCCTTGAGCTGGCCTTCCAAGACCTCCTTATGCTCACGCAGGGTACGCAGACCACGCAGACCCAGAGCCGGGTTCGGCTCGTCCTCCGGGGTCAGGAACGGCAACGGCTTATCGGCACCGGCGTCAAGCATACGGATGACGACCTTCTTGCCCGGGAACTGGCTCAGCAGCTCGGTGTAGGCCTTGGTCTGCTCCTCGACGCTCGGCGGCTCGGAGTTGCCGATGAACAGGAACTCGGAACGGAACAGGCCGACGCCTTCCGCACCATACTCCAGTGCGGTCTTGGCATCCGCCGGCTTGCCCAGGTTGGCAAGCAGCGGAACAAGATGGCCGTCCTTGGTGCCGCCTGCCTGGCCACGCAGTTCCTTGGCCTTGGCGGCATGCTCCTTGGCTGCCTCGGCCTGCTTGATCTCCTCGTCGGTCGGCTCGGTGACGACCTCGCCCTTGGCGGCGTTCACAATCACCTGCTCGCCGTCCTTCAGATCGGCCGCCTCGGCTGCGGACACCACGGACACGATGCCGCGAGCGCGGGCCAGAATGGCGGTGTGGGAGGTCGGTCCACCCTGAGAGGTGACGATGGCGAGCGTCTTGGTCAGATCAAGCGTGGAGGTGTCGGCGGGAGACAGATCTTCGGCGACGAGCACGAACGGATCGTCGGATTCCGGGACGCCCGGAGCCGCAACGCCGCGCAGCTCGGCGATCACACGCTGGCCGACATCATGCAGATCGGCCGCACGCTCAGCCTGATAGCCGCCGATCATCTTGAACATCTCCTCGACCTGGGCGAAGCCTTCGAGTACGGCGCGCTCACCGGTCTTGCCACCATTGACGAGGTTCTTGATGTTTTCGGCAAGAGAAGGATCGGAGGCGAACATGGCGATGGCCTGCAGAATCGGCGCCGCCTGCTTGGCACCCTCATCGCCGTTGGCGGCCTGTTCGGCCTTATGGTTCAGTTCGGCGTTCACCTTGGCCATGGCCTTGGTCACGCGCTCGTTCTCTTCCACCGCGCTGACCGAGGCGTCGCGGCGAACATCCGCCGGCTCCTCCAGCGGCGGAGCCATACGAATGACCTTGCCTACCGCAACGCCACGTCCGATGCCAACACCCTTGATAATCATGAGGGACTCCCTTTCCTAATTGTTCCGACCACCTGCTGCATGGTCGGCAAATTGGATATTCGCGCGTACCTGACGCGTTCCGTTACTGCAATGACCCCCACCGTCTTTGCCGGTAAATCATTTTCAGCCTTGAGTTAGTATACACCCCGTAATCCGCGACACAAAAACAGTAAACGTTTTCCGTGTTTTGCGAAACAATGCTACACTGTAACCCAGCGGCGCACCTGTTGCCGCATGATTGTTAGGAACAACAGAACACATCGACTCAAAGGAGTGTCATTATGGCAACCCGCACCATCACCATCAACGATCCCGTCGGCATCCACGCTCGCCCGGCAGCGCAGTTCGCCCAGGCCGTCACCGCCTCCGGCTGCACCGTGACCATCGCCAAGGAAGGCGGCAACGCCGTTCCCGCCGGCTCCATCCTGTCCGTCATGGGCCTGGGCATCAAGCAGGGCGACGCCGTAGTAATCGACGTGCAGGGCGCCGACGACGAGACCGTTGCAGACAACCTGGTGAATATCCTCGTCAACGCCGAGTGAGCACACTCGCTTCGAGCATCCAGCCGCCCGCCCTTTTGCGACGGGCGGCTGTTCTATTTCGCCCACGGTTTTGGCACCCCACACCGCTACACTGTTCCACGGCTTGTTTCACACTGCATTCCCACTGCACACGCAGATACGGCAAACCGCGGAATAAACCCGCCTGAACCACGCACGAATCGCTAAACCCATACGAACCACACGGAGGAGAACATGGCCGGCAAAACAAACAGTTCCATCACGAACGTTGCCGCACTGGCCAACGTATCCATCGCCACCGTATCGCGCGTACTATCCGGCAAACGAGACAAAGACGACGACATCGCCAGACGCGTACGCGCGGCAGCCGAACAACTCAACTATTCCGTCAACTACGCGGCAAGCGCATTGCGCAGCGACGTCACCAACGCCATCGGCCTGGTCATCCCCAGCGCCACGGACTCATTCAGCGCCCAACTGCTCGACGAAATCGAATACGCCAGCGACGCCAACGAACAGCAGCTGATGATCGGCATAGGCAACGACCAGACCACGCAGATCGACCGCATCGAATCCCTCGTCTCAAGGCATGTGGACGGCCTGATCGTAGTGCCGGCCGTCAACGCCGACCTGACAGACACACTGGACCATTACGCCGGCACCATGCCAATCGTGCAAATCGGCGGGCACCAGCAGTCGTTCCGAACCTCCATGGTCTCCATCGACGAAAACGCCGCCATGGAGCTCATCATGAGGCACCTCACCGAGCGTGGCGCGCACGCCGTGGCCTACATGGCCAGCAAGGAGATCTCCTTCGAATCGGCCGAACTGTTCACCATGTTCCACACCCAGGTACGCTCATACCGTCTCACCACGCACACCGACTGGAACCAGTTCGGCGAACGCACGGTGCAACGCGGCTACGACTGTTCGATGCGACTGTTCGCCAAAGACAACAGGCCGGACGCCCTGGTGTGCGCGGACGACGCGGTGGCCTTCGGCGCAATGGTGGCGTTGCATACGCTAGGATTGCGGGTCCCCGAAGATGTACGCATCGTCGGGTTTGACGATTCTCCGCTTGCCGCAACGACCATGCCGACACTGACCTCCGTGCAGCCGCCATTCGAACAGATCGTCGCGGAATCCCTACGACTGATCTCGACAGGCAACAGCACACCCGCGCACGTCTCGCTGCTGCCCCAGCTGGTCATACGTGAATCCACCGGATACGGCGAACGCTAACAGCCGCCCGACTGCTCCTGACATTCACAGCAGCGCACAGAACAACGCCTCGAGCACCAGCAGCGGATTGCCATTGCCGTTAAGGCGTTTACGCGCCACAGCCACATGATCAAGCCGTGCCACGGCACCCTGACGCGACATGCCGGCCGCAAGCTCCGCAATGGCCGCACGATGCTCGCGGTTGATGATCCCGACCGACTCTTCGGCATTATTCTGCAGCACCGCAACATCACGGTACACGCTGGCGATGGAGTTCAGCGCACGATCAAGCACGTCACGGCTACGACGCGTGGCCTTGCGCTTGATCTCATCCTTCTTGGCAATGGCGTTATAGGCACCGCGCAGCTTGGGAGGAATGCGATCCGACTCCCCCAGCCCGTTGATGCGACGAAAATCAGCCTGTTCCCTCGCCGCCACACGTTCCACATCATGTTCCGCCTGCGACTTGGCATCGGCATTCAGCCTGTCGGCAAGCAATACGGCATCCGAAGCCCGCTGCAGATTCAGCACGCCGGCCACCAACTCATCACGCTCGGAACGCACCCGCTCATCGGTGGCATACAGCCTCGCAATACCGATATGCCCCTCGGCAAGCCGTGCGGCCTGCTCGGCGACACTCGCCTCAATGCCATTGCTCCGTTCAAGCCATTGCGCCACGGCGTCAGGCTGAGGCACGGCAAGATTCACAATGCGGGTACGAGAACGGATGGTCGGCAGCACATCCTGCGCGCTTGGAGCGCATAACAACCAGATGCAATGCTCCGCAGGCTCCTCGATCTCCTTAAGCAGCACATTCGTGGTACGTTCCAGCATACGATCCACGTCTTCGATGATGATGATGCGCCACGGTGCGGTACTCGGCATCTGCTCGGACACGGTGATCAGCTCACGCACCTCATCGATACCAATAGTCACCTTGTCAGTGGCAAGAATACTCACATCAGGATGCGTTCCGGCCAACACCTGACGGGTAACCCGCGTAGGCTCGGCATCAAGACCATGATCGGGACTCTCCAACGCCGCCGCAAAGGCACGCGCCAGATTCGAACGCCCAGACCCCGGAGGGCCGCAAATCAGCCACGACTGCGCAAGCTTGGACGAGTCTCCCGTCGCAATCGCAGACAGCATGTCGCATACAGGCTTCTGCCCGATAATGCTCTCCCAAACACTCATGAACGCATTCCCCTCAAGACCGGCACCTCCAAGCGACTACAGCAGCCCCACGAAATCCTCACGAATGGCCTGCCATACCTCCTCCACGGTACCTGAAGCGTCGATCACGCGGAAACGATTCGGCTCTCGCGCCGCCAAATCAAGAAACGCCTGACGCGTGCGACGCTGGAATGCACTGCCGGCAGCCTCCATACGATCCTCATCATGGTCAAGCCGCGTATGCGACAACGCGGGATCCATATCGAGCAGATACGTCCTCACCGGCAACAGTCCATCCGTCGCCCACATGCTGAGCGAACGGATCTCGGCTGCGGTAAGTTCCCGCCCTCCCGCCTGGTAAGCCAACGAGGAATCACAATAACGGTCGGTAATCACCACCGCCCCACGTTCCAAAGCCGGGCGGATGACCTCAGCCACATGCTGAGCCCGATCGGCCGCGAACAGCAGAGCCTCGGTACGAGGGGCGATATCCGCGCACGCCTCGCCATCAGCGGATTCGACGGGAACACCATGCAACAGCAGCCTGCGGATGGCCGTGCCGAGCGCAGTGCCGCCCGGCTCGCGTGTGACAACGACCTCACGGCCCATTGCCTCAAGTTCGTCGCGCAATCTATTGACCTGCGTGGTCTTGCCCACGCCGTCTACGCCTTCAAAGGAGATGAATATGCCTTGGTGCATATTCATCACTGTACCCTGCGACGTTCGCAACGCTACCGCTGCTCACTGCCACGCACAGTCCACCGGACTGTCCGTCCTTCAAAGGAGATGAATATGCCTTGGTGCATATTCATCACTGTACCCTGCGACGTTCGCAACGCTACCGCTGCTCACTGCCACGCACAGTCCACCGGACTGTCCGTCCTTCAAAGGAGATGAATATGCCTTGGTGCATATTCATCACTGTACCCTGCGACGTTCGCAACGCTACCGCTGCTCACTGCCACGCACAGTCCACCGGACTGTCACTTCTTCTTCGCAGAGCCCTTAGGCACGACGCTCGGACGCTCATAGCCTTCATGCTCGGTCAGCCAGGCGATATCGGACTTCACCGTAGACGGCGTAGACCCCAGCTCCTCGGCAATGCGCGTATTCGCCCACCCCTTATCGGCCAGCTGCTTCACCTTGGCGCGGCGTTCGGCGCGCTTCGCCTCGACGGCGCTCACCGCCTTCTTCCCACTGGTCTTTCTCGCAATCGACTTCTTGGCGGCGCCACGGCGACCGCCACGCTTCTTCGTCGGGCCCATCGCACGCTTCTCGGCAAGAATGCGGTACGCATCCTCGGGCGTGATCGTAGCGGGATCGTATTGACGCGGCAGTGTGCGATTCGTTTCACCATCCGTCAGATACATGCCGAAACGGCCTTCACGAATCACCACGGGCTTCTTGCTCTCCGGATCGGTGCCGAGCTCACGAATCGGCGGCTTGGCTGCGCCACGGCCACGACCACGGAATTTCGGCTGCGCGAACAGAGCCTTGGCCGTTTCAATATCAACGGTGAAGATCTCATCCTCGGAATTCAGCGAACGGGTCTCCGTGGAACCATCCGCCTTCGTCTTGGTCAGGTACGGACCATACCGGCCATTGTTCGCCGCAACCGTCGACGTGGAGATCTCGCCGGTTTCGGCGTTCGCCTCCTCATAGGAGCCGACTTCACGAGGCAGGCTCAACAACCGCAGCGCATCATCCAACGTAATGGATTCCGGGCTCATCGTCTTAAACAGGCTGGCCATTTTCGGGCGAGGCGCATCAGACTTCTTCGACCCCTTGGCCGGGGCCGGCGAAACGGCACCTTCGACGGGCAGCAATGCCACATACGGGCCGAACCTGCCATTACGCACCTCCACGGTGCCTCCGGTCTTCGGATCCTTGCCAAGCTCGCGCGGCCCACCGGAATGATTCTCGATCAGATCCCGTGCAACGTCCACCGTAAGCTCGTCGGGCGCAATGGTGTCGGGAAGCGCCGCGCGCTTCGGATTGCCGTCCTCATCCGTATGCGCCATGTCCTCCAGGTACGGACCATACCTGCCGACACGCACATGCAGGCCATCACCGATCTCAATGGTATTGATGGCACGCGCATCGATTTCACCCAACTGCGCCACCTGGCGCTGCAAACCCTCATGGGCCTCGTCCGCATTGGCCGCTGCGGCATCGCCATCGCCGAAGTAGAACCGGGTCAGCCAATCACGCCCGGTCTGCTTGCCATGCGCAATCTGATCAAGGCCGTTTTCCATATCGGCGGTGAACTGGTAATCGACCAGCTTGGGGAACTTCGTCTCCAACAGTTTGACGACCGCGAACGCAAGCCAGCTGGGAATCAGCGCACGGCCACGCTCATACACATACCCGCGATCGATGATGGTGGAGATAATCGACGCATACGTGGACGGTCGTCCAATCTCCTTGGCCTCCAAAGTCTTGACCAGCGACGCTTCCGTGTATCGTGCCGGAGGCTGGGTCTCATGCCCGTCGGCCTGCACATCGGCAACATCTAGTCGTTGGCCTGCGCTCATTGGCGGCAACGACGCATTGCCTTCGGCATTCTCACCTTTCCTGCCGCCCTGCTTCGCCGCATGATGCTGCTCGCCGGTGGCCTTCATAAAGCCCGGAAAATCAATCACCGTACCGGAGGCCTGGAACAGCGCCTCGCCATGGCCGCCGGCCGGAGCGGAGATCTTCACCGTTGCGGTCGAACCGGTGGCGTCTGCCATCTGGGAGGCAAGCGTACGCTGCCAGATCAGCGTGTACAGCTTCAGCTGATCGCTTGGCACCCTGGTGGCGAGCTCATCCGGATCATGGAACCGTGCCCCCGCCGGACGGATGCATTCGTGGGCCTCCTGGGCGCCAGCCGTCTTGGTGTCGTACTGCTTGGGGGCATCGGACAGAAACGACTTGCCGAAATGGTATTCGACGGCATTGCGGGCAGCCGCGATGGCCTCGCTGGACAATGTCACCGAATCGGTTCGCATATACGTGATATAGCCGTTTTCGTACAATCCCTGAGCCGCGCGCATGGTGGCACGCGAGCTCATGCCCAGACGGTTACCGGCGGTCTGCTGCAATGTGGAGGTGGTGAACGGCGGCAATGGGCGGCGACGATACGGCTTCGATTCCATCGACATCACGGTGAACGGCGCATGTTCCAGCTCCTGCGCCACGGCTGCGGCATCCGTCTGACTCAACTGGCAGACGTTATCCGCGAACCCGGCCGGGGTCAGCTTGCCATCGGCGCCGAAATCCTTCGATCCGACCAGACGCCTGCCGCCCAAAGACACCATGCGGGCGTCGAAGCCGACACGCTCGCCTTGTGTGTTCGCAGCAGCGAGCTTCGCCACAATATCCCAATACGAAGCGCGGGTAAAGGCCATGCGTTCCCGCTCGCGCTCCACAATCAGTCGTGTCGCCACCGACTGCACACGGCCGGCGGACAGGCCCGGCCCGACCTTGCGCCACAACACCGGGGACAGCTCGTAGCCGTACAGGCGGTCAAGGATACGACGGGTCTCCTGCGCGTCGACCATATCGGCGTCGACATCACGGGTCTGTTCAAGGGACTGTTTGATGGCGTTCTTCGTGATCTCGTGGAACACCATGCGCTTGACAGGCACCTTCGGCTTGAGCGTTTCCACCAGATGCCATGCGATGGCCTCGCCCTCACGATCCTCATCAGTGGCGAGATAAAGCTCATCGGCTTTTTTCAGGGCGGATTTCAGATCAGCCACGGTCTTGCGCTTGTCGGCTCCGACGATGTAGTACGGCTTGAACCCGTCATTGACGTCCACACCGAACTTGCCGTAATGCTCCTTATCGGCCGCAGGTACCTGACTGGGCTGCGCGAGGTCACGAATATGCCCCACCGATGCCATGACGGTATAGCCGTCCCCCAGGTATCCGCTGATCTTGCGTGCCTTGGTAGGAGACTCTACAATCACAAGCTTGCTGCCGTCTGCCATTCCCTCTCCTTATTGCTGTGCTTTCGTGAGCCATAATACTCACGACATATGGTCAGCCGTTTCATATCGCCCGACCGGAGCCGATTGCCCCGCGTGTCAGCCTCGACTGCGGGGCGGCGCCGGAGGCTCCCCCACCAGACCGGTCTTGCTTAACGGCGAAGCGGTGAGCTGACGTGTTGCCGATAGCAGGCCAAACACCGTGGCGTCGACCCCGGCAATAAGCATCATGGAGGAATACACCGAATCGGTGTTCGCCCACGCCGCACTGACCGTCAAACCGGGAATCACCTGCCAGATGACATACCCCGCGAACGCGGTGGCGAACAATCCCGCGGTAATGGCCACCGAGGCAACGATCTGCACGCCTGCGGAGGAACGACGGGTGCCCAATGCGTCCATGCCGGAAGTACGCGTACACGCAAGCACGATCAAGGCAAGCCCGGCCACGATCAGCATGGACATCACCGCATCAGTGGGACGATGCCACTTGCCGCACACCACCGACAGGCCGACGAACAGCCCCCACGCCATAGCGACCAGCGAAGCGAGCCACCGCCAGACGCGCGGCACGGCAAGCACCAGCATCGCCGCCGAGGCCATGGCCAGTATGGTATGGCCGGATGGCGCGGAATTATGCGCGTTGTCGATTACGGTTTTGATGATGAACGGACGAGGCAGCACATACTTCAGCAATGACATGCAGAAGCACAGCACCGCGAACACCGCCATCTGACCAAGCAGCCACCACCGCTTACGCACCACGGCAATAGCCACGGCACCCACGGCGATAATCGTCGAGACGATCAGCACCATCGGATGCGTGCCGACTCCCAGCACCGCGGAAACCCAGCCGGGAACGATCGAAGAGAACGAGCTTTCCACCATGTCGTCATAGGACTGGCCGTTCTGCGTGCACACGCCCAACCACCATGCCACACCAGCCAAGACCAGCAGCAGCACGCCGAATACCAGGCACAGCACCCTGCTCGATGTGCGCGGGCGAACATTCAACGGATCGACATACCCCAGTGCGCCCAGCTCCTCGGGTTCGGCCCCCAGCGCGCCCTCATCCTCAAAATCAGACAGCGACACTCCGGTCTCCGGCGTGACTATGCCGGTTTCTTCGAAATCATCGAGCAGATTCACAGGCGCTTTGGGGTCGCGGATCACGGGCTGCATGGGAGTGTGTTCGTCGGTCATGGTTTTAAGAGTAGTGCATCAGCGGAACAGCAACCGTTTCGGCAACGGAACGGCTTCGTTCCGCATGCGGATATGGAAAAACCTCTACGCACCCGACAGAGGCCACTTACCCTTGCTGCATTCCTGCCCTGGGGGAGTTCGGTGACGTAACGCCGCGTAGAGGCGTAATTCAGTTTACACTACGACCGGACTTCGGCGATTCGTGGTGCCGATCCGTTCACGCAATCCGTGCTTCCTGCCATGTTTCCCGACGCTGCGCGCATTATGCCGAAGCGAGACGTGCACATGCCGCATCGATCGCCTCATCACTGGCGGTGGCGGAGAATCGCAGATATTCCACAGCGCCGTAGAACTCACCTGGGCTTGGCACAATGCCCAGCTTGGCGAGTTCAGCCATATCGGCCCAGCAATCACCGTTCAACGTCTTGACCCACACGTATAACGCGCCGTCCGGCATAGACGCACGGTACCCGTATGCGCGCAGCGCCTCCACCAGGCGTGCCAATCGATCGTAATAGCGTTTCCACTGCGTGCGCACGGCTTGCGTATCACGCAGTCCGGCAGCCATGGCGGCCTGTACCGGCCCGGGAATAATCTGCCCGATCTGCTTGCGGTAATCGCTCATGGCATGCACCAGGCGGTAGTCGCCGGCGATGAAAGCCGTACGATACCCGGCCATATTGCTCTGCTTGCTCAGCGAGTACAGCACCAGCACATTGTCCGCAGTACCCTCGCACACGGAAGGGCTCAGCGCGCATGGCGTAGACGGCATGGCCTGCACACCAGCCTGCTCAGGTTCGATTCCGTGATTCCCGCGGGTTTCGCAACGGGCGGAACGCCAATCCATAAGCGCATAGCACTCGTCGGACAGCACCACCGCTCCGATGCGACGGGCCGCGGCAATGATCTCGGCAAGCCATTCGGCTCCCAGCACCCCGCCCGAAGGATTATTGGGAGAATTGACCCATACGGCTTTGACGCCAGGAACGTTCACCCAGGATTCGACGTCGGCCACATCGTCGACCTTCAGCACGGTGGCGCCAGCCAACTGCGTGCCGATCTCATAGGTCGGATAGCTGACCTTGGGCTGCACGACCACGTCACCGGTGCCCAAATGCAGCAGGCTGGCCATTAATGCCACGGCCTCCTTGGAACCGACTGTGGGCACCACGCCGGCGTTCACCGCGCCCAGATCCACACCGCGCATGGTGCGGAACCATGTTTGGATGGCTTCGCGCAGATCGGCGCTGCCGACGGTGGCGGGATACCCGTGCGCGTTAGACGCATCGGCTGCGCCCGCGAGCGCCTGCTGCACGCTGGCGGGGACAGGATCGACCGGAGAGCCGACGGAAAGGTTGATCATGCCTCCGGGCGCGGCTTCGGCCAAGGTTTTGTATTGTGCGATGCGCGACCAGTCGTAGGGCGATGAGAATTCGTGAAAACCCACGTATGTTCCTTTCCGTATGTAGCGCAACGCCTTTCCCGAGGGAAAGGCGTTGCGATGCGTGTGACCGTTACTGGTTCTGCGGCGGCAGGGCCGCAACCTGTTCGGGATCCTTGCCGATGGCTTCACCGCCGGCACCGCCGCGGTCGCCGACTTCGGCGAAGAAGCTCACTGCGGCGTCCTTGTACCAGGCCCACTCGTCGGGCAGGTCATCCTCGTAGAAGATGGCCTCGGTGGGGCACACGGGCTCGCATGCGCCGCAATCGACGCATTCGTTCGGGTTGATGTACAGCGAACGGGACCCTTCGTAGATGCAGTCGACCGGGCACTCGTCCACGCATGCCTTGTCCTTGACGTCCACACAAGGCTGGGCGATAACGTATGGCATGGTTACCTCCTTGAACAATCGCTTCCGTCTAGGCTACTCCCCGGCTTGGGCAAGTTCCGCCCCACTCTGGGGTTGTGCCGCTTTGTTCAACTCGCCATTGCCGAGGCGCGCATGCCGATACCCGTAGCCGAAGTAGATGATGAAGCCCACGATCAGCCACACCACGAATCGAATCCACGTCAGCACGCTCAGGTTGAGCATGAGCCAAAGATTCGCCAACGCGATGAGTATAGGAATCCATGGATTGCCGGGCATCTTGAACGTGCGCTTGAGATCGGGGCGCTTCTTGCGCATGATCGGCACGGAGATGGCGACGAGGGTAAAGGCCGAAAGCGTGCCGATGTTGACCATGTCGGCAAGCACGTCGACATCGGAGCAGGCCGCGATCAGCGCCATGACCACGCCCACGCCGATCTGCAGGCCGACGGGGGTGCCGTTCTTGCCGGTGGTGCTCATCCGGCGCGGCAGCAGGCCGTCTCGGCTCATGGCGAACACCACGCGGGTGACGCCCAACAGCAGCACCATGACCACGGTGGCCAGGCCGATCACGATGCCGAAGCTGATGATCTTGGCGGCCCAGTTGGCCCCCACCATTTCGAACGCGGTGGCCAGCGACGGACTGCTCTGCTTGGCGAGATCCTTGTAGGACACCATACCGGTGGTCACGATGGCGACAAGCGTGTAGAGCACGATGATGACGCCCATGCCCACGCCGATGCCCAGCGGCACGTTCTTGCGCGGGTTAATGGCCTCCTCGGAAGTGGTGGCCACAACGTCGAAGCCGAGGAAGGCGAAGAACACCAGCGCCGCGCCGGACAGGATGCCAGTCACACCGTAGATGGTCGGCGTCATGCCGGTGAACCACTGCCATAGCGGCTGGTTCATGGCGGCGCTGACGCCGGAAGCGGCATCGGATGATGCGACCGGTTCGCTCGGGGGGATGAACGGGGTGAAGTTGCTGGCCTTGACATAGAAGAAGCCGACGATGACCACGAACAGTACGATGGCGATCTTGAGGATGGTCAGCGCGCCATCGACACGGGCGCCGATTTTGGTGCCGAATACCAGCAGCACGGTGAAGAACGCGACGATGACGATCGGCGCGAAATCACAATGGAACGATCCGATGGCGACGTTTGTGTTGATGTTCCACCCGACAAGCCGGAAGAAATCGTTCAGGTAGACGCCCCAGTATTTCGAGACCACCGAGCCGGCCATCAGCATCTCCAGAATAAGATCCCAGCCGATGATCCATGCCACGATCTCGCCGACCGTCGTATAGGTGAAGGTGTAGGCGGAACCTGCCACCGGAATCATCGAGGCGAATTCCGCGTAGCACATGACGGCCGCACCACACACGATGCCTGCGATAAGGAAGCTGATGATAACGGCGGGACCGGCGTGGAACGCCGCGGCCTGCGCGCCGATGGAGAAGATGCCGGCGCCCACAGCGACGGCCACGCCCATGATGGCCAGATCCCACCAGGTAAGGTCGCGTTTGAGCTTATGCCCAGTTTCCGCGGTCTCTGCAAGCGTTTGTTCCACGGACTTCTTTCGAAATATGTTCACCGGTGTCCTCTCTTCCGATTCAATGCCCAGCGCGGCTCCCGCCCTAAACGGATAGTGACTGTATCACCACCATAAAACCCTGCGCTTTGCTACGGTCATCATCCGGTTACCGCAGCGAGAACCCCACGACCACCGGTTCGGGCACCAGGCGCACGCCGAAGGTATGTTCCACACCATCCTGCACGGTTTTCGCCAGCTTTGCGACATCCTGCGAACCGGCCTGGCCCCTGTTGGTCAGGGCAAGCGTATGCAACGTGGATAGACCTGCCTTGGCGTCATCATCCACCGTATAGCCCTTGTGGAATCCGGCATGATCGATAAGCCAGGCGGCGGAGGTTTTGACGCCGGGCTCGCCGTTGGGCAGTACTGCTTCAAAGCGCGGGGCTTCCGGGGGGAGCATGGCTGCCTGTTCGGCGGTCAGAATCGGGTTCATGAAGAAACTGCCGCAGCTATGGCGGTTGGCGTCGGGCGTATCGTTCTGGGCGCGTAGCGCGGTTGCGACCAACGTCGCCTTCTTCGTTCCCTGCATGGCCAACCGGGTGTATCGCGTCGCATCCTCCAGCATGCCTTTGGCCGCACGCACCCGTAGCACGGCATCGCGGATCTCCTTGGTGTCCATACGATCGCCGACTTCCACGCCCAGGGCCTTGGCAAGCTGGCCGTAGCCGACCACCCCCGTGCTGCTGTGCCGCAATGCGAAGGTGACGGACAGCACCACATAGCGTGGCGTGGGGAAGAACTCCCCTGCCGGCACGGCCGGAGCCTGGTACATGCTTGCCTTCAATGCGCTCATGCGATAGCCGAACCGCAGCTCGTCGGCATGCAGGTTCTTGACGGCTTTGTCCTTACGATCCCAGACTTCGACAGATTCGACGCTGCTAGCGACATCCTGGCCGTATGCGCCGATGTTCTGCACCACGGACGCACCAACGGTGCCGGGAATACCCGACAGCCCCTCAACGCCCTCAAGACCCAGCCGCACGCAGTAATCGACGAAATCGTCCCAATTGCACCCGGCTTCGGCGTTTACATGCACTGTGCGGTCGTCGCCTTCGACTGGAGCGGCCTCGTCCGGAACGGTGATCGCACGGCGCGCGTCGCGAACCACGACGCCATGGAACGGCTCATCGGATACCAGCACATTGGACCCACCGCCGATGACGAACAGCGGCAGTCCCTTGGCATCGGCCTCTTCCACGGCCTCGATGACGCCGACACGGGTGGTGGGCTCTACGAAACGATCGATCTCGCCGCCGACGGCGATGGTAGTGATGTCTGCAAAAGAAGTCATGGTTGCCAGCATACAAAAAGACCCGACCAGTGGTCGGGTCTTCAAAGCATTGGGTGCTCAGCGAGTCTCGCGGTGCACGGTCTGCTTGCCGCAGCGAGCGCAGAACTTCTTCAGTTCAAGGCGATCAGGAGTGTTACGACGATTCTTGGTCGTAATGTAATTACGCTCCTTGCACTCGGTGCATGCCAGCGTGATGCCGGGACGGATGTCGGCGCTCTTAGCCATGTTCATTCACCTCTGTAGTCATTAGTAGCGCCCGTCGGTCAACGGGCGCAATTTGTAGCGAGGAAGAGGCTCGAACTCTTGACCTTACGATTATGAGTCGTACGCTCTAGCCAGCTGAGCTACCCCGCCAGAGAGCCCCGAGTGAGAATTGGACTCACGACCTCTTCCTTACCAAGGAAGTGCTCTACCACTGAGCTATCGGGGCGTGGCGGATAGTGGATTCGAACCACTGAAGCACGAAGCGGCTGATTTACAGTCAGCTCCCTTTGACCGCTTGGGAAATCCGCCAGGTCTCTGCTCCCTGTCTTGGCTGAACCTCAACAGGCAACTCGAATAATATGCCATGTCTGGAAGACTTTCGCAACTCGAGGCACCCGCACGGCGTGTCGCAAGGAATTAAGCGGCTTTTCGATACCATAGAGAGCGTATTCAACAGAAAACCCCGCGAAAAAACGCGGGGTTTTCTTACGTAACGGGGAATCTCAGCCAAGAATGGCCAGGATGTCACGAGCAGCGACGATCAGGTAATCCTCGCCCTCGTAGTGCACTTCGGTGCCGCCGTACTTGGAGTACAGCACCTTGTCTCCAACCTTGACGTCCACCGGGATACGCTCGCCGGCATCGTTGCGACGGCCCGGGCCGACAGCCAGAACTTCACCCTGCTGCGGCTTCTCCTTGGCGTTGTCCGGAATGAACAGACCGGAAGCGGTCTGGGTCTCGGCCTCAGCCTGCTTGACGATAATCTTGTCTTCCAACGGTGTGAGCTTAATCGACACTGTGGGTCACCTCGTATTCGTTAGTAGTTCAGTGTATCTGCGCCAGGAAACGGACCCAAGAGGCTGACGATCACCTGAGTGGTTTCAAGCACTGAACCATATCGTAGCGCGATTTTTAGCACTCTGCCAACTCGAGTGCTAACGCTGTGAGAGAAATTTCCCCAGGCTCACTGCGCGACGCGACGCGCAAGAATCTCCTCGAGATTGCCGCCCAGCGAATCGCAGGTCGCGGCGGGAACCGCCACCTGCGCCGACTGCTCGGACTTATGGAAGGAATCAACGTCAACGGTCTGCGCGTCAAAAGCCTTATCGTGATCCTGAGCGGAAGCGGGCTCGGTCTCCATCTTCGCCTGGGATGCCAGTGCCTCGCGCTCTGCGGTATCAACCGGCTCGGCCTTAGCGACCTGACGGGTGGATTTGATCTCGAGACTGCGAGGATCCTCTTGCGCATGCTCCGTGCTCTCAGCAGCCTCGACATCCACATCACGCGCTCTGCCAAGCGAGAAGGAAATAAGATCCTGCGCACCGGCCTCACGAACGGTCTCGGATTCCGAATGCGGCTCAGGCAACGGTCTTTCCACCACCGCCACAACAGCCTTGCCCTGCTGCTCCTGCGATTTACGCGCGGCATGCTCCTGCAATGCCTTGCGCTGCTCAACCTGCGCCTTATGCAACGCCTGACGAATCTCACGCTGCGTCATCTCATCGGTAGGGGTTTCAGCCACCGCTTGCGCTTGCGCCTGTTCTCGGACGCACTGCGCCTCACGTTCCTCACGCGCTTTTTTTTGAGCCTCCAGAACAGCCTTGTTACCGGCCACTCGCTTACGAGCCAACGACAGTTCATGCTCCCACTCGTGAGCCTGCTTCGACGCATGCACGCCAAACGCCAGAACCACCGCCAGCAACGCGCCGGGAATCAACGCATACAACGGGCTGAACCGCAACGAAAACGCACAGACCAGCACCACCACCGTAATCAGCGCCAGTGCGGCAACGATGATGCGGCGACGCTTAATCGCCGCCCGACGCAGGCTACGTACCTGAGCAACGCGTTCTGCCGTAGGCATACCCGGCTGCTTCGTGTTCGGCTGCATCCCAACCCCTTCCATATGTGTCTGGCCATCGCTGAACCGTGTTCCGCTGTGCTCATCCACAAGATGCAACGAAGTCGAAAACTTGTCCGCACGATGTTCCAGCACTTGCTTCATGCTGTTGGACGTTCGTAAGGGCAGCCAGACCGCGATTCCCAAGAGTACGATTACCACCACGATAATCGTGCTCAGTGAATCGTATCCCATAACCCTCAAGAATAGGTGAACGGCATCACAATATTCGCGTTTCTCTCTGGGCGTGTCGGGATATGAGACGAGATTCGAACCCATCACCCAGATCTTCGGCAAGCAGACTGAAGGTCCGATGCGTGCGCCAACGACCGTCGACATACATGTAGTTGGCCCTTTCACCCTCGTCGCGGGCGCCTACCTTGCGCACCACGGCCAGGGAACGCCCATTCTCCGGAAGAATGGCGATCTCCAGCCTATGCAATTGCGGACCGTCGGGGCTGCCGATGGCCCAATCCGCCAACATGGCGAGCGCCATGGGGGCGATGCCATGGCCGGCATAGCCTTGCGCCACCCAATAGCCGACCACCCCGCTGCGCATCGCGCCATAGGTGATGGCGCCCAAAGAAATCTGACCGATCATATGCTTGCGATATTCGATCATGAACACTATGCCCGTGCCCTGAGCCTCATTATGCCGCTGCTGGCGCACCCATTGCCCGAACGTCAGCCCTGCGCCATGCATCGGATCGCCCGCCGACCAGGGCTTGAGCCAATCCGAGTTCTGCCATCGAACGGTATTCCATTCATCGGCATCGTCCATATCCATGGTGCGAAGCGAAATCGGCACGCCACCTACCGGCGCATGCAATACGAGAGGCACACGGATGGCGTTTGGCGACGCCACCCCGAATACGCCGCGAAGAGTCTGAAGCAAAACCACACCACCATTGTGCCATCAACGTCGCCGCACATGGCGCATGCCGACCGTCAGACGGACGCCGCCGGCCCGAATCTCCAACAGGAACCGGCACCGGTAAGCTGGCTGGCATGGAGCCGAAGGACAGCAAACAGGCTTTGCGTCGAAACGTCATCGTCAAACGCAAGGCAACCACTATTACCGAGCGCAGACAGGCCGGCGAGGCCCTTGCCCGCGGCATCGACGCATTACCGCTGCCACGCCAGCAGCGCACCGTGGCAACGTTTCTTTCCATGGGATCGGAGATCGAGACAAGACCATTGCTGCATGCGCTCGCCGAGCAGGGGTACCGTATTCTGCTGCCTCGGCTCGGCAGTGGACTCGATATCGGGTGGGGCGAATATTCCGACCTGCCGCTCGAAGACCTTGGCATGCACCGGCCGCAGGAGCCTTCCGGCGATACGCTGCCGGCAGACGCCCTGGCACAAGCCGGGCTCGTGCTGCTCCCGGCGTTGCTGGTCGATATTCATGGAACGAGACTGGGACGAGGCGGAGGCTGGTATGACCGGGCGCTGGCCCATTGTGCGCCAGGCACACCGATGGTGGCCATATGCTGGCCCTGGGAGGTGGCTCGCACCGACCTTCCCCGCGAAAGACACGACATTCCCGTCACCGGCACGTTCACGCCGCTCGGCTACTCGCCCATCGCTTATCCTCAAGCGTAATCAGGCGTGGCCGTGTCAGAGCGCCGACTAGGATATGAACGGTTGCAACCCGAGTAAGACGTCTATTCAGGAGGAACGTATGCCTACCTATCATTACCGCTGCAAGAATTGCGGCTATGACTTCACCAAGTACCAGTCCTTCAGCGACGACCCGATCACCACTTGCCCCGAATGCCATGAGGAGCAGGTACGCAAGGTGTATTCCGCGGTCCCGATTGAGTTCAAGGGTTCCGGCTTCTACCGCACCGATAAGAGCTGATTGCATAAATGCGACTGCATGGATGCCCGGCTTTGCCCAGGGTCCATATACTGCGGCAACGTAACGGTGTGCGATTGGTGAAGAATCGATAAGGCACAATCCACACAGGCCGCTACGGCTTGCATACGCAGGCCCATTCCCCGACCATGGCGGTATGAAGTACACCAACGCACCGCCATGGTCTTTCTTTACCTCCTTCGCCGCGCCGACTCTTGCGGCCCGACGTCGCCGCGCACGGCTTTTCCGCGGCGCCACCGCAATGTTCCTATGCCTGGCGGTATTCGGTGTTCTGTATTCTTTGGACGCCATCACCGGCACGGACACCATCGTGACGGCGGCGACGCCCATCGCACGTGGAACGACCATCCGGCATGACGATGTTGTTATGATGACGGTTCCTGCCTCGCCAGTCACCGGCAAGGCGCTTCATACCACTGACAAAGCAGTGGGCTCCATCGCGCAGCACCCTATCGAGGCCGGGCAGCCGCTGTATGCCGGCAGCGTCGGCAAAGCCCCCACGATCACAACCGGAGACACCGTGCTCGATATCGCCGTGGCGAACAGCATCAACGCACTGATACCGGGAGATACGGTATCGCTGGTCTCGGCGGTGGGTTGCGAGCCGACCTCGCAGGAACACAACAACGAGCAGCCTGCAGCCTGCACACTGGCCAGTCAAGCCATGATCATGGAAACCAAGGCTCGGCAAGACGGCAACAGCACCGAACGGAATCTCCTGACCGTGGCGTTGGATCCGCAATCAGCCATCCGTGTGATGAAGGCCGGCGAATCGGGAGCGATCATCGCAGTGCACCGATAACCGGCGATTCACCCATAACGGGGCGGGATAGCATAGGCACATGCCTTTTCAGGGATAAAGCAGCGCAATCGCGACGATGATTCCGCGGCTCGCATACGGGAGAGAAAAGAGGATGCAATGAAGCCAGAGGAGACCGGACCGAGCAGACAACATGCCGGATTGAAGCGACTGATCGGCATGGTCACGGCATTCGTTCTTGCATCAGGCGGAGCTCAATGAGTCAAAAATCTTTACGCATACCAATCTTGGTGCCGGAGAACCGCACAACGCGATTATCGAGCTGGTGAACATGAAACAGGCATCGGGTCACAGCGGCAACCCTAACCTGTTGCAGGGGACCACGTCAACGGATCCACCACACCATCGACGAATTTCCGCGAAACGGCAAGCGGAGGATTCACCGGCATCGACATCACCGTAACCGCAATGAACACGCTCGGCGCCACTGTCAATATCTCCTATAACGGAGACGGCGACCGGCAAGGACGGCAGATCGCTGCTGCTGACTGCAGACGACGCACGCTACTTCCTCATCCGTTTCGATGCCAAGGGCGCGCAGAACGCCCGCAAGCAGATCGACGCCCCGCACAGGATCCTGTGCGGGGCCCAACCATACAACCGCTTCATACGACCGCTCGGCTTTGCCGACCGCCCTCTTAATGGCCCCGTTCGCTGAATTGCGCCCAGTGCGGCGGAAGCTCGGTGAGAATGCGCTTATCGTCGTCCGCTTCGCGCTGCCGTTCGGTCATCATGTCGGAGGGTTCGAGCTTGACGCCATCGGCGTCAAACAGTTCAGTGCCCTGACGTACCACGCGCTTGTGCTTGCGCGGCGTACGACGAGTCGCACTGTAGGACCGTGCATCGCCTTCGCCGATGTTACCGGCCATCTTGCCTGATTCATCGCTCATTCGAGCCCCCGATACAGGTCGGCAAGCTGAGACACCAGATGATCGACTTCCTTTTCGGGATTGACGAACGCGCCGACGCTCCATACGGAAGCGACGGACCAGCCCAACGTCATCAGATCGGCGGACAGCATACGATGCCGTTCACGCGTGGATTGGATCGACATGAAGTTCGCGTCGTCGGTAAGCACCGCCAAGGCGAATGGCTTATCCTTCAGCCCGACCACCATCGGAATGGTGACGCCGCGATTGAACCCATAGTTCACTGCGACGTTCAAGCCACGGTTGCGAATACGGTCGGCAAGATCGTTCAGCAGCACATTGCGCCCATATTCGGATTCGGCCGGGCGGATGTCCTCGCCGCCGAGCTGTTCGGCCCACGTAAGCAGCGTTTTCAACAGTTTCGCACCAGGCTGGTGGATACGCTCATCGTCCATATCGACGGAACCGAAGGCACTGACAATATCGACATGGCGATCGGCCAAAGCCAGCGCATCGAGCAGCATGCCGCGCCCGCCGGGCTCCTCCAGCGCACCGAACTGCTGCAGCAGTCGGCCATGCGCGGTCTTCGCATAGCATAGCGAAAGAATCACGTCCGTAGCCTGGGCGCCGGCAACCTCGCGGATGCCGATCAGACGCACATGACGCAGGAAGGATCCCATGGCCTTGTCCTTGGAGGCAAGCGCCTTCAGTTCGGCACCCAGCCGCACACGGAACGAATCGGTGAGCGTCACCACGGTAAGCATGTAGGTGGTCGGTACCACCGCGAAGCTTGCCGCACGCTCGGTAATCAGTCGCACCACCTCGGCGATCTCCTGCTGACTGGATTCCACCAAACCCGTGTTGAGCACCGGAGTGCCTACCGCGTCAAGACTGTGGTACGCCACATGACCGCGAACGGCCTCGGTGCAGGCGTCGTAATGCACTTCGCCATACCCCTCGGATTCAAGGAATGCCGCCAAGCTGAGGGAACGGCGCACCGGACGGGACTTGACCTCGATCTGGGGCAGTATGTCGATCAGCTGCTTCAGGCTCTCGCACGTCACCGTATTGCGATGCGCGATGATCACGATCTGCTTGACACGCGAGACGATGCTGAGCAGCTGGATGGCCGGAATATGCGCACAAGCGTCGACGATGGCGACATCCGCAAGCGTGGTCGGCTCGGTCAGCGAGGCGAGCGTATCCGGCGTGGCCATAAGAATCGGCTTCGAAGCTGCAAGAATCTCGGCATGCTCACGGCGCATGCTGTCCAAGGTCACCTTGGTCTGGCTGGTCAGCTGCGTGTGCAGCATGTTGGCTTCCTGCGTGCGGGAGAACAGCAGGTCGCAAAGGCGACGCATGGATTCCTGCGCGACCATCGGGCCGATGGAACGCACATGCTCCACATCGACCTGCTCGAATCGTTCGGTGACGGTGGCCAGCGCCGAACCGTCCTGGTTGGAGATGATCGGCGAGGAATGCACGATATCGTCGAACACAGTGGTCCACCAGGCAAGCTGGAGTTCAGCGCCCACCGCGTCGTTGCCCACCTGACGGTTGGTCAGGTCGGCGACCAGATCGTTCAGCCCGGCCGCCTGGAATTCGTTCTCCAAGCGGCAACGTTCCGGCAGGGTGTCGAGGGCCAGATGGTCATCGTACAGGCTCTTCAGCCTGGATTCGACATCGTTGAAATCCCGGGCTTCGAGCTCACCGCCACGCGGGGTGGTGCTCAGTACGGTATCGAGAGCGGTGATGTCCTCGGACATGGTCTCCTGGGTGGAGATCATCTGATCGAGACGCTGCGGCAATACCGGCCATCCGCCATGCGGTACAAGGGCATGCCACTGCTCGCCCTGCTTCTTCACCACGATAAGGGCATCATGCAGGTTCTCGACCTGCGCGCCCACGCGCAGCAGGGATTTCGCCTCGCGCACATGGCGGCGGCGCTCCCAGAAGCCCATGGTGGTGCCTTCGCTCTTGCGCTGTTCCTTGGACTTGCTTGCCTCGATCATCGCGTCGATGTCGCGTTCGAAAATCTCGGGCTGGAACACATCGAGCACGCGCCTCAAGTTCTTCAGCACCGTGATCTGACGCGCCCATTCGCGGGCGGTATTCGGCACGGGGAAACCGCAGGTCTGCGCGGTGATGCTGACATGCTCGCGTACGGCGGGGAAGACCTTCTGCATCAGATCGACCACACGCTGGTATGCGTTCACCGCGTCTTCCTCGTTGGTGATCGAAGCCTTGTACCATGCGGTGTCGTCCGGGCCGAGCGTGTATTCGCCGAGCTCACCGGCACGTTTGAGCTTGTCCGCCCATTCGTCGAGATGACCGCCAATCTGGCGTGCGGATGCTTCGGAAAGACGCACATGGGTACTCGGATGCGTGGGATAGGTGGAGATCGAGGCCAGATTCTGAATAGTCTGGTATGCGGAGACGCCCCACTTCTCGTTGACGCCGTGCAAATCGCCCAGATAGCGCGTCAGCCTGGAGCGCACGCCGACCAGTTCGTCGGAGAGCTGGTCGAAATGCTGGCTGGCCACGCCCGTCTGGAACCCGACCGCGGCGATAAGCTGACGGTCGATGCTGGTGTTGGAATCCTCATCGGCGATATCCAATACCATGCCGGTCATCTCATTGGCATGCATGGACTGGAGGAAATGGCGCTTCTGCTCCGCCACGCCGGGCACATACAGCACGGAACGTCCGTTCATCACGCATCGTGAGGCGATGGCTGCGGCACGTTCAGCGGTATCGTTACCCGAAGCGGAGTCGACGACGATGCTGTGGCCGGCTGCGGCCAGCTGCGCGGCATACCGCACGGTGTTGTCGACATCGCCCACCTCGTATTCGGAATGAGGATCGGCGTCGAACGGGCTGTATTCGGGAATGGACACGTTGCCCAAAGCCGCACGGGACGAATCGTCGCCAGCCAGTGCGTCAAGCAGTACGTTGCCGCTCGGGCCGTTGCCAAGCCGATCGATGATGCGCTGCGTTTCCGCAAGAATCAACGCCGCAGGCTCCATAAAGCAGCCGAGAATGATGCGGCGTTCAATGGAGAAATCAGCGATGCGCGCCTTGGCCTCGTTGGAGATGGCGGCGAAAATGGCGGATGTCTCAGGAGAGCCGGAACGGTAGTTGGAGCTGTCCAGCAGCCTGTCTTCGTCGATATATACGCCGGCGGCATGCAGACGTGAGACCAGTGCCGAGTTGAGCGACACCTTGCCGGTGAATCTCAGGGAGGAATGCCCCAGCTGTTCGCTGCGGGTCACGTCCACCGGGTACAGCAGCACCGGCAACGCGCTCCCCTTCCATATTGCGACGCCGACGATCAGCGACAGTTCGGCCACACCACTGACACGCTTCTTGGAGGCCTGGCTTTCCAGCACCCTTCCCAAACGCCGTTCGGCAGCCCTCAGCATGCCGTTGTCGCGGAACATCGATTCCAATGTCACGTGGCCTGCCGCGAACAGCTGCGCCACGCCGGATGGATGTGCATGCGTCATATCAAGCTGGGCGCTGAGCTGGTTGATGTCCTCCAATGGAGACGGAGCCAGCGAGGCACGATACTCATCATGCCATGTCTGGAATTGGTCAAGCATGGATTGCGTACTCATGTATTCGATCACTTTCCTACTGCTTTACGGTAATCCTGATAGCCCGGATTATTGGCAAGAGCCTCATCGATGTCCTTATTGCCCTGCGCCGCGAGCCAGGCGTACAGATCGTCGTACAGGGACGGGTTCATGGCCAGGAACGGCAGCAGCTCGGCATGACGCGCCATTTCGAACTGCTTGGTCATATCCGGCGTACGGCGGGCGTCTTCGGAGCTCAATCCGTCGACCTCGATAACAGGCTCAGGAGGCTTGTTGAATTCGCCGCGGGAAACCTTATCGAACACCGATCCCGGTTCGAAGGCTGGCGTGAATCCGCCTGCCGCGTCGGCGGCATTGATGGGCGAGGCAAAGCCATTACCCTGCTGCGTTTCGGCATTGCGGGCAAGTGGGGTGAAGACCACGGAACGGGTCTCGCGGAACACCGCGGTTTCCGCTTCCGGCTCGGCCTGCGACCGCATGAACGTCCGGTCGGCAACTGGCGCATTGCCCGCTTCCGGCTGCGCGATCAACGGTTCGGCCTGTATGCCGGCCTGCGTCGGCTGCTGAGCGTCCGCCGGCTCCGCAACGTCCTGATCACCGGTCTGATTATTGGCTGGGATACCGGATTCACGAGATTCGCGCACGTCCGCCATATGCTCGTCGATCCCAGCGAACAGGTTGTGTGGCTGTTCCTGATGTTCATCCTCGCTGGGAAACAGCAGTCGTGTCTGTTTGGAGGATTCCTCGGCGTTTTGCACCAGACGGTGGACTGGCTGCATGGATGGCTGTGCCGTCGGCATCACGTCTGCCGGCTGAGCGGTCTCTTCGCTTTGCCTGGGCTGTCGGTCAAGCGGTGACTGCGCAACCGGCTGTTCAGCGTGTTCCTGCTGCACCGGCCAATCCGTGGGAGGTTCCGCTGTCATCGGCTGAACCGGTTGCACGAACTGGACAGGTTGCACTGGCTGCACCGGCTGGGCCGCGGCATCGTTTGCGCTACCGCTCAGAACCGGCTTGTTCTGAGATTTCGGCCGCTGGGACTGGAACATGGTCGTCGGTTCGCCGGCGCGCAAATCGAGGATCTGATCGACGGACATATCTGCCGCGTCGGGTTCCTGATGCGTGACTGTCGGCATCGAATAGTCGAATAGATTCGCAACCGGCGCGCTCTGCTCATGCTCCGATGCATCCACGCGTTCGAAATCAGCCGGCACATCGCCGAACTGAACACGCATCGGCGAATACGGAAGAATATAGTCATCGTCTTCAGGAAGACGCATCAGTTCGCCATTATCGCGAATGATGTAGGTGCCGTTGGTCGAGTTGAGATCATGCAGGATGGCCTGGCCGTCGCTCCGCACGGAGAACTGCGCGTGGCGTTTCGACATCGATTTGGTGGAATCCTCCACCTCCATGCGCGTCGTGCCATCATCGGGCAATGGTCGCAGGGGTTTACGTCCAATCTCTACGTTCTCACCAGGATGGACAGTGATCTGTTGGCCACCGTTGACCTTTACCTGCCAGTGGCATGCCGTTTCAGCGCTCACCGCATAGCCTCCTTTTCGTGATTAGACACTATTCCTATTGTGTCATGGAGCAATCCCTTTTGAGGGATTACAGCTCAGGAATTAACAACTTTCTCCCATTAACGGCGAAACCCCGCCACCTGGAACCAGGTACGGGGTTTCGCGGAAAGCTGTGACAAGCGGCTCGAAGCCGCGCGAATCACTTGAGCTCGACGGTAGCGCCAGCTTCTTCCAGCTGGGACTTGGCCTTCTCGGCGTCTTCCTTCTTGGCGCCTTCCAGGACAGCCTTCGGAGCGCCGTCAACCAGAGCCTTGGCCTCAGCCAGACCCAGGGAGGTGATAGCGCGGACGGCCTTGATGACCTGGATCTTCTTGTCGCCAACGGCGGAGAGGATGACGTCGAACTCGTCCTTCTCCTCAGCAGCCGGAGCAGCGCCCGGAGCAGCAGCGGCAACAGCGGCGACCGGGGCAGCAGCCTCGACGTCGAACTTCTCTTCGAAGGCCTTGACGAACTCGGAGAGCTCAACCAGGGTCATCTCACCGAAAGCTTCGAGCAGCTCATCGTTGGTGTACTTAGCCATAATGGCTTCCTTTCAATCTTGGTGACGGGCTGAATTGAAGAGGTGACCGTCACCTAAAAATTTGTTTTCTTTGCAATTATCGATTCATGCGGCAAGCCGCAACTGAATCAGGCAGCCTTTTCCTGCTTCTCGCGCAGCGCATCGATCGTACGCACGGCCTTGGTCGGCAGAGCGTTGAACAGGTACGCGGCCTTGGACATCGTAGCCTTGATGTCGCCGGCGAATTCCGCGAGCAGCTGCGGGCGAGACTTGAGATCTGCCAGCTGCTTGGCACCTTCGGCATCGTACACGGTTCCGTCTGCGAAACCGCCCTTGATGACGAGGGCCTTGTTGTCATTGGCGAAGTCACGGATGACCTTGGCAGCCTCAATGAAGTCACCATGCACGAAGGTGATGGCGGTCGGGCCGGAGAGAATCTCGTCGAGACCCTCGATGCCCGCTTCCTTGGCGGCGATGCGTGCCAGCGTGTTCTTTGCCACAGTGTAGGAAGTATCGCGGCCTAGCTTTTCGCGCAGATCAGAGATCTGCGGAACGGTAAGCCCGCGGTACTCGGTCAGGTAGATAGCATCAGCAGAACGGAACTCGTCCGTCAGCTGAGCGACCACCGCTTCCTTTTCGGGCCTCTTCATGGCGTTCCTTCCTAAGTCGGCCGTTGACTCGAAGCGCGCCTTGCCAGGCAATAAAAAAGCCCTGCGCACAGGCAGAGCAACATAAGGCCGTTTCCGGCAGCCCGCAAATGGGCTTATATCTCTCAACCTGCGCTGGCTTGGCGAACCAAACTTCGGAAATACGCTCTCACGCATTTCAACCAACGGTCTGTGGTTTACGGGTTGCTACGATACGCACCGCCCAAGACTTCATGCATATCGGCGTGTCGCAGCATGCAGTGCGATACGCCGAATCCACCACCGGAGAGAACGCCGCTGCCAACCGCCCTTACAACGTTGCGGCATACTGCGCAACGGAAGCGGTGACCTCCTTGAGATAGTCGAGGGAACGACGCCAATGGCCGGGCACTTCGATGGAATGGTTGGCATCCGGGTACTCATGCACATGGGAGGTGAGCTTATTGGCCTTAGCGCGATCATAGAAGGGATCGGCGGTACCGGCGCAGATAAGCGGCGCCGGGCCGGGATAGGCCACGTCTCCCCCATCCTCCTCGACGGGGATGATCTGATCGGTCGGGTCGAAATCGGCGGGGTTGATCACCGGGGTGAGCAATGCGAACGGCAGCTGATGCGCGCGCGCCACATGCGGATAGGTCAGTGTGGTCAGGGATTTGCCGATCAGCATCAGCCTGCCGGACGCGTCTTCCGTACGCACACGCTCCACCCAGCCGTCGATCGCACCGTTGATCACCGGGGTGACCACCGACAGGTCGTCCGAGGCGTTGCGCACGTTCATCCGATCCACACGCCATCCGTTTTCCGCCAGCGCTTGCGCCGCCCAATACAACAGCGGACGATCGCAGTTATAGCCGGTGCCCGGCATAACCAGCACCCGGCCGTATTCGCTTCCTGCGGGGACGCGGTTCTTTCTCCACGACGTGATATTGACCTCGACCAACGGCTTGGCCATATGCTTTCCTTTCTCTCCCCGCTTATCGCGTTACCGTATGTTGACGGCACTCACTCTAGGACGCAGCCCCAACCGATGGACCTGCCGCCTTCAACGACACCCGTTTACTGATAACGGTTCTCATTTATGATATGATGGCGTCATCACCGAAAACCACAACCACAAACCAGCCGCAATTGCACGACGAAGCAACCGGCACAACAAGGAGAACCGTTGACCCGTCTACAGAAAACCATCACCGCAGCCGCAGCCTGCATGGCCTTGCTGCTGACCGGCACCGCATGCGGAAGCGCAACCAGCACAGGCAACAGCGCGAACAGCAACGTGAAGAACACCATTACCGTGGTGGCCTCCATCAACCAATGGGGAACACTCGCCAAAGAACTCGGCGGTGACCTGGTGGAAGTGAACAGCATCATCCACTCCACCAACGTGGAAGCGCACGACTACGAACCGACCACCGCAGACGTGAACCGACTGCACAACGCCACGGTCGCCATCGTCAACGGCGCCGACTACGACCCATGGGCCATCAAAGGCGCGGCGAACGGCAAGGCGACCGTAGTGAACGCCGCCGAAGCAGGCGGCAAGAAGGACGGCGACAACCCGCACGTGTGGTTCTCCGCCAACGTCCGCGCCAAAACCGCCGACGCGATCACCGCAGCCTACCGCAAGGCGATGCCCGCCAAAGCCAGCGAATTCAGCAAACTCAACAAGGCATGGCAGGCCAAGGAAACCGAGCTCGAAGATCGCATCGCCAAAAACGAGGAGGCGACCAAGGGCATGACCTACGGTGCAACCGAATCCGTGGCGCACTATCTCGCCGACGACCTGGGCATGATCGACCGCACGCCCACCGGGTACGCGCAGGCCACGGCGAACGAAAGCGAGCCGACACCCGGCGACATCACGCAATTCACCAACGCACTGAAGCACAAACGCATCTCCATGCTCATTCTCAACCCGCAGGAAGCCAACGCAACAACCAGGCAAATCACCGACGCCGCCAAGAAAGCCGACGTGCCGATCATCGAAATCAGCGAACAGATGCCCAGCAACTACAACAGTCTGCTGGACTGGATGAGCGCCCTCGTCAGCGCCATCGGCCACACCAGCTGACAAGACCAGTTGCACCCTGCCCACTGCACCGGCACCGTTTATAGCGAAGCGCCCGGCTCCCCCACCGGAGGAATCGGGCGCTTCGTCTATCAGCGACTCATGCAGCGCACATGACCCGCACGACTACAGGATGGCGGTCACCACGAAGTCGAGGATGAACAGAATCGCCACGACCCAGATCACCGGATGCACATCCTTGGCCTGCTTCTTGCAGGTCTTGATGATGCAGTAGGTGATGAAGCCGCCGGCGATGCCATAGGAAATGGAGTAGCTGAACGCCATGAACACGGAAGCGAAGAACGCCGGAATGGCCTCGGAGATGTCGCCCCACTCGACCTCCTTCAACGAGGATGCCATCATGCAGCCGACCACGACCAGCACACCGGCGGTAGCGGCGGACGGCACTGCGGAAATGACCGGGGACAGGAACGCGGACAGCGCGAAGCAGACCGCCACGACCACGGATGTCAGGCCGGTACGGCCACCGGCGGCGATGCCAGCGGAGGACTCCACGTAGGTGGTGGTGTTGGACGTACCGCAGATAGCGCCGATGGAGGTGGCGATGGAATCGGCGAATAGGGCCTTATCCATCTTGGAGGAGAAGCCGGAGCCGTTCTCCAGAGCCTGTTCGTCCTCTTCGGAGAAGATACCGGTACGACGGCCGGTACCGATGAAGGTGCCGATGGTGTCGAAGGTGTCGGACATGGAGAACGCGAAGATGGTCAGCAGGATGATCGGCAGCTTCGACACGTCGGAGAACAGCGCCGGGAAACCATCCTTGGTAAAGATCACGCCGAAGGTCTGCGGCAGCTGGGCGAAGGTATCGGCGATGGACACGGAGTTGGCCATGGTGGTCTGCCCCATCGGAATGCCGATGACGGCGGTGATGATGATGGACAGCAGCATGCCGCCACGCACCTTGAGCACGGTGAAGACGATCGCAAGAATCAGACCGATGACGAACAGCCAGATGGTCGGATTGTTCATGACCGCCAGGCCCGGGGTTGCAGCCGTGGCAAGACCCTTGCCGGCAGCCTTGGCATCCTTGGTGGTGAACGTGAAGAAACCGACGTTCAGGAAGCCGACATAGGCCACGAACAGGCCGATGCCGCCGCCGATGGCGTTCTGCAGCAGCTCCGGAATGGCCTTGATGATCATCTTGCGGATCTTGGTGACGGTGATGATGATGTTGATCAGACCGCACAGGAACACCATGCACAGAGTCTGCTGCCACGAGAAGCCGAGGCCGAAGCAGACGGTGTAGGTGAAGAACGCATTCAGACCCATACCGGCGGCCTGTGCGTACGGCACATTGGCGAACAGGCCCATGACAAGCGTGCCGATGATGGCCGCGATGATGGTGGCTAGGAACACGCCGCCCCACGGCATACCCGTCTGGGACAGGATCTGCGGGTTGACGATGATGATATAGGACATGGCGAAGAACGTGGTCAGACCGGCCATGACCTCAGTGGACGCGGTGGTGCCGCTCTCCTTCAGATGGAAAAACTTTTCCATTATCTCTTCTCTGTTTTGCTTCTTGGGTTGATAGGAACGCGCACGTTGCCGCGCACGCTCCGGCGAGAATCGCGACTCGCCATGGAACATAAGTTCCGGACGCGCCCACACTAGCACCGGCATGGGTCATGGTCATTACAGGCGTACCGGACTTCTTTTCCGCGCCGAGGCGAGGGCGCTCGTTTTCCGTGACGACGGCAACACAAAATGCGGGCCTGATGACAACTTCTGCGACTGGGGTGACATATGTTGTCGCTCCGGTCGCAGAAGTTGTAACGAAACCCGCAGAAAACGCGAATCGGCCGCTCAGCCGCGCGCAACTACGGAACTGCACTGCGCAGAGAGCGACCGTCTGCTGCTTCGAGATCCCGGAGGTAGCGCCCTAATCCAACTTGAGATCAGCGAAATCGGTGCACGAGTACTCATACGCCATATCCACGACGCGGAATCCCAACCTGGCATAGATATCTTTCGGAACATCTTCGGCATCGGCGTGAAGATACGGAACGGCCCCGACTCTCCTCGCATCCTCGACGGCATGCTTCAGCAACGTCGCGGCAACATGCCGCCGTCTGAAACCCTCATCCACCATAAGACTGTCCACGCAGGCGTACCCACCCGCCACATACACATAGCAGGATCCGACCAGCTGCCCATCCAGATAAACGCCAAGATAAGGGACCTTCTCACGCAGGCATCGATTGTCGCGAACGACGAAGTCCTCTCCGCACACAGCACCGAAGCATTTCAGCTCAAGCTGCTCCAATTGAGTGGGATCTGGGCTCTTGACGGAAATCCCCGAGCTGATGCTCCAACCATGCACGTCAACGTCACCGGGAAGAGCCATCGTCAGCGTCGTCTCTTCCTCCATTCCAAACGCATTATCCAACGGCTCGTATCCCACCATCTTGAGGAACAGGTCGCCTCGTGCTTGCTGATAGGTCAACGTCTCCCGGATCTCAGGCGATGAAGGCTGCCCGGAAAACGAAAGCAATTGTGGTCATATTTATCCCGCATCCGGTTGTCCTCCCATTTGACCAGATGCTTCGAAAAAGCGAAGACCGACGAAAACAGCATGGCGAAGTCCTCATCGGCATTCCGAGTAGACATGCTCCCCTCCAGCAACAATTCCAATCCACGCCGCAAAACCGAATCACCATACCATGGCGCGCGGAGGGGACCGTCCTCTCCTGAATCTCAGACACTTGTCCCGAATCATGGGCATACCGCGGAGCCACGGGCAGAAACATCCAACCAATGGAAAAATCCAGTCGACCGACGCCATGCATATGGACAAATCATCCACTGACTGGATAAAAACAACCTCTGACTAACCTCCCACACACCCAAACCACCCACCGGCTAGATAAAACGGACGCTAAGAAGCAACTAAGACGCCCAAAAAAACATCCAGACAGTGGAAGAAAAGAGGGCTTCACGGACATTCAGCGCCCAAAACACCCATCTGCTGGATAAAACGCCCTCTGACAAGACACCCACACGACCAAACCATCCACTGACTGGATAAAACAACCCCTGACGAGCCGCCAGCACACCCAAACATCCACTGCCTGGGTAAAAACGGATGCTGAGAAGGACATCAGACGCCAAAATATCCAGCCAATGGAAAAATCCACTCTCTTACCAGCCGATTAAAGAACCAAATCATCCAATCAATGGAAGGAAACGGACACTCAGCATCTCCTTACATGACTAAAACACCCAGTCACTGGATAAAAACACCCGCTTACCGGCCAGCCACGCAACCAAAACACCCAGCCAATGGACAATACGGACGCTAACAGGCCGCTCACACAACCAAAACACCCACCGGCTGGATAAAAACGGACGATAAGAAGGACATCAGACGCCCAAAACATCCAGACACTGGAGATAATGGCTGTCGAGACGATATTCAGCGGTCAAAACATCCAGGCAATGGATAAAAACGGGCGAGGTAAACCGCTCGCATAATTAGAACAGCAGCCGCCTAAGCTTACCGCTTAGATAAAAACATCTGCCAAGACCATGCCCACACAGTCAAATCATCCAGACAGTGGAGGAAACACCCGCTGGAGGTCAATCCCGCTGAGAGAAAACACCCGTTGAAAGCCAATCCCCACTGGGAGCTAATTCCACCGAAAACCAATCCCCGCTGGGAGAAGGTAGCTGTTGACAGCCAATTCCATTGAAGGAAAGCACCCACCGAAAGCTAATCCCGCTGGGGAAAACACCCACCGGAAGCCAATCCCACTGGAAGAAAACACCTGTTGGAGGCAATTCCATTGGAGGCTAATCCCACTGGAGAAAAACACCCGTTGGAGACCAATTCCGTTGGAAACCAATCCCACTGAAAACCCCGGCCAGCACAGCCGTAGAACCGAAGCACATATCATGGACCGTGCCCCCGGATCCAGCCTCCAAGCAATAGCAGAACCGAA